>NZ_JBANFL010000001.1:0-476206 GCF_037154135.1 Sphingobium aquiterrae
CTATGGCCGCACACGAAGCCTCGCAAGCAAGGGGCATCCCGTCACAGGCATCTGATAACCAACAACAACAGCACAACTACAGCAACCAAAGGGCCCGGCCATATGTGACCGGGCCCTTTCGCTGTGACATATCCGCGCAGTCCCGCTCGCACCCTGCGATAAAAAATACCAAGGAATGACATCTTTTTGAAACAAGGCTGGACGCTCCAATGCGTAGATAGTATACGGTATATCACTGACCGAATCGGAAAAATCCGCTCGCCTCAGCTCCATAAAGAAGATCAGGGGGTCTCATATGAAGCGCTTTGGAACGTCGTTCTTGTTGCTCGCCGCCGCTGCACCGCTCGCGCTCGCCACCGCCGCACAGGCACAGGATGCGACGTCTTCCGCGACATCGCCGGATGCCCCCCAGGCCGCGGCGGATGCCGATGAGGCCATCACAGTCACCGGCTCACGCCTGCCTTCCACCGACCTGACCGGCCCGGCACCGCTCACCATCCTGGACCGCAGCGAGATCGAGGCCACCGGCAGCACCAGCATCGGCGAACTCGTGCGCGAGTTGCCGGTCGCCTCCGCGTCGGCCAGCGACACCGCCGGCCGCGGCAATGACGGCTCGGCCAATGTCGCGTTGCGCGGCCTGAGCGCGGTCAATACGCTGGTGCTGGTCAACGGGCGGCGCATGCTTTCGAACAGCTCGGCAGGCACGGTCGACCTCAACAGCGTGCCGTTCGAGGCGGTCGACCGCGTCGAGGTCCTGCAGGACGGCGCATCGGCCGTCTATGGCGCGGATGCGGTTGCCGGCGTGGTCAACATCATTCTGCGCCGCGATTATGACGGCCTGCTGCTCAAGGGCGGATATGGCATCTCCAGCCGTGGCGACCTGCCCAATCGCGAGCTGAGCGGCACCTTCGGCCGCAAGTTCGACAATGGCGGGTTCGTGTTCAACGCGAGCTATCGCCAGACCGGCGGCAACCTGATCGGCGATCGTCCGATCAGCCGCGATCCGGACTGGCGTTCCCTTGGCGGCCGCAATTTTCGCGACTCCGCGCCGACCACCGGCACGGCGTTCAAGGGCCTGGACCCTACGCGCCCCGGCACGATCATGATCCTGAAGGACGGCGTGGCACAGGGGAATACGCTGGGCGATTATCGCGACGCCTATTTCCCGGGTGTGTTCACCGATGTGAACGGCACGCAGAACGACGGCATCAACTATTGGCAATATGAAAGCAGCGCTTCCGAAGTGAAGCAGTTCAACACCACTTTCGCGGGTGAATATGAGCTGGGATCGCGGATCAAGGCGTTTGTCGAGAGCGGCTTCAGCCACCGCACCTCGCTCGGCTTCCTCGCGCCGGATTATTTCGACGGCACGATCACGGTCAGCGCGGCCAACCGGTTCAACCCGTTCGGCCGCGATCTCGTCGCCTATCGCACGCTGGTGGAGGAAGGGTTGGGCGCCGGCCGCCGCAGCGCCGTCGAATCCAATCTGTACCGCATCGTGGCGGGCCTGGAAGGCGAACTGGGCACGACCTGGCACTGGGACGCGTCCGCCAATATCCAGCATCTCAACCAGTATACCGACAGCGGCAAGGGTGTCGTGACCAGCCGCCTGCAGCGCGCGGTCGGCCCGGACGCGGCATGCGCGGCCTATGCGGGGTGCATCCCGATCAATCTGTTCGCAGGGGTGGGGTCGATTACCGCGGCGCAGCTCGATTCGGTGTCGGCCCAGCATTTCCGCGACGTGACCGCCGATCTTCATTCCTTCGTGGCCAATATCTCGGGCACGGTGCTGCCGCTGTGGGCGGGCGATCTCAACGTTGCGCTGGGTGCCGAATATCGCGAGGAAGGCTTCAAGCAGGTGCAGGACAATGCACCCGACTATCCGACCCAGACGCCGCCCTTCCTGCCGCCGACGCGCAAGGTTTCGGAAATCTATGCCGAAGTCGGCCTGCCGCTGCTGAAGGACGTGCCGTTCGCCTATCGCCTCGATATCGAGGCGGCGGGACGCTATTCGCATTACAATGCCTTCGGGGACACATGGAACCCCAAGGTCGGCGTCAAATGGCGGCCCTATAGCGACCTGCTGATCCGCGGTTCATGGGGCACCGCCTTCCGCGCGCCGACCTTCGGCGAGGCGAACTCGACACAGAGCCGCGGCTATCGCCCCGTCACCGATCCGTGCGCCACGGCGCAATATGCCGCGCTTCCCGGTTGCCACGGCATCCAGGCGCCCGTCACCACCGGCACTTTCGTGGTCACGGGCGGCAATCCCAATCTGCAGCCCGAAACGGCAAAGACGCTGACCGTCGGCGCGGTGTTCACGCCCAGCTTCGTCCCGCGCCTTTCGCTGACCGTCGATTATTACCACATCAAGAAATCCAACATCATCGGCATTGCGGATGTCGACTATATCATCGCGCAGAACGCCGCCGGGCTGGACTATGCCGGCCGGGTCACGCGCAATCCGGACGGATCGATCTACGAGATGTTCGCGACGCGCGACAATCTGCTCGACCAGAGCATCAAGGGACTGGACTTCGGGCTGGAATATACGACGGCGTCCGGCCCGTGGGGCAAGCTCAATGCCCGCATCGACGCGACCTATATGTCCTCCTACACGCTGTCGCCGGCACCGAACCAGCCTGCGGTCGAACGGATCGGCACCTATACGACGGCGATCGGCACGCTGCCGCGGTGGAAGGGCAACGCCCGCCTCACCTGGTCGCTCGACGACCTGACCGTGAGCTATGGCGTGCGCTATGTGGGCGGCGTCCGCAACGATGCGTCGCTGCTCGTCAACGGCGTCCACCTGACCGCCGACGATTATATGCAGCACGACATTTCGGTGAATTACGACTTTGCCGCGGCCAAGGCGAAGCTGACCCTTGGCGTGGAGAATATCGGCGACGCGATGCCGCCGTTCCTTGAGGGCAATTACGCCAATGGTTTCGACAACCTGATCTTCAATTCGCGCGGACGCTTCTTCTATGTCCGGGTTCAAAAGGGTTTCTGAGCCCTCGCCCACCGTTCCTCCTCGCAGCCGGCACCGGAGAGCCCAGCACGCTTCCGGTGCCGCTTGCGTAAAGGCGCGGTGGTGTCGAAAATCACATTGTCTTCTGGGAGAAACGGGATGAAGCGACGGTTGCTGTCTTTAATGCTGTGCGGTGCGGCGGCGCTCTGTGGGGCGGGCACGGCGTTCGCGCAGCGCCAGGTGGCGGCGTCGATCACCGACCCCAATGATCCCAAATATGTGACCGAGCAGACCCGCAAGATGGGCGGTGTGATGCCGCCCGAGCAATTGGCGCTGGTGTTCGATCATCTCGACCTCGCGCTCAAGGTCTTTCCGGACCGGCAGCGCGTGGAAGGCGATGTGACGCTCAATCTGCACACAAAGGCGCAGATCGGCACACTGATCCTCGATTTCTTCCCCAAATTCGCGATCTCCGCGATCTATCTCGACGGCAAGAAGCTCGCGCCGGGCAGCTATGCCAATCCGGAAGGGCAGCTGCGCATCGCGCTGGCCCGGCCGATCAAGGCGGGCACCAGCTTCGCCGCGCGCGTGGTCTATGCCGGCACGCCGCCGCTGGCCAAGCGGCCGCCATGGGAAGGCGGCACCACCTGGATGAAGACGCCGGACGGCAAATATCCGTGGATCGACACGTCGCTTTGGGGCGGCGGCTGCGACATGCTCTATCCGTGCCTCGACCATCCCACGCTCAAGCCTGCGACCAGCGACCTGCACTACACCGTGCCCGCCGGCCTGATGGCGCCGGGCAACGGCGCGCTCGTCAGCAAGGTGGAGAAGGATGGCTGGACCACCTGGAACTGGCATGCGCGCAGCATCCACACTTATGGGTCGGTGCTGGATGTCGGGCCCTATAAGGTGATGGAAGGCGACTATAAGAGCCGCTTCGGCAACGTCATCCCGATGCGTTTCTATTATCTTCCGGGCGAGGAGAAGCAGGCCGCCGAACTGTTCGCCGAATTCCCCCAGACCCTCGATTTCTGGGAGAATATGATCGGCCCCTATCCCTGGGCGGACCAGAAGATGGGCGTGATCCGCGTGCCCTATTCGGGCCTGGAGAACCAGACGCTGATCGGTTATTCGAACGACTATCCCAAGACGCCCTATGGCTGGGATTGGCTGATGAACCACGAATTCTCGCATGAATGGTTTGCCAACCAGCTGTCCAACGCCAATTATGACGACCTGTGGCTGCATGAGGGCCTTGGCTCCTATGCCCAGCCGCTGATCGCGCAATATCTGGGCGGCGAGATCGACTATATGGCGCAGCTCAAGCCGCAGCGTGCCGGCATCCGCAACGAGATGCCGCTGGTCTCCGGGCAGGAGCGGCCCGAAAAGGCGGTCTATGCCGATCCCACCGGCCCGCGCGGCGACATCTATACCAAGGGGAGCTGGGTCGCCCATACATTGCGCGGGCTGATCGGCGACGAGGCCTTCTTCAAGGCGATCCGCATTCTCGTCTACGGCCGGCCCGATCCCAAGCCCGGCAACTTCACGCCGCAGTTCGGCACGACGCAGGGCTTCCTCAAGATCGTCAACGACGTGACGGGCAAGGACTATAAATGGTTCTTCGACGTCTATCTCTATCGCGCCGCCCTGCCGAAGCTGGTCGCCATGCGTGAGGGCGGGATGCTCAAGCTGCACTGGCAGACGCCGGACAACCTGCCCTTCCCGATGCCGGTCGATGTGCGTGTGGACGGCAAGACCGTCACGCTGCCGATGGCCGACGGCACCGGCGCAGTGCCGGCGACGGCGCAGGCCGGCGTCACGATCGACCCCAATTCGAAGATCCTGATGCAGTCCGACGCCATCGACAAATATCAGGCATGGCGCGCCGCGCAGCCGGCGGCCCGGGCCAACTGATCCCACACCCCCGCGCGCCGCAGCCGGTCTGCCGCGCGCGGGGGTAGGAGGTTCTGGCGCAGGAAGGCATGAGGGGCGGTCCGTTTTCGCGATCGCGCCTTGCGCTTGGCGCATGAGGGCGCGCATCGTCGCGGCGACAGTATCTTCGCGCCCTGCGCCCGGGCCCGCGCGATCATGCGTGGCGGCCGGCCCGGACCATCCGGGCCGTACCGCAAAATGTGCGGGCGAATTGTCCTCTTCGTTCCAGATCGCTAGTCAGTCTGCCGGCGGCGGACGATGCGCTGGCCAAGGACGTCATGGGGCAAGGAAGCAAGATGCAGAAGACGATATTCATCACCGGTGCCACGGCGGGAATCGGCGCGGCCGCCGCGCGGCGGTTCGTCGCGGCCGGGGACAAGGTGGTTGTCACCGGGCGTCGCAAGGATCGGCTGGACGCGCTCATCGCCGAGCTTGGGGCCGACAGCGCCTTTGCGCTCGCCTTCGACATGCGGGACGAGGATGCCATCGCCGCGGCGCTGGCCAGCCTGCCGGAGGATTTCGCCGGCATCGACGTGCTGATCAACAATGCCGGGCTCGCGCTTGGCACGGCCCCCGCGCAGCAGGCCGATCTCGCCCAATGGCGGCAGATGATCGACACCAATGTGACGGGGCTCGTCACCATCACGCAACTGCTGTTGCCGCGGCTGATCGCGCGCAGGGGGGCGATCCTCAATCTCAGCTCCGTCGCCGCGACCTATCCCTATGCCGGCGGCAATGTCTATGGCGGCACCAAGGCCTTTGTGCGCCAGTTTTCGCTGGGCCTGCGGTCCGATCTGCACGGCACCGGGGTCCGCGTGACCTCGATCGAGCCCGGCATGGTCGAAACCGAATTCACCCTGATCCGCACCGGCAGCCAGGCGGCTTCGGACACGCTCTATGGCGGCGCCAACCCGATGACGGCCGAGGATATCGCCGAAACCCTGTTCTGGGTGGCGACGCAGCCGGCGCATCTCAACTTCAACAGCATCGAACTGATGCCGGTCAGCCAGTCCTTCGCGGGCTTCCAGGTCGCGCGGGAAAGCTGATCGCCTCGCGGCAAGGCGTCGGCCGGGCATGATCTCGCCCATGCCGCCATGGCGCCGGATGCCGCCTGCCTGACGGGATGGTGCTTGCCTGACGGAAGGGTGCGGCTCCGCGGCGTGTCGATCCTCACAAGGGCATAATATCCGCTCGCCTTCACCCTGTCGGCCGCTAAGCTGGCCGCGCAGGGGGAGGGCGATTCCGGTTCGGATGATGTGCGGTGCTGGCGCGCGCCCTGCGCCGCGTGCATCCGCGCCGGGCAACGGCCCTGTCTTCCTGCCGCCGCCCGGAATGTGCCCCAGATGCCGCGGAAGACATGATGATGACAGACAGCATGACGAAAGCCGAAACACCGTGGTGGCGCGGCGCCGCGATCTACCAGATCTATCCCCGCAGCTTTGCCGATTCGAACGGCGATGGCGTCGGCGACCTTCAGGGCATCGCCGCGCATCTCGACTATGTCGCATCGCTGGGCGTGGACGCGATCTGGCTGTCGCCCTTCTTCAAGAGCCCGATGCGCGATTTCGGCTATGACGTGTCGGATTATCGCGATGTCGATCCGATCTTCGGCACGCTTGCCGATTTCGACGCGCTGGTGGCGCGCGCCCATGCGCTGGGCTTGCGCGTCATCATCGATCAGGTGTGGGCGCATACCTCCGACGCGCATCCCTGGTTCATCGAGAGCCGGGCGAGCCGCGATAATCCCAAAGCGGACTGGTATGTCTGGGCCGATGCGAGGGCGGACGGTACGCCGCCCAATAACTGGCAGTCGGTCTTCGGCGGACCGGCCTGGACATGGGACGCGCGCCGCCGCCAATATTATATGCACAATTTCCTGCGCGAACAGCCGCAACTGCATCTGCACAATGCCGAGGTCCAGACCGAGCTGCTCGACATCGTGCGCTTCTGGCTGGACCGGGGCGTCGACGGATTCCGCATCGACGCGATCAACCATGCGATGCACGATCCGCAACTGCGCGACAATCCCCCCGCGCCCGACGATGGCTCCGTGCGGACCCGCCCGTTCGATTTCCAGATCAAGAAATACAGCCAGAGCCATCCCGACATCCCGGCCTTCCTTGAGAAGGTGCGCGAGGTGTTCGACGATTATGACGATCGCTTCACCGTCGCCGAAGTGGGCGGAGCGGAGAGCGAGCGGGAGATGAAGCTGTTTACGCAAGGGGATGCCCGGCTCAACACCGCCTATGGCTTCGATTTCCTCTATGCGCCCGAACTGACCGCGTCGGCGCTGCGCACGGCGCTGGAGAAATGGCCGGCGGCGGCGGGGATCGGCTGGCCGAGCTGGGCCTTCGAAAACCATGATGCGCCCCGGGCGATGTCGCGCTGGGCCGGCGGGCATGATGCCGATGCCTTCGGGCGGATGAAGATGCTGCTGCTCGCCAGCCTGCGCGGCAACATCTTCCTCTATTATGGCGAGGAGCTGGGGCTGACGCAGGTCGATATCGCCTTTGGCGACCTGCAGGACCCCGAGGCGATCGCCAACTGGCCGCTGACCCTGTCGCGCGACGGCGCCCGCACGCCGATGCCGTGGACGGCCGATGCGCCCTCTTATGGCTTTTCGCATGCAAAGCCCTGGCTGCCGGTGGGCGAGGCGCATCGGCCGCTGGCCGTGGACCGGCAGGAGGCGTGGCCGGACTCGCTGCTCCACTGGACGCGGCAGGTGCTGGCGCTGCGCAAGCGATCGGCCGCGCTCCGCCAAGGCGATATCGCGTTTCTCGATACGCCCGAAGAACTGCTCGCCTTTATACGCATGGTGGATGGCGAGCGGCTGCTCTGCGTCTTCAACCTTGGCGGCACGGTCCACCACTGGATGCCGGAGGATGCGAGCCGCTGGCAGCCGCTGCTTTCGACCGGCGCCGTGGCGGACTGGGATTTCGGTCCTGTTTCCGGGCTCGTCGCCCGATTTGTGGATTAGGCCCCGCCGAGACATCGCCTCTGACCGCCTTCGTCCCGATCTCGGCAGTTGTCGCGCGCGATGCCGCCCATGGCCCGCCGGCCAAAAAATTTTCCCATTGTCATATTCCCGACTGCGGTGGTGGGCATAAGGTGACGTCGGGGCACCATGCGCATCTGTTTTCTTTTCAACCACGATCAGATCCATCAGATCGCTCACAGCCTGCCGATTGCCATCGCGCTGGCCGAGGGCGGCTTCGATGGGGAGATCATCGTCGCCACTACCAACGATCGCCTGGCGTGCGAGGTCAGGCGGCTGGCGGGCGCCCTGCTGGGCACTCGCATCCGGCATGTCGCGCTTGGCCTGTCGCCCCGCTCCGCGCAGCTGGCGCGGTTCCTGAGCGGCGTCGTGCCGGCGGCGAAGATCCTGGTCTATCGCGACAATCTGGATTTCTTCCGTGGGCTCGACATGCTGGTCGTCGCCGAAAAGACCTCGCTGATGCTCAAGTCGCGCTATGGCCTTTCCGATCTGACGATGGTGCATACGCGCCACGGCGCGGGCGACCGGGCGATCGGTTTCGACAAGGCCAGCGCGGGCTTCGACCATGTGCTGTGTTCCGGCCCGAAGATCAGGCAGCGGCTGATCGCCGAGGCGGGGGTCGATCCCGATACGATCAGCATCGTGGGCTATCCGAAATTCGACATGGCCGGTGCGCCCAGGCGACTGTTCCCCAGCGGGGGCGAGCGGCCGGTCGTGCTCTACAATCCGCACCCGTCGCCGCACCTTTCCTCATGGTACAGGCATGGCCGGGACGTGCTGGATCATTT
Organism: Sphingobium aquiterrae; assembly: GCF_037154135.1. NCBI lineage: Bacteria > Pseudomonadati > Pseudomonadota > Alphaproteobacteria > Sphingomonadales > Sphingobiaceae > Sphingobium > Sphingobium aquiterrae. The sequence continues at coordinate 8,690 of NZ_JBANFL010000001.1, forward strand.
CCTGGCGGACGAATCCCATGCGCTCATCTTCGCGCCGCATGTGATGCTGTTCGAACGCAATTTCGTCGTCACCATCGACAAGCTGACCGTGAGCCGTGCCGGCACGATTTCCAGCCGCTATCTGCATGGCGACAACATGCATATCGACCTGGGCAGCCGCGCGTCGACCGACATGAGCTATACGCTCGCCTCCGACATCTATCTGGGCGATGCGAGCAGCCAGGTCTATGAATTCCTGCTGCGGCCGCGGCCCTGCATCTTCCTCAACAGCCATGGCATCGCATGGCGGGGCGACCCCAATTTCAACCATTGGCGGGCGGGCGAGGTGATCGCGCATCCGGGCGAACTGGCCGGCGCGCTGGCGCGGGCGACGCAACTGCATGACAGCCATTATCGCGCCGTTCAGCAGCAGATGTTCGCCGAAAGCTTCGACCTGACCGGGCAGCCGTCGTCGCAGCGCGCCGCGCATGTCCTTGCCGCACTGGCACAGGCGCGCCAGCCGGTCGCGGTCGGCGGCAGGACATTGCAGGCCGCGTGACCGCTCTCCTCACGATCATCCTTCCCTATTTCAACGAACAGGGCTGGATCGGGCCGACGATCGACAGCCTCGTGGCGCAGCGCGACCGCCGCTTTCGCCTGCTGCTGGTGGACAATGGATCGACCGACGAGGGGCCGCAGGAGGCGCGCCGGCATGCCGCGCCGCTGGGCGATGCGGTGTCCCACATCGTCTGCGACCGGCCGGGCAAGATCCATGCGCTCGCCGCCGGGCTGGCCGCGGTCACGACGCCGCTGGTCGCGACATGCGATGCCGACACCCATTATCCGCCCGATTATGTCGCCTGGATACTCTCCCTGTTCGAAAGCAACGGGCGCGCGGCGGCGGTGATGGCGATCGGTCTTTATGCACCGGCCGCCAGCGCCGAGGGGCAGCGGCGGGTCGCCCGGATCATGCGCAAGAGCCGGCGTTTCCCGACCCGATGCCATGCCGGCGGCTATGCGCAGGCGTTCAGGACGCAGGCCCTGCGCGCGGCCGGTGGCTTCGACGTGCAGCGCTGGCCCTATGTGCTGGAGGATCATGAGATCGTGCATCCGCTGATGCGGCACGGCACGGCGGTCTATCATCCCGATCATGTCTGCTTCCCATCGCAGCGGCGGGCCTCGCGGGCCTCGGTCAGCTGGACGCCGATGGAGCGGCTGCTCTACCGCCGCCTGCCGGATGGCTGGATGGACTGGTATTTCTACCGTTTCCTGGCGGGCAGGCTTGCCGCCCGGAACAGCTTTGGCATTGCGCTGCGCGAAAAAGACTGGTCATCACAAGCGCGATGAGCGGACGATCGGGGATTACGGGGCGGATTTTCGCCGGGCTGGGCCTTGTCCTGGGCGGAAAGGCCGGCGCGGGGCTGATCAGCCTGGCCTATCTGGTCATCGCCGCGCGCGTGCTGGGGCCGCGCGACTATGGCATATTGGTGCTGGTCCATGGCTATGTGACGGCGGTGTGCGGCATCGTCGAGTTCCCCGCATGGCAGGCCATCGTCCGCTATGGCGCCGAAGCCCATCTCGATCCGTCGCCGCACCGCATGGCCCGGCTGCTGCGTTTCGGGACGGCGGTCGAGCTTGCCGGCGGGGTGGCGGCGATCGTCGCGGCGATGCTGTGTGCGCCCTTTGTCGGCGCGCATCTGGGCTGGCCGCCCGCGACGCTGGCCTTCGCCATTCCCTACAGCTTCGCGGTGCTCGGCTCGGTGCGGTCGACCCCGGCGGGCTATCTGCAGTTGATCGGGCGGTTCGACCTGCTGGGTCTGCACAATATGGTGCAGCCCATCGTCCGCCTGATCGGCGCGACAGTGGCGCTGATGCTGGGCTGGGGGCTCAAGGGCTTTCTGGTCGCCTGGCTGGTGGCCGCCATTGCCGAATTCGCCGTGCTCTGGGCGATGGGCCTGTGGTTCGCCTATCGAAGGCTGGGCAGCAGTCTGCGCCAGCCGGAACCGGGCAGCGCGCGCGCGGACAATCCGGGCATCTGGCGCTTTCTGGTCGCGAGCAACGCCGATGTGACGCTCGGCGAACTGGCCGGCCGCATCGCGCCGCTGATCGTCGGTTGGGTGCTCGGCCCCGCCATGGCGGGCCTGTTCGCCGTCGCCCAGCGTGCTACCGTCATCATCGCCCAGCCCGCCCAGATCCTGGGTAACACCGCCTATGCCGAGCTGGCGCGCATGGTCGCGGCCGGGGAAGGCGGCGCGCCGTTGCGCCGCACCCTGCGCAAGGTGATCGGCATCGCGGTGCTCGCGGCCATGCCGGTGGTGGTTATCGCCGCGCTGTTCCCCACGCCCATCGTGACATTGCTTGCCGGCCCCGCGTTCAAGGCGGCGGGGAGCCTGATGGTCGTCCTCATCCTGGCGCGCGCCATCGCCGTCATCGGCCCGCCATGCAGTTCCGCGCTGTCGGCCATGGGCTATCCCGCGCTGTCGATGAGCGCCAATCTCTTCGCCAGCATCCTCTTCCTGCCGGTGCTGCCCTGGCTGCTGCATCATGCCGGGCTGATGGGCGCGGGCATCCAGGCGGTGGGGCAGGCGGTGCTGGCGAGCGGCATGCTCGTGCTGCTGGTCTGGCGGCGGAGCCTGGCGCATTGAGCGGCATGCGGATCGCTTATGTCATCAATTCGGTGGAGGGCGGCGGCGCGGCCCAGCCGGTGCCGGCGGTCGCGCAGGTGCTGCGCGATGAAGGCGCGCAGGTGCGGGTGTTCGTGCTCACCCGGCGCGACGGGCGCGGGCTGCCGGCGATCGCCGCCGCCGGGCTCGATCCCGTCGTGCGCGATGGCGGGGAAGGCGATCATCTGGCCGCCGCGCTATGGCTGAAGCGGCAGCTGGGGGATTGGGGCGCGACCCATATCTGGACCTCGCTCAGCCGGGCGACGATCCTTGGCCTTGCCATGGGGCCGATGCTGGGCCTGCCGGTCGTCAGTTGGCAGCATAATGCATTTCTCAAGCCCTGGAACCGGCGGTTGATGCGCCTGTTGCAATCGCGCGCCCTGCTGTGGATCGGGGATTCGCGGTCGGTGACGGCGCTGACGGCCAGCCGGCTGGGCGTGCCCGCCGACCGGCTGATGTGCTGGCCGATCTTCGCCGCCGATCCGCGGATGCCGCAGGCGACGGCATGGCGGCTGGGCGAGCCCCTGCGCATCGGCAGCCTGGGCCGGCTGCATCCGGTGAAGGGCTATGACGTGCTGGTCGCGGCGCTGGCACGATTGAAGGCGGATGGCTTTGCCGCTCCGGTGCCGGTCGAGGTCGTGATCGCGGGCGAAGGGGCGGAGCGGGCGCGGCTGTCGGCGCTGGCGGCGGGCGCGGGCGTGGAACTCCGGTTGCCGGGCTTCACCGCTACGCCGCGCGATTTCCTGGCGGGCCTGCATCTTTATGTCCAGCCGTCGCGATGGGAGGGCTTCTGCATCGGCGCGCATGAGGCGCTGACCGCCGGGCTGCCGGTGCTCGCCTCCGCGGTCGGCGAACTGCCCTATTCGATCAGGGAAGGGCAAACCGGCCATGTCGTGCCGCCCGGCGATGCCGACGCGCTGGCCGCCCGGCTGGCGGCGATGCTGGGCGATCCTGCTTCGCTGCATGCGATGGGGCAGGCGGCGCGGGCGGACATGCTGGAACGTTTCTCGCAGGCGCATTTCGCGGCGGCCGGCGCGGCCATCATGCGCCATATCCGCCAGGCCGGCGCCTGAGGTTCCAGCCCGTTTTATGTCGAGCCGGGTGAGGCCCCTCGCCGCGACGACCGCTTCGATCGGGCTGGAGACAAGGCCGTATCTCCATATGTCCTTGCGGCGGGGCATGGCCGTCATGCTCCGCAAAGGCCGGATCGACTGCGGGATCGTGAGCGGTTGTGACGGGAAAAGCCCCCCATGTAGTGGGGGGCGAAGGCATGTGCGCAGGGGCGGGGCGCACGCCCCGCCCCTGGTTGCGTTCAGGCGACGGCAGGTCTGGCCCGGCGCGCGCCGGTCACGGCGAGGACGCCCAGCACCACGCTCAACCCCAGCACCAGCGTCTGCGCCACGATGAAGGCGGGCGAAGCCTGGGTGGGGCCGATGGCCTGCAGCGCCGGCACCTTCAGGAAGCCCTGCACCACCAGCACGAACAGGTTGAAGTAAAGCGCGATGGTGGCGCTCACCGCATAGGTCGCCCGTGCCCGTCCGCGCAGGCCGAAGCCATAGAGCGCGGTCAGGGCGATGGCGAGGACGACGATGGAGATCGCGCCCACCATCAGCGCCGGCGTCGGCCCCCGGAAGGGGAAGAGGAAGCCGGTGATGCTGGTGGCGGCGGTGGTGGCGAGGAAGGCCGCCTGCCAGCCCCCGAGCCAGCGCCCGGACGCGAGCGCGGGCATGGCGATAAGGCCGGTCAGGATGCCGATCAGGCTGATGGCGACGTGCAGCTGGATGAAAGCCTGCACCGAAAGTCCGAGGATCATGGCAAGTCTCCTTCTATACGCTGTGGTTCAGGCCGCATAACGGGCGGCAGGCAGGTTGCGGGAGAGATTGGGGCGCAGTGCCGATCGCGCCGCGATGAACCGATCCAGATCGGCGATGTCGGGAAGCGACGGGATCGTGATCGTCTCGCCCAGGTCCAGCCCGGCCAGCGCCGCGTCGACCATGTCGCCCACCTCCATCACCATGTCGGCCGGAATGGCGGCGATGCGGTCTTCTTCCCAGATGGCGGTGCGGGTGATGCCGGGCAGCACGGCCTGCACGCGCACGCCCTTTGGCCCCAGTTCGGCGTTCAGCGCTTCGGTGAAGGCCAGTACGAACGCCTTGGTCGCGGGATAGACGGCCGTGAAGCCGTCCGGCATCAGCGCGGTGACGGAGGTGATGTTGATGATCGTGCCCTTGCCCTGCGTGGCAAGGCGCGGGGCGATAGCGGCGGCCAGCCGGGTGACGGCGAGCACGTTGAGGTCGATCATGCCGGTCAGATGGGTGGGGTCCGCCGCGACGAAGCTGGTTTCGCCCGCAATGCCGGCATTGTTGACGAGGCCGGTGATGCTGCCGTCGTCGCGCAGCCGCGCCTCGATGCGGGCAAGGTCGTCCGCGTTGGCGAGATCGGCGGAGATCGTCTCGACGCTGACGCCGGTTTCCGCGTGCAGCTGGCCGGCCAATGCGGCGAGCTTCTCGGCCCGGCGGGCGACGAGGATGAGGTTGTGGCCGCGCCGGGCGAGACGGTCGGCATAGACGGCGCCGATGCCGTCGGAGGCGCCGGTGATGAGGATGGTTCCTTGCGTCATGGTCGTGGTCCTTCGAGAGAGATGTGGGAGGGGGGCGGCGGCGGCCGTCCGTGGCCGCCGCTGCATCGTGGGAATGTCAGCTCTGGATGAAGTCGAGCAGGTCGGCGTTGAAGCGGTCCTGATGGGTCTGGGTCAGCCCATGGTCGGCGCCTGCATAGACCTTGAGGATCGCATGCTTGACGATCTTCACGGTCGACAGGGCGGAAGCGCCGATGGGCACGATCTGGTCGTCGTCGCCATGGAGGACGAGCGTGGGCTTGTCGAACTTCGCCAGGTCCGCGTTGAAATCGCTTTCGGAAAAGGCGCGGATGCTGTCGAGCTGGCCTTTCAGGCCGCCCATCATGCCCTGCAGCCAGAAGCTGTCCCGGATGCCTTCGGAAATCACCGCGCCTTCGCGGTTATAGCCGTAGAAGGGCAAGGTGAGATCGCGGAAGAACTGGCCGCGATTGTCATAGGTGCCCTTGCGGATGCCGTCGAACACATCGATGGGCAGGCCGCCGGGGTTCGCCTCGGTCTTCAGCATCAGCGGAGGCACCGCGCCGATCAGCGCGATCTTGGCGACCCGCGCCGTGCCGTGCCGGCCGATATAGCGGGTCACTTCGCCGCCGCCGGTGGAGTGGCCGACGAGGATCGCGTCATGCAGGTCGAGCGTCTCGATCAGCTCGGCCAGATCGTCGGCATATTGGTCCATGGTGTTGCCGTCCCACACCTGGTCGGAGCGGCCATGGCTGCGGCGGTCATGGGCGATGACGCGAAAGCCCTGATTGGCGAAGAAGACCATCTGTGCGTCCCATGCATCGGCGGTCAGCGGCCAGCCATGCGAGAAGAGGATGGGTTGCGCGTCCTTGCTGCCCCAGTCCTTGTAGAAGATGCGGGTGCCGTCCTTGGTGGTGATCGTGCTCATGTCTCCGGTGTCCTTTCATGCTCGGAAGCCGTTCGCTCCATGACTTGAAGGGATAGGGCCGCTCGGGCATCTTCGGCATTGGCGGTTCCGACAATAGGCGGGCCGATTCCGACATTGTACCGGATGAGGGGCGCAGAGCGATGGAGATACGCATGGCACACACGCCGCAGCCCAGGGCCGAGGTCGGGCTGGTGCTTTATCCCGGCTGCCAGCAGGCGATGGTCCATGGCATGACCGATCTGCTGGCGATCGCCGGCCATTTTTCGGCCAGCCATGGCGGGCCGGAGATCCGCGTCAGCCACTGGGCGCCCGATGCGAACGGATGCTTCGTGCGGGGCTTCGATACCCATGCCGATGCCGCGACCCAGCCGGAAATCCTGATCGTGCCGGGGCGGCTGACCGGCCCGCCCGGCATCGCGGAATCGACGCCCTATGCCCGCTGGCTGCTGGACCGGCACGCGCAGGGCGCGACGCTCGGCTCCACCTGCGGCGGCGCGTTCCTGCTTGCCGCCACGGGCCTGCTCGCCGGGCGCCCGGCGACGACCCACTGGCAGTTCGCCGACGATTTCCGCCAGCGCTTTCCCGACGTGCTGCTGGATACCGACCGGATGGTGATCGAGGATGGCGACATCATCACCGCCGGCGGCCTGATGGCGTGGACCGATCTGGGCATCCGGCTGGTCGACCGGCTGCTGGGGCCGAGCGTGATGATCGAGACCGCGCGCTTCCTGCTGGTCGATCCATCCGGGCGGGAGCAGCGCCATTACAGCAGCTTCGCCCCGCGCCTCACCCATGGCGACGAACCCGTGCTGAAGGTGCAGCACTGGCTGCAGGGCAAGGGCGGCCGCGCCGTCAGCGTGACGCAGATGGCGGAGATGGCCGGGCTGGAGGAGCGCACCTTCCTGCGCCGCTTCAAGAACGCCACGGGCCTGCGCCCCATCGAATATGCCCAGCATCTGCGCGTCGGCAAGGCGCGCGAGCTGCTGGAATTCACCCGCCGATCCGTGGATCAGGTCGCATGGGCGGTGGGCTATGAGGATGCGGCGGCGTTTCGCCGGGTGTTCCACCGGGTCATGGGGCTTTCACCGGGGGATTACCGCCAGCGCTTCTCCGCGGGTAGCGCGCAGGCGGCATAGGGGGATGCCGGTCATTCCCATCTCGTCATGCCAGCGCAGGCCGGCATCTCTATCGGGAGGGCGCAACCCAGCCTCACAAGATTCCAGCCTTCGCCGGGATGACGGTAAGGGTGGGGAGCGGAATGGCGGCTTTGGGTGGGAAGCGGACTGTCGGCTTTAGGAGGTAATCAGCAAATAGCTGCGAACCTCAGGTAGACGCCGGGATGCTCAGCAGTCGCCTGTATATCTGAAGCATGGCCGGGACGGCTGCCCACTCTCCGTATCGTAGAGAAATCGTGTGCTGCACGCCTCTGTCATTCAGAAAGACGATGCACGTCTGTGGCCCGCATTCGGTGTAGGCGTTCGGCTCATTTTTGTAGATGACAACCGTGCTGGGCGAAACAATTCCGTCCCCTTCAACGGTCCCTATAGAATATCCTTCTTTCTTTTCTTTAATAACATAGTGATTGCTCCCAAAAAGCGGAAGCCCTTTGCCATCCTCACTGATACCCCATTCGTTACTCTTCGCGGGTGTCAGGTAGATTTCTTTTCCGTATCTAGGATCGGCTCGGAGTGCAGCATTCTGGCCAAAAATCTCATTCCAAATGCTTGCGGAAATGACGCCATGTCCTTTCCACTTTGCAGGTTCATGGAGTTCCGGAGAGCTATCGACAGGCCACTGATAGGTTACGCCTGCCACCGAAATAGGAACGTGAGATATGTCGCCGTGGCTATCTGTGGGCGAGCAACTCGCAAGCATGATCGTCAATATCGATACGCGAATCTTCATATAGCACCCCAATTTTCATGGTCGTGGCATATAAGACCTTATTGCTGAGTTAAGTCCGCTCGCCAAATTGCGGGACGAGACGGGAGGCTCAGCGTCCGGTATCGGCAGACTGGATCGGCGCATCAATGAGCGCAAATGGTCGCAAGCTGCCACCACCTTCAATCGCGCGCGATGGTCTTCCTCCCGGATATCCCCTCGCCCCAAAACCCGCCCGCCAACGGTCATTTTCATCGCCCCGGCGACCGACATTGCGTTTTTGGCGTTTTGCCTCTAAGGGGCGCTCAGCAAAGATATCGCCTTCTTCTGCACGCCAACTCGCCGCCATGGGTGCGGACCATGGCGCCCCCGGCGACCAGATTGAAAGACCAATGACTTTTCAGAACATACCCCCGCTTCTTTCCGAAGCGCTCGCCGCCCGTGGCTATGCCACCCTTACCCCCGTGCAGGCGGCCGTGCTGGAGGAAGAGGCGATTGGCCGCGACCTCGTGGTTTCGGCCCAGACCGGCTCGGGCAAGACCGTCGCCTTCGGCCTTGCCATGGCGACCGAGCTGCTGTTCGAAGACGGTCGGCCCAATGTTGCCGGCCTGCCCAAGGCGCTGGTGATCGCGCCGACGCGCGAACTGGCGCTGCAGGTCGGGCGCGAATTCGAGTGGCTCTATGGCCCCGCCGGCCTGCGCATCGCGCATTGCGTGGGCGGCATGGACGCGGCCAAGGAACGCCGCGCGCTTGCTCAGGGCGCGCATGTCGTCGTCGGCACGCCGGGCCGCCTGCGTGATCATGTGGAGCGCGGCGCGCTCGACCTGTCCGAACTGGCCGTCGCCGTGCTCGATGAAGCCGACGAAATGCTCGACATGGGCTTCCGCGAGGATCTGGAGCAGTTGCTCGACGCGACGCCGGAGGGGCGCCGCACGCTGCTCTTCTCCGCGACCATGCCCAAGCCCATCGTCGCGCTGGCCCGCCGTTACCAGAAGGATGCGCTGCGCATCTCGACCGTGGGCGAGGATCGCGGTCATGGCGACATCAGCTATCAGGCCGTCACCGTCGCCCCCGCCGATGTCGAGAATGCCGTCGTCAACCTGCTGCGCCTGCACGATGCGCCGACCGCGATGCTGTTCTGCGCCACGCGCGAATCCGTGCGGCATCTCCATAGCAGCCTCACCGACCGGGGCTTTGCCGTGGTCGCGCTGTCTGGCGAGCATAGCCAGAATGAGCGCAACCAGGCGCTGCAAGCGCTGCGCGACCGGCGCGCGCGCATCTGCGTGGCGACCGACGTGGCCGCGCGCGGCATCGACCTGCCGACGCTCAGTCTCGTCATCCATGTCGAGATTCCGCGCGACGCCGAAACGCTGCAGCACCGTTCGGGCCGCACCGGCCGCGCGGGCAAGAAGGGGACGGCGGTGCTGATCGTGCCCTATCCCCGTCGCCGCCGGGTCGAATCGATGCTGCGCGGGGCGAAGATCCCGGCGGAATGGATGTCCGCCCCGACGCCGCAGGACATCCGCGTCGCCGACCGCGATCGCTTGCTCGCTGCCCTGCTGGAGCCGATCGAGGTGGACGATGAGGATCGCGCCCTGGCCGAGCGGCTGCTGGCCGAGCGCACCCCGCAGGACATCGCCGCCGCGCTGGTCCATGCCCATCGCGGCCGCATGCCGCAGCCCGAGGAATTGCTGGATGCGGATGCCGCCGCCGAACGTGCGCAGGGGCCCCGCGCCGGCTTTGAGGATACCGTGTGGTTCGGCATGGATGTCGGCCGCAAGCAGAATGCCGATCCGCGCTGGTTGCTGCCGCTGATCTGCCGCCGTGGCCATGTCGTGCGCGGCGATATCGGCGCGATCCGCGTCACCGCCGACATGACGATGTTCGAAGTGCCGCGCGCCGTCGCCGGCCGCTTCATGGCGGCGGTGAAGCGCACCGCCCAGCCCGACGAGGATGGCGAGGGCAGCGTCCGCATCGAGCCCATGGACGGCCCGCCGCGCGAGCAGGCCAAGCGCAACCGTGCCAATGGCCCCAATGGCCCCGCGCCGGCACGCCACAATGCGCGCCCCTTTGGCGATCGCGGCGGCAAGCCCGGCGGTCACGGTCCCCGCGGTGGTGCCGATGGCGGCAGGGAAGGTGGGCGCGACGGCCCCAAGCGTCCCTTCAAGGGCGCGCCGAAGGGACCGCGCAAGGGCAAATGATCCGCCTGCTGGTCGATGCCGACGCGTGCCCGGTGAAGGAGGAGATCTACAAGGTCGCCTTCCGCCATGCCGTGCCGGTCAGCATCGTCAGCAACAGCCCCATCCGCGTGCCGGCGCATGACCTGATCGAACGGGTCGTCGTCGGCAGCGGCTTCGATGCGGCGGATGACTGGATCGCGGAACGGGCGGATGGCCGCAGCGTCTGCATCACCGCCGATATCCTGCTCGCCGACCGGTGCCTGAAGGCCGGGGCCGTGGTGATCGCGCCCAATGGCAAGCCCTTTACGCTGAGTTCGATCGGGGCGGCCGTCGCCACCCGGGCGATCATGGCCGATCTGCGCGCCGGTGCGGTGGGCGATCCGATCGGCGGCCCGCCGCCCTTCGGGAAGGCGGACCGGTCCCGCTTCCTTTCGGCTCTGGATGAAACGCTGGTAAGGCTCGGGCGCCGGCGCTGACGCGGGCCTGCTGCCGAGGGTGTGGGGGCGAGGGTTCAGGGGGCAGGGATTATGCCCGCATCCTCACCTGGTTCCGGCCATTATTCTTGGCATGGTACATCGCCACATCGGCTTCGCGCACGCCGTCCTGCACGCTGCGGATGCGCCGCCCGCCCGCGATGCCCAGGCTGATGGTGAGGCCGATGCGCGTGCCCGACCGGTCTTTCAGCTCCAGTCCTTCCACCGCCCTGCGCAGTCGTTCGGCCATGCCCGTCACCGTGTCATGCTGTTCGACCGGCGCATAGATGGCGAATTCCTCGCCGCCGATCCGCGCCACCAGGTCGCTTCCCTTGCGGACGGTGGATTTCAGCGCCGTCGCCACCGCGCACAGCGCATGGTCGCCCGCTTCATGGCCATGCCCGTCGTTGATCGCCTTGAAATGGTCGATGTCGATCAGGATGAACCAGCCGGAAATCGTCTCCTGCAGCGCTTCGGCGCGGGAGAAAAAGGCGGATCGGTTGAGCAGGCCGGTCAGATGATCGCGCTCGGCCATGTCCTTCATGCTGGAATAGGCCGCCTCCAGTTCGCGATTCAACCGGCGGCTGCGCGTATCCTGATGCACCAGCAGCAGGATCACCGGAAGCGAGACGACCACCGCGCAGATCATCCCGAAAATCCAGTATCGGGGCGGGATCTCCATATCCGGGAATTGCGAGACGATCGCCATCAACGCCATGGTGGCGCTGAGCGAAAAAAGCAGGGCGACGACGATCTTGTAGCGGGAAGACATGGTGCGTTCCTAACAGGATTGCCTATCCGGCAGGTTAACGCCCGATCATGACTTGCCGTCGATCCTTATTGGTGAGCGATGATGTTGGCCTCGACTTCAAGCCGGCACCGGCTCGGCGGGCATCGTCTGCGCGATCCAGCCGCCGCCCAGCACATGATCGCCATCGTAAAGCACGGCGGCCTGTCCGGGGGCAACGCCATATTCGGGCTGGTCGAACCGCAGCACGCCGTTTTCCAGCCGGGCCGGCGCCGGGCGCGCCATGGAACGCACCTTGGCGAGCAGCGGTCCGGCAAAGTCGCCGCCCAGCCAGTTCATCTCGTCGATCATGGCCGCGCCCACCGCCAGCGCCGATCGCGGGCCGACGATCACTTGCCGCGTCGCGGCGTCGATCCGCACGACATAGAGCGGTTCGGCCTGTCCGCCGACGTCAAGCCCGCGCCGCTGCCCGACGGTATAGTGGATCAGGCCGCGATGCGTGCCGAGCATCCGGCCGTCGATATGGACGATCTCGCCCTGGGTATCGGCATCGGGGCGCATTTTTCGCACCACTTTGGCGTAATCGCCATCGGGCACGAAACAGATGTCCTGGCTGTCGGGCTTGGCTGCGACGCCCAGGCCCATCTCCGCGGCGATGGCGCGCACCTGCGCCTTGGGCATGGCGCCCAGCGGAAAGCGCAGATAGTCGAGCTGTGCCTGGGTGGTGGCGAACAGGAAATAGCTCTGGTCGCGCGCCGGGTCTGCGGCGCGGTGCAACTGCGCCGTGCCATCCGCGCCGATCACCCGGCGCACATAATGGCCCGTCGCCAGGCAATCCGCGCCCAGATCGCGCGCCAGCGCGAACAGATCGGTGAACTTGACCCCCATATTGCAGCGCACGCAGGGAATGGGGGTGCGCCCGGCCATATATTCATCGGCGAAACCGGCGATCACCGATTCGCGAAATCGGCTTTCATAATCAAAGACATAATGGGCGATGCCCAGGCTGTCGGCGACGGCGCGCGCATCGCGGATATCCTGGCCGGCGCAGCAGCTGCCGGTGCGCCCGGTTGCCGCGCCATGATCGTACAGCTGCAGCGTGACGCCGATGGTTTCCGCGCCGCTGCGTGCCGCCAGTGCCGCGACGACGCTCGAATCGACGCCGCCCGACATGGCGACGACGATGCGCCTGCCGGCCAGGGGAAGCGGCAACTGGAAGTCTGCGGGCGGGTGGCCGGTTTCTGGTTCTGCGGGCATGGGGGCCGGATATAGGCCGGATTTGCCCGTTCTTCCACCCCGTTGCCGGCCGGTTTCATCCTGCTAACGATCTGTCACCGGCGGATTTACCGGCCCTTATCCTTTTGCCGCTAGCAATGGGGCATGGATCTTGGCTTTTCCCGGACGCTACGCATTCCTGCCGACGATGTATCGTCGGCCGGTGTCGCGCATGCCGTTGAGCTGGACCTTCTGCTTGCCGCGGCTGCGGCAAGGCAGGCGGCCAGCCCGACAGCGCATGAAATGGCGTCCGTCCTGCGGGGGCAGGAAGCGGAAGGGGACATGATCCAGGCGCTGGCCGCGATGTTCGCGCCACGTGCCGGCGGCATGATCGATGCCGCTTGCCTGAGCGGGAGCTTCAATCCTCTCGCCGCCGGGCACTCCACGGTGGGGAAAGATGATGAACAAGCCTTTTACCTCGGCGATTTAGCCGATGTTCAAGGCTCGAGCCGATAAGGGACGGCACGATGATTTCCGGCGCCGCCGTTGATTGAGGTGAGAATGATCGAGAACCAGAAAATAAGACCAGCACAGGTCGTCGGGCCGCTCGGGGAACCCTTGACCCTGGACAGCCTGCCTTCGCCCAGCACCACGCGATGGGTGGTGCGTCGCAAGGCGGAAGTGGTCGCGGCCGTCAACGGAGGGTTGTTGACGGTGGATGAGGCGTGCGAGCGCTATGCGTTGACCCTTGAGGAATTTGCGAGCTGGCAGCGTGCTGTCGATCGCTCCGGCATGCCCGGCCTGCGCGTCACCCGCATCCAGCATTACAAGTCGCTGTACGAGCGCCAGCAGAAATACTGACGGCTCCGGCGGAAAAGTTTCGGCACGGAAGGGCCGCTCGTCTCGCGACGGGCGGCCCTTTCCGTTTCGGACGATCCGCCCGGGATTCCGCGCGCCGGCATCATACCGACGGTTGCCGAAGCGAAACAAATTGCCTGACGAGGGAACGTCCTTGCGGTTCCGCCGTTTCAACATGCAGACGGCGTGGGGATCGGGTCTTAGGAGGATTGGGTAATGGGCATTATCATGTGGCTGATTGTAGGCGGTGTTATTGGCTGGCTTGCCAGCCTCATCATGCGCACCGATGCACAGCAGGGCATTTTTCTCAACATCATCGTCGGCATTGTCGGCGCCTTCATCGGCGGGCTGATTTTTGCCGGCGGGAACATCAACAATGCGCCGCTGAACGTCATGACCTTCCTGGTTTCGCTCGTGGGCGCGGTGATCCTGCTGGCCATCGTCAACTTGGTGCGTCGCGGGTCCGTGCGCTGATCACAACCTGAACCCGCCGGTCCGCACATCTGCCGGACCGCATATCTGGGCCCGCCGATTTTCGGCGGGCCTTTTTCTGCGACTATGGCCTTTTCCTTCGACGATGGCCTGTCGTTATCTGCGCCCGGCAAAGGCGCGGAACAGCGCCAGCACAGCCACCGCGCCAAGCGTCGCGGCGATCAGGCCGGCCCGCTCGCCCACGGTATAAAAGCCGGCCACGCGCCCGAAATAGCCGGCCACCAACGCCCCGGCGATCCCCAGCAGGATGGTCACGACACAACCGGCGCCATCGCGTCCGGGCATGATGAACCGCGCAAGCGCGCCCGCGATCAGCCCCAATATCACCCAATGCAGTGCGTCGATCGCCATGGCCTTGCTTCCTCATCCTCCCCCTCTTGCACAGTGGCAAGGATGTCACGCCTGCGGAACAATGCAACCTGCCATTGCCGGCTGTATCGCTTTGGGGCGGGATCGTCGCTTGAAACTGCCCGATGGCCAAGGCATTCCGGGGCATAATGGTCGCAGGATCGCCGGCATGACCGGCGCGTATTTTTCGGGCTTGAGCCCGGTGATTTATTCAGATAATACAGCTGCCATTATATCATCGACATCGGCAGGCTGCGACAGGAGCATGTTCAGGGGCATGAATTACGAGACGCACTTCGCAGGAGAGCCGGCGATGGAAGGCTATGCCGATATCGACGGCGACACACGCAAGCGCAAGCGCCGCCTGATCCTGATCGTGGCCGGGGTGTTGATCCTCGCGCTGATCGTGGCGGCGGCGGTGCTGTCGCGCAAGGGCGATGGCGCCGAAGCGGGCGCGGGCAATGCCGTGCAGGTTCCCGTCGTCACCGTGCTCAGCCCGGGCCGGTCGGAGGTGGAAAGCACGGTCAGCGCCACGGGCACGCTTGCCGCGCGCGTGGAAATGCCGGTGGCCGTCGTGGGCGAAGGCGGGCAGGTGCAGCGCGTGCTGGTGCAGCCGGGCGACTGGGTCGGCGCCGGCCAGACGCTGGCCGTCATCGAACGCTCGGTCCAGAGCGAGCAGATCCGGTCGCTGGCCGCCCAGGTCGAAGTGGCGCGCGCCGACGCGAAGCTGGCGCAGGCGGAGCTGGAGCGTGCCAAGGCGCTGGTCGGGCGCGGTTTCATCAGCCAAGCGACGATCGACCAGAAGACCGCCACGCGGGACGCGGCCAATGCCCGCGTCGGCGTGGCGATCGCGCAACTGGGCGAGCAGCGCGCGCGTACCGGCCGACTCGACATTCGCGCGCCGGAGGCCGGCCTCATCCTGACGCGCGCGGTGGAGCCCGGGCAGGTGGTCGGCAGCGGCACCGGCGTGCTGTTCCGTATGGCCAGGGGCGGCGAGATGGAAATGCGCGCGCAGCTGAGCGAGGACGATCTGCTGCGCGTGCGTGTCGGCAATGCGGCCACCGTGACGCCCGTGGGCGCGACGCAGGGCTATACCGGCCATGTCTGGCAGGTGTCGCCGGTGGTCGATCCGCAATCGCGGCTCGGCATCGCGCGCATCGCCCTTGCCTATGCCCCGGCGATCAGGCCGGGCGGCTTTGCCGCCGCGCGTCTGGTGGCGGGGTCCGGTTCGGCGCCGCTGCTGCCGGAATCCGCGGTGCAGAGCGATCCCAAGGGCAATTATGTCTATGTCGTCAATGGCAGGAACCAGGTGGAACGGCGCGACGTGAAGGTCGGCCAGGTGTCGAGTGCCGGCGTCGCGATCCTCTCGGGCCTTTCGGGCTCGGAAAAGATCGTGGCGACTGCCGGCGGCTTCCTGACGCCCGGACAGAAGGTCAAGCCAGAGCCAGGAAAGGCCGTGCGCTGAACGGCCGCCGGATCGAGGATCAACGCCCATGAGTTTCCGCAACATTTCCGCCTGGGCGATCCGCAACCCGGTGACGCCGCTCGTCATCTTCGCCGCGCTGTTGCTGGCCGGCATGGTCAGTTTCGGCCGGATGGACGTGAACAACAATCCGGACATTAGCTTTCCGGGCGTGAACGTCACCGTATCGCAGCCCGGCGCCGCCCCTTCCGAGCTGGAAACGCAGGTCACGCAGCGGATCGAGGCCGCCGTGCGCTCCATCAGCGGCGTCGACGAGATTCAGTCGACCGCGAGCGAAGGGGTCAGCAGCACCTTCGTGCAGTTCGCCATCGGCACGCCGGTCGACCGGGCCGTCGCCGATGTGAAGAATGCCGTCGACCAGATCCGTTCCGATCTGCCCGACGGCATCCTGGAACCGCAGGTGCAGCGCGTCGATATCGATGGCGGGCCGATCGCCTATTTCAGTGCCGAAGCGACCGACATGACGCTGGAGGAACTCTCCTGGTATGTCGACAATACCGTCGCCAAGCGGTTGCTGGGCGTTCACGGCATGGCGGCGGTCAAGCGCGGCGGCGGCGTCACGCGTGAGATTCGCATCATCCTCGATCCCGCCAAGCTGCAGGCGCAGGGCATCACCGCGTCTCAGGTGAACCAGCAGCTGCGCCAGGTGAACCTGAATGCGGCCGGCGGGCGTGCCGAAATCGCCGGCGCGGAACAGTCCGTGCGCGTGCTGGGCAATGCGCGGGACGCCTATGCGCTGAGCCAGACGCAGATCACCGTGGGGTCCGGCCGCACGGTCAAGCTGGCCGACATCGCCGAAGTGCGCGACATGTATGCCGAACAGCGCTCCATGGCGCTGATGAACGGCCGGCAAGTCACCAGCTTCCGCCTGGAAAAGGCAAAGGGCTCGTCGGACGTCTCCGTCTATGACGAAGCGATGACGATCCTGGAGAAGCTGGAAAAGGAGAACCCGAAGGTTCATTTCCGCAAGCTGTTCGCCAGCGTGGAATATACCAAGGAGCAATATCATTCCGCGATGTCGGCGATGATCGAGGGCGCGGTGCTGGCCGTCGTCGTCGTGTTCCTGTTCCTGCGGGACTGGCGCGCGACCGTCATCTCCGCGCTCGCCATCCCGCTCTCGGCGATCCCGGCCTTCTGGTTCATGGACATGATGGGCTTCACGCTCAACGGCATCTCGCTGCTGGCGCTCAGCCTGGTGGCCGGCGTGCTGGTCGATGACGCCATCGTGGAGATCGAGAATATCGTGCGCCACATGCGCATGGGCAAGACCGCCTATCAGGCCGCGATCGATGCGGCGGACGAGATCGGCCTTGCCGTGCTGGCGACGACCTCCGCCATCGTGGCGGTGTTCCTGCCCGTGGCGTTGATGCCGGGCATTTCCGGCCAGTTCTTCATCCAGTTCGGCATGACCGTGGTGGTCTCCGTGCTGATGAGCCTTGCCGTCGCGCGCCTCATCACTCCCATGATCTCGGCCTATTTCCTCAAAGCCCATGGCGAGGAAAGCCATGGCGAGGGCTGGTTGATGGACGGCTATATGGCGCTGCTCAAATGGTCGCTCGCCCATCGGTGGAAGACGGTCATCCTGGGCGGCGGCGGCGCCTTCGCGGCGACCATCCTGGCATTCGCGACCCTGCCGATGACGTTCCAGCCGACCACCAACACCGATTTCAGCCAGGTGACGGTAGAGATGGTGCCGGGCAGCACGCTTGCCCAGACGCGCGCCGTGACCGAGAAGGTGGCGGCCGTGCTCTCTGCCGACACCAAGGTCGTGGATGCCGTCTTCACCGATATCGAGGAGCCCGGTTCGGCCGAGATGTTCCTGACGCTCAAGAAGGACCGCGGCATGTCCAGCGTGGACTGGGAACGGTCGATGGCGCCGAAATTCCAGCAGATCGCCGACGCGCGCGTCAACTTCCAGTCGCAGTCCGGCGGCGGCTTCGGCCGCGACCTGACGGTGGTGATGGGCAGCGACGATCCCGCGCTGTTGGAGCAGACCGCCAACCAGATCGTCGCCGAGATGTCGCACCTCAAGGAACTGCGTGCGCCGCGCGTGCAGGGCGACATGCAGCGGCCCGAAATCATCATCAAGCCGCATATGGACCTGGCCGCCAGCATGGGGGTGACGACCTCCGCGCTCAGCCAGACGATCCGCATCGCGACCCTGGGCGATATCGACCAGAACAGCGCGAAATTCTCGCTGTCCGATCGCCAGATCCCGATCCGCGTGTCGATCGCCGAGGATTCGCGCCGCGACCTTTCGACCATCGAAAATCTGCCGGTCCCGACCGCGTCGGGCGGATCGGTGCCGCTCAAGGTGGTGGCCGATGTCGAATTCGGCGCCGGCCCGACGAAGATTCGGCGCTACAACCAGATCCGCCGTGTCGTGGTCGGCGCCGACCTCGCGCCCGGCCTCGTGACCAGCGACGCGATGAAGGTCATCAACCAGCTACCGACAATGAAGAAGATGCTGGCCGGCGAAATCCAGGGCGTGCAGAAACTGAATACCGGCGACAGCAAGTGGCAGGCGGAGATGATCACCAATTTCATCATCGCCGTCATTTCCGGCGTGCTGCTGGTGTTCGCGGTGCTGGTGCTGCTGTACAAGCGGGTGATGCCGCCCTTCGTCAACATGGGCTCGCTGGTGCTGGCGCCGCTGGGTGGCGCGCTGGCGCTGCACATCGCCGGCCAGCCGATCTCCATGCCGGTGTTCATCGGCCTGCTGATGTTGCTCGGCATCGTGGCCAAGAATTCCATCCTGCTGGTCGACTTCGCGCTGGAGGAAATGGGCAAGGGCGTGCCGAAATGGGAAGCGATCGTCGATGCCGGGCACAAGCGCGCCCAGCCGATCGTCATGACCACGGTCGCCATGGTGGCGGGCATGGTGCCGACGGCGCTCTCGCTCTCGGGCGACGGCGCATGGCGCGCGCCCATGGGCATCACCGTGATCGGCGGCCTTGTGCTTTCCACCGCGCTGACGCTGGTGATCGTGCCGGCGAGCTTCAGCCTTGCGATCGGGCTGGAGGAATGGCTCGGCCCTCGCCTCAGCCGGCGTCTGCTCACCTATAAGAAGGGTGATGACGTACATGGGGCGGGCCAGCCTGCGGAATAGAACGGAGGCGGCCGGAAGGTTGCTCGCCGTCCGGCGCGGGGCGCTGGCGGCGGAGGGCTGCCATCCCCGTCATCGCTACGACGATAAAGGCATGGCATAATCGTTGCCCGGTTGAACCGATCGGCCCCGCCGGCCATTATGACTGCATGAGAATGCTCAAAGCCGATACCGTGCCGCCGGTGCCCGCCAAACGCAGCGCCCGCACCATGCGGCTGTTGGCGACGGGCATGTTGCTGGCGATGGCGGCGCTGTTCGTCGCCGCCCGGGCGCTGGCGCAGCTGCATCCCGCCATCGGTTATGTGCAGGCCTTTGCCGAGGCCGCGATGGTCGGCGGCCTTGCGGACTGGTTCGCGGTCACGGCGCTGTTCCGCCATCCGCTCGGCCTGCCCATCCCCCACACCGCGATCATCCCGCGCAACAAGGACAGGATCGGCGACACGCTCGCCCTGTTCCTGCGCGACAATTTCCTGACGCCGGCGGTGGTGGCGCGGCGCATGGGGCGGCTGGACATCGCGGCGGCGGCAGGCCGGTTCCTGAGCCAGCCTTCGAACGGCGACGGGCGGCTGCGCGCCGGTGCCTCCCGCCTGCTCGCCGATGTGCTGGAGGCGCTGGATCAGGATCGGCTGGGCGGCATGGTGAAGGGCGCGGTCGCCGGTCGGCTGCGCGCGCTCAATCTGGCGCCGCTGGTCGGGCAGGCCCTGGAAGCGGCGATGCGCGACGGGCGCCACGCCCCGGTGCTGGACGGCATCGTGCGCTGGGCCGGCAAGACGCTGGCGGCCAATGAACAGATCATCCGCGACATGGTGCATCAGCGCGCCGGCAAGATCATGCGCTGGACCGGCCTGGACGAGAATGTCGCCAATGCGATCATCGCCGGCCTGCAGAAGCTGCTGGACGAAATGGGGGACGATCCCGAGCACCCCCTGCGCGCCAAGGCCGAGGAAGGGCTGGCGAAGCTGGCGCAGGACCTGCAGTTCGACATCGCGATGCAGGCCCGCGTCGCCCGCATCCGAGACGAGGTGATCGAGAACCCGGCAATGCAGCGCTGGATCGACGGTCTGTGGGAACAGGCGCGCGCCGGCCTGCTGCGCGCCGCGCGCGATCCTGGCGCGGCAATGGCGGGGCGGCTGGGCGAAGCGCTGGTGACGCTGGGCGGCACGCTGCAGTCGGACGATCGCCTGCGCGCGCTCATCAACCGCTTTGCCCGGCGCACGGCGGTCGGCGTGACCGCCAGCTATGGCGACGGCATCGTCAAGCTGGTCAGTGAAACGGTGCGCGGCTGGGATGCGGGCACCGTCACCTCACGGCTGGAAAATGCCGTGGGCCGCGACCTGCAATATATCCGTATCAACGGGACGCTGGTGGGCGGGCTCGTCGGCCTGATGCTCCACGCGATCGACGCGCTGCTGTAGTGAGAGACTGTTTGAGAAAGCGGGCCGGAACCGCTCTAGCCGTGGACTTGCGTGTTCAGGCGCTCGATCTCGTCATGCAGCGCCTGAATGGAGGCGACGAGGCGTGAACGGTCGACGGTCATGTCGTCCAGCGCGGCGCGGGCCTCGCCTAGTTCCACCGCGCGACGGGCGATGCGGGCATCGAGCTGCTCGTTGAAGCGGGAGAGTTCGTCGATCCGTTGCGCACGCGCCACGACATGGCGAATGCGTGCGCCGAGCACGTCGAAGTCGAAGGGTTTCACGATCTGGTCGTCGGCCCCGGCATCCAGCGCCTCGATGATCGCAGCGCTGTCGCTGCGGCCGGTGATCATCATGATGGATGCGCCGCCGACCATGCCGGAGGCGCGCATCTTGCGCATCGTGGCGATGCCGCCGAGCAGCTTCATCGCCGATTCGATCAGGATCAGGTCGAACTTCTGGGCCATCAGCATGTTGATGGCGGCAAAGCCGTTCTCCGCCAGCGTCACGTCATAGCCCATATGCGCCAGCCGCCGCCCGATCACGGACAGCGCCGTGGCATTTTCATCCACCACCAACAGGCGGATGCGCCGCGCGGGGCTGGTGCGTTCGCTCTTGTCCCGCTTGCGAGTGAAGATCTGCATTGTCGGTCGGTCCCTGCCGCTGTTCCGAACCATCCATAAGGATGTCCCGCGAACAAATGGTTAATGCGGTGGAAGGGATTGCGCGGGCGTGCATGGGCCGCGCCGGCCGCACATGGCCTCAGTCCTTGGGCGCGCGGATGAAATTGTTCATGAACACGCCGCGCAGGTCGTCGCTCACCCGCCGCCGGCCCTCGGGGCCCTGCATCGCGATCACCGCGTCGCAGGTGGCGACGCATTCGTCATGCTGGAATGCGGCGGACATCACCGTCCAGCTGGTATTGCCGACGCCGCCGATGGCGCAGCCGATGGTGATGGGCGCGGGATAATGGGATTCGCGCAGATAGTTGATCTCGACCGCAGCGACCAGCCAGCGCACGCCCAGATCCTGCGGGTGGCGGCCCAGATGGCGGTGGAACAGGATGCGCCCGGTTTCGAAAATGCTCGCCATCGCCACATTGTTCACATGGCCCATGATGTCGAGATCGCCGTAGCGCGTATCGGCCTGGATACTGAAGGGATAAGCCTCGGGAAGCTGACGCCAGGGTTGTGGCCTTGCCATGCGCTGCCTCTTCGTTACTGCACGGGATTACGCTTAAGCTCCCGCGCGCCATATGCAATCACGGCCACCATTAATAGCCGAAAAACAGGGGATAGATGCCTTTATGACACAACCGGCCGCCTTCGATGTCTGTGTGGCGCTGGAGGCGCGCGCGCGCCTGGGGGAAGGGCCGCGCTGGCATGGCGGGGAACGGCGGCTCTATTGGGTGGATATCGAGGCGCGGGAACTGCACCGCTTCGATCCCGCGACCGGCACCGACGAATGTCGCGGCTTTGCCGATCCGGTCGGCTGCTTCGCCTTTGTCGCGGGCGGCGGGCTGTTGCTGGCGATGAAGGCCGGCTTTGCGCTGCTGGACGATTGGGATGCCGACCCCCGTCCCTTCGGCCCCCAGCTTTTCGCCGACCGGCCGGATATCCGCTTCAACGACGGCCGCACCGATCCCGCCGGGCGCTTTTGGGCGGGCAGCGTCAACATGGCGAAATCGGCGCAGGATGCCGCGCTCTACCGGCTGGATGGCGACGGCTTGGTGACGCAGGTGGAGGGCGGCATGCTGACCTGCAACGGCGCCGCCTTCACCGTCGATGGCCGCCGCTTCTTCCATGCCGATACGCCCAGCCATGCCCTGCGCGCTTATGATTGCGATCCCGTGGCCGGGACACTTTCAGGGATGCGCATCCTGCATCGGTTCGTGCATGGCACCGGCCGCCCGGACGGTGGATCGGCGGACGCGGAGGGCTGCTACTGGTCCGCCCTGTTCGATGGCGGCCGGGTCGTGCGGCTGGCGCCCGACGGCACGATCCTGGCCGAGGTCGCGCTGCCCGTGCAGCGCCCGACGATGATCGTCTTTGGCGGCGACGATCTGCGCACCGCCTATGTCACCAGCGCGCGCGTTGGCCTTTCCGAAGAGGCGCTTGCGGCCCAGCCCCATGCCGGTGCGATCTTCAGCTTCCGGGTGGATGTGCCGGGCCTGCCGGAGGCGCCGTTCCGGTTGGCGTAGCAACCGGGTGCTCCCTTCGGGATGCCATTGCGGCACCTCGCGTTTCGATTTAATTATGATATCATAATTTATCGGGAGTGAGTCGATGTCCGTCCTGAAAGCCACGCGCGAACGCCCGGTTTCGACGTTCAGCGGTTATGCGATGCTGGCGCTGATGGCGCTTGCGATTGTCGTTGCTGTCTATGGCGTCTTCCTGCTGACCCGGGATGCGCAGGCCGCCGGCGCGCCGCTGCTGATTGCCGGCATTGCCGCCTTCCTGTTCATCAGCATCGGCTTCTATCTGGTGCAGCCCAATCAGGCCGCTGCCATCCTGCTGTTCGGCGACTATAAGGGCACGGACCGGGTGAACGGCCTGCGCTGGGTATGGCCATGGCTGACCAAGCAGAAGCTGTCGGTGCGTGTCCACAACATCACGTCGGACAAGCTGAAGATCAACGACAAGCGTGGCAATCCCATCGAGATCGCGTCCAATGTCGTCTGGCGCGTGACCGACACGGCGCAGGCGCTGTTCGATGTGGATGACTATAAGGAATTCGTCCACATCCAGATCGAAAGCGCCGTGCGCGCCATCGGATCGCGCTATCCCTATGACGATTACGAGCATGAGGAAAAGACGCTGCGCGGCGATGGCGACCATGTGGCCGAGGAACTGGCGATCGAGTTGCAGGACCGGGTCGCCATCGCCGGTGTCACCATCGACGAATGTCGCCTCACCCACCTCGCTTATGCGCCGGAAATCGCGCAGGCCATGCTGCGCCGGCAACAGGCCGAGGCGGTGATCGCGGCGCGCACCCGGCTGGTCGAAGGCGCGGTGACGATGGTCGAGATGGCGCTGGAGCAGCTTTCCGCCAAGAATGTGGTTGAGCTGGACGACGAGCGCCGCGCGGCGATGGTCAGCAACCTGATGGTCGTGCTCTGCGGTGAGCGGGATGCCCAGCCGGTGGTGAACACGGGCACGCTCTACCAATAGTCCAGACCATGCCTCCGCGCGATCAGCCTCCGGCCAAGAAGGCGTTTCCCCTGCGTATCGACCAGTCGCTGTTCGACGCGCTGGAACGCTGTGCGGCGGCGGAATTCCGCAGTGTCAATGCGCAGGTGGAGATGCTGCTGCGCGAGGGGCTGAAGCGGCGCGGCGTGACGCTGGCCGCGCCGGAGGCCCGAAAGCGCGGCCGTCCGCCCGGCAATGGCCGTGAAGAGGGAGACACAAGATGATGCACCCGATCAAACCGCGCCCCGTGCGCCCGGGCTACTGGTTCGCGCAGAAGCGCTTCGGCATCGGTGCGGTGCCGGCGACGAAGGCGGGCTGGGCCGCGACCTTCGCCTTCGTCCTGGCGCTGGGCGCGGTGATGAAATGGCTCCCCGGCAAATCCGCGAAAGAGCTGACGGCACTCGCCCTCATCGCCTGCTTCCTGGTGCTGAGCTGGAAGATGACCGATGGCGGCTGGCGCTGGCGCTGGGGGCGTGACGCGTAGGGCCTCCACCGTCTCCCGGGCTTGCTCCGGGACCCGGGAGCGCAAGCGTTTGAGCATTCAGGTCACGCTTGCGCCCGGTGTTTCACCGCCCCGTGCGGCGCGCAAAGTCCAGATAGAGATCGCGCAACCGCAAGGCCAGCGGCCCCGGCACGCCCCCTGTCACGGCATCGCCGTCGATCGTCACCACCGGCATCACAAAGGTCGACGCGCTGGTGATGAACACCTCCCGCGCGGCCTTGGCCTCGTCCAGCGTGAAGGCGCGGCGCTCCACGGTCAGCCCCTGTTCGGCGGCAAGCGCGGCGACGGCGGCGGAGGTGCAGCCGGGCAGCACCGCGTTCGAATGGGGCCGCGTCACCAGCACGCCGCGATCCGTCACGATGTGGAAGGTGGAGGATGCGCCCTCGGTCACGAAGCCGTCCTCCACCATGATCGCTTCCTGGCATCCGGCGGCAGCGGCCTCGCGCTTGGCGAGCGCCTGCGCCAGCAGGCCCACGCTCTTGATGTCGCGCCGCGCCCAGCGCAGGTCGGGCACGGACTTGACCGCGAAGCCCTTGGCCGCCTTTTCCGCCGAGGTCACGGGTCGCACCTGCGCGAACAAGATCAGCGTCGGGGCAAGGTCCGCGGGTGCCAGGAAGTCGCGGGTCACGTCCGCCCCGCGGGTGAGTTGCAGGTAGACGAGGCCCTCGGTCATCGCATTGGCGGACACGATCTCCTTCTGTACCAGCTCGATCTCTGCGGCCGACAGCGGCAGCGGGATACCCAGCTCGCCGGCCGATCGCTCCAGCCGGGCCAGATGCGCGTCATTGTCGACCAGCAGCCCGTCGATCACCGCCGCGACCTCATAGACGCCATCGGCAAACAGGAACCCGCGATCGAGCACGGAAACACACGCTTCCGCCAGCGGCAGATAATGCCCGTTCACATAAGCAGTGCCGGTTGCGCCCTCGATCATCTGAACCCCTTTTTGACAGTGCATTGCTTCGCACATGCGAGAATGGGCGCTTTTCGCGATGATGCGGAGCGCTGTCAAATATGCAGTATCGTGGGGAGCGTGGCGCGGGGAAGGATAAGGTTGCATCGTCAGTGAACGCGCTATTGTGGACGTTGCTCTCTGCCGTCATGCCGGACTTGATCCGGCATCCATGAGCGCCATCCTCTGAACCGATCGCAGCCGTCGAGCCAATGGATGTCGGATCAAGTCCGGCATGACGGCAGGGGGGTGTTCCGCCTCTCCCCCTCTTTGCCGACGTATATTCGCTCCCCAATCGTGGGCACGCCCATCACGCCGCCCGGCTGGACAGCGCCTTCTGCCGCCGCCGTTGCACCGACGATCCAATGCCCATCGCTTCGCGATATTTGGCGACGGTGCGCCGGGCGATGTCGAAGCCCTTTTCGCGCAGCATGTCGACCAGCGTGTCGTCGGAGAGGATCTTGTTGGGGGCTTCGGCGGCGATCAGCGCGCGGATGTGGCTCTTCACCGCCTCCGCCGACACCGCCTCGCCGCCGTCGGAGGACTGGATGGAGCTGGTGAAGAAATATTTGAGTTCGAACAGGCCGCGCGGGCAGGCGAGATATTTGTTGCTGGTGACGCGGCTGACCGTGGATTCATGCATCTCGATCGCGTCGGCCACCGCGCGCAGGGTGAGCGGGCGCAGATGCGCCACGCCCCTGCGGAAGAATAACTCCTGCTGCTTCACGATCTCGCTCGCCACCTTGACGATGGTCTTCTGCCGCTGGTCCAGCGCCTTCACCAGCCAGTTCGCGCTGGCCAGGCAATCGGCGAGCCATGCTTTCGACGTCTTGTCATGCGCGCCGCCGGACAGCTCGACATAATAGCTGCGGTTGACCAGCAGCCGGGGCAGGGTGGCGGTGTTCACCTCTATGCCCCAGCCGTCGCCGCGTGGCATGACGAACAGGTCGGGCACGATGGCGGGCGAATCATCGGTGGAAAAGCGCAGGCCGGGCTTGGGATCATAGCCGCGCAGCTCCTGGATCATGTCGGCCAGGTCTTCCTCGTCCACGCCGCAGATGCGCCGCAGATGGGGCAATTGCCCGCGCGCCAATATGTCGAGATTGGCGATCAGCGCCTGCATGCACGGGTCGTAGCGGTCGGCTTCCTTCGCCTGCAGCGCGAGGCATTCGGCAAGGGTGCGTGCGCCGACGCCCGTGGGATCGAAATCCTGGATCGCCGCCAGCACGGCCTCCACCGTGTAGAGCGGCACGCCAAGGTCATAGGCGGTGCGCAGCAGGTCCGCTTCCAGATAGCCGGCCTCGTCGATCTGGCCGATCAGCTGGCCGGCGATGACAAGGTCGATACCGGAGAGGCGCGCGCGCGCCTGACCCATCAGATGTTCGTACAATCCCTCGTCATGCGCGGCGAAGCTGTCGAAATCCGGGCCGTCCTCGCCAAAGCCGCCCCCGACCCCGGCCCCGCCCATGTCGCCGCCAAGGCCGGACATGGGGCCGCGGTCGGCCATGCGCTCGCCCGGCCCGTCGTCGATATAGGTTTCCGCGCCATGATCGACGTCGAGCGGATTGTCCGCCGCGCCCATGCCTTGCGCGATCAGCCGGTCGGCGCCGGCTTCGGCGGCAAGCGGTGCGAACGGCTCCTCGGCCGCGCCGCTATCGATGGATACCGTCTCCGGCTCGGGCGCGCCCGCTTCCAGCAGCGGGTTCTTTTCCAGCTCGCCGGCGATGAACCCCTCGATCTCCAGATTCGAAAGCGCCAGCAGGCGAATGGCCTGCTGCAGCTGCGGCGTCATCACCAGCGACTGGCTCTGCCGCAGGTCCAGGCGTGGACCCAATGCCATCAGCTGCCCCCATCCGGGCGGCGGCCATCAAGGGCACCGGGCGCCATCATGTCACAGGGAAAAGCTCTCGCCGAGATAGAGGCGGCGCACCTCGGCATTGGTGACGAGTTCTTCCGGGCTGCCGGCAAACAGCACGCGCCCGTCATAGATGATGCAGGCGCGGTCCACGATCTCCAGCGTCTCGCGCACATTATGGTCGGTGATGAGCACGCCGATGCCGCGCGTCTTCAACTGCTTCACCAGATCGCGGATGTCGGAGATGGAGAGCGGGTCGATGCCGGCAAAGGGCTCGTCCAGCAACACGATGGAGGGGTTGGCCGCCAGCGCGCGGGCGATCTCGCAGCGCCGCCGCTCGCCGCCCGAAAGCGCCATGGCGGAGGATTCGCGCAGCCGCGTCAGGCCGAATTCGCCCAGCAACTGTTCCAGCCGCTCGGCGCGCGCTGCCTTGTCCGGCTCGGCCAGCTCCAGCACCGCGCTGATATTCTGTTCCACCGTCATGCCGCGGAAGATGGAGGTTTCCTGCGGCAGATAGCCCAGGCCCAGGATCGCGCGGCGATACATGGGCAGGGTGGTGATGTCGGCACCGTCCAGCAGGATGCGGCCGCTGTCCGGTCGCACCAGCCCCATGATCGAATAGAAACAGGTCGTCTTGCCCGCGCCGTTGGGGCCGAGCAGGCCCACGACCTCGCCCTTTGCGACCGTCAGCGAAACGTCCGCCAGCACCGTGCGGCGGTCATAGCTCTTCGCGATGGAGATGACGGAAAGGCCATCGCCCAGTTCCCTGGGAACCTGCGGCATCGGGGGATCGATCGTTGCGACCTGGTCCATCATTCATCCTTGCTGGCATGCGCCTGGTTAACGCGCTGTAAAAGCCCACCCCTGCCAATGCAATCTGGCAAGCTTTGTGCATGGCGAAAAGCCCCGGCGCGAAAAATCTTCCGATTTGGGCCGATTATCGGTGGTTTACGGCTGTTTGGACGTGCGCTGCGGCACTGTGAACGTGCCCGATACACGGCCGGAACTGCTGGTCGATGCGCCCGGCGTGCCGGTCGAGCGGCCATCCACGGTCGAACGGCCGCTGTTGAGGTCCATCACCAGCCGCCCGCCGGTCAGGCGGTTCGCGCCCTGGTTCAGCTGGACATTGCCGAGCATGGTGATGAGGCGCTTGTCGAGGTCGTAGATGGCGACATTACCGCGCGCCGTATCGGTGCCGCGCGTTACCACGACATTGCCCGAAGCGTCGATCCGGTCGATCTGCACATCGCCCGCCTTGGTATAGGCGACGGTCATGCGCGCGGCCGTCAGGTGCAGCCCCGCCTGGTCGACCACGACATTGCCGGACACCATGACGCGGTCGGCGCGGTCCTGCACTTCGATCCGGTCGGCGGTGAAATTGACGGGCGCGTTGCTGTCATGCCCCTTCATCACCTGCGCCCGCGCCGAAAAGGTCGCCGGCGACAGCGACAACACGCCAAGCGTGGCGGCACATGACATGAAGGCCAGAGCGGCAGGAGCGCGGGTCATCGTGCATGCCCTTTGAGGCCATTTTGATCGATACGCAAGCGGGCACGGCCATTCAGCGTCACGGTGCGATTCTCCATGTCCGCTTCCAGATGGTCGGCGCTGAACGTGCCGATCGGCATGCGCCCGTCGACCCGGCCCTGGCTGCGCAGTTTCCGGCTTTTCATGTCGAGCCCGACATCGCGCGTCGTCAGCCGATATCCGTTCGCCGCCTGGAACTGCACGGGACCGTCGATGGCGATATTCTCGCTGTCCAGATTATAGCGGCCACGCTGCGCCTCCAGCACCGCCGGCCCATCCTCCAGCAGGATGCGGGCGGAAAGATCGTTGAGGTTCACGATCGGCTCGCGCGAGCTTTTCTGCACGGCGGAACCGGCGCGCAGGGAAAAGGGCTGCCCCTTGCTGTCCTCCCCCCGGTATAGCGCTTCGGAGACGCGCATGCGTTCCGTTGCCACCGCCACCTTGTTCTTGTCCAGCACGAAGCTGACCTCGCTGCCGCGGGTGAAGGGCGCGGTCGCCAGAAAGGCGGTGAGGATGCCGACTGCGATCGGCAGCACCGTCTTGAGCACGCCGACCATCCGGTCGTGGCTGCCGCCGGGAACCGCCCAGTGGCGCCGGTCGCTGCGCTGCAGGTCTGCCTGAAGGGACATGGAGGGGCGGTGTCCTTGGACGCGTCACATATGGGCGAAGATGTCGGTTTCCGGCCAGCCCGCCAGATCCAGCAGGGCGCGATGCGGCAGGAAATCGAAACAGGCCTGGGCCAGTTCCATCCGGCCCTCGCGGATCAGGCGGCGGTCCAGTTCCTCCTTCATCTGGTGGAGGAAGCGCACGTCGGATGCGGCATAGTCCTTCTGCGCGTCGGACAGCACGGGGCTGCCCCAGTCGGAGCTTTGCTGCTGCTTGCTGATGTCCTGCCCCAGCAGTTCGCGCACCAGTTCCTTCAGCCCATGCCGGTCGGTATAGGTGCGGATGAGGCGGGAGGCGATCTTGGTGCAATAGACGGGCGCGGCCAGCACGCCCAGATAATGCTGGATCGCCGCGATATCGAACCGCCCGAAATGATAGATTTTCAACCGGGCCGGATCGGCCAGCACCGCCTTCAGATGGGGTGCCGCATAATCGCTGCCGGGGTTGAAGCGCACCAGATGCTCGTCGCCCTTGCCGTCGCTGATCTGCACCACGCACAGTCGGTCGCGCGGGGTGATGAGACCCATGGTCTCGGTGTCGACGGCAACGGGGCCTGCGGCGAGCACGCCTTCGGGCAGGTCTTCTTCATGGAAATGGACTGTCATTGCCCTTCCTTAGGGGGGTGAAAGCCGCACTGCAATGCGCCGTTTGGGGGTGGGCGGGGCCTTTGGCCGTCCTGGCCCGGCTGCCCTGAGTCGGCCGGGATGGCGCGTCGCCGCCGGCAGGGCGATGCCGGGCGGGAGAATCGGGCAGGTGCCGTGCGGGCGCGGCACCTGCGGGGGCATTCCCTTTCATCGCGATTTTGCACCGCCTGAGCGTTGGAATGGTCCGTTTCGTCCGCACGCCGCGCCCGGACCCTTCCGAATTGGCCCGGAACGTGAGATTTCCATTGAAAATCATTCGCGCTCACAGGAATTGTTGATATAGTGATTCTCAAACCGTGCTTGTGCGGCGGATTTCTCATGTCTCTTCGTCCGACATGGCTATCCGATTTTCTTTGGGGCGAAGCGAAAGTGACTAACAGGGCATGAGTTTTGATAGAGGTCGCCGCGGGCGCGGCAAGGACAAGCGGGACGGTTTCGGGGACGAGAGTTTCGGCGGCTTTCCAGAACAGAGCGGAGGTCGCTTCGGTGGTGGCGGCTTTGGTGACCGCGGCGGATTCGGCGATCGCGGTGGCTTTGGCGGTGGTGATCGCTTCGGCGGCGGCGGCGGCGGCGGCGGTGGTTTCGGCGACCGTGGTGGTTTCGGCGGCGGTGATCGTGGCGGCTTCGGCGGCGGCGGTGGCGGCGGCTTCCGTGGCGGTGGCGGCGGCGGCGGTGGCCGTGGCGGCATGCCGGCCCAGGTCGTTGGCGAAGGCACCGGTGTCGTCAAATTCTTCAACGGACAGAAGGGCTTCGGTTTCATCGTTCGCGATGATGGTGCCGAGGATGTGTTCGTTCATATCAGCGCCGTCGAGCAGGCCGGCCTGACCGGCCTTGCCGAAGGACAGCCGCTGGGCTTCACGCTGGTCGATCGTGGCGGCAAGATTTCGGCCACCGATCTCAAGATCGAGGGCGAGCCCCTGCCCGTTACCGACCGTGGCCCGCCGCGCGAGCGGCCGGCTGCCGGTGGTGGTTTCGGCGGTGCCGAACGCGGCCCGCAGCGTCAGCTGACGGGTGAGCGCGCCAGCGGCACGGTCAAGTTCTTCAACGCGATGAAGGGCTTCGGCTTCATTCAGCGCGACGATGGCCAGCCCGATGCATTCGTACATATCAGTGCGGTCGAGCGTGCCGGCATGTCTTCGCTGAACGAAGGCGACCGGCTCGATTTCGAGCTGGAGGTGGATCGTCGCGGCAAATATGCCGCCGTCAACCTGCAGTCGAAGGCCGAATAAGCCCAATCGACCTGCCGGGCGACCGGCATGAACGGGAAATAGCCGGCATGAACGGCAAAAAGAATGGGGGGTGGGCCTGCGGTCCGCCCCTTTTTCCTTCCGGAAGCTTACGGATTGACAGGCTGTTCAACCCGAAATTAACGGCTGATGGCCGATACAGGTGGTATGAACGATGATCGCACCTGTGCCACGCCGCTCCGCTCCGCTCACGACCTTGATCGGCTGAATCGCTTTATCGCGTCTCAAAATGCAGATGGCGCGGTGAGCGCGGCAGGCCATCTGCTCTGGGAGCACTGCCCGGACCTGATGCTTGCCCTGTTCAGGCAGCGCTGGCACCGGGCGCTCGGCAAGGGGTGCGTCACCGTGCCGGCGGGCATGGATACCGACACGATGGTGCAGCAGGGGGTCGACCTTGCGCGTGACCAGTTGATCAACGCCCATGCGTCCGACTGGGCGGCATGTGCGATCCATCTGGCGAGCTATATTACGCCGGGCACCGACAGCGGCGTGATCTGCTGCAGTTTCGTCGACCAGTTCCTGCTGGCCGAACGCGGGATCGCCGAAGCCTTCCCCGATGACGAAGCGCTGCGGGCAAAGCTGATCGGTGCCTTCCACCGCTTCCACTATTTCGAACTCACGCTGATCATGTCGGAATTCACCCGGCTGGAACGGCAGCGGGCGACGGACGAACGGAGCAAGGCGGGGGAGCTGTTCCAGGCCGATGTCGCGCGCCAGCTTTCCTCGGCGCAGGATGATTCGGCGGCGTTGCGCCGCGACTGCGAAGAAAGCGCCCGCGCGGCACGCCATACGCTGGACCGCGCGCTGGAAGTGGCGGCCGCCGCCGAGCAATCCTCGCTCGCCATGCTCGATGCGGCGCGCACGGCCGCCGGTCTTTCCCAGATGATCGCCGATGTGGAAGGCCAGATCGGGCAGGCCGGCGAGATTTTCTCCCACGCCGTGGTCGATGCGGACCAGGCGGCGAAGTCCAGCCGATGGCTGTCCGAACAGGCGCGGTCGATCGAATCGATCCTCGGCCTCATCCGCGACATTGCCGGCCAGACCAACCTGCTCGCGCTCAACGCCACGATCGAGGCCGCGCGGGCGGGCGACGCCGGCCGGGGCTTTGCCGTGGTGGCGCAGGAAGTGAAGAGCCTCGCCAACCAGACCGCGCGCGCCACGGACGACATCGCCAGCAAGATCGGCGCCATTCAAAGCGCAACCGACGATGCCGTCGATGCCAATGCCCATATCCAGCGGCGCTTTGACGAGATGACCGCGTCGCATGAGGTCATCAATGCCGCGCTCACCCGCCAGTCGAGCACGGTCACGGTGATCGCCGCATCGGTGGATGAGACCGCGCGCACGGCCGACAGCATCTCGGGCACGATCGACGCCATTCGCACCGACGCGCAGACCATGGTCGAGCGCATCGCGCGGCTGGAACAGGGATCGCGGACGGTGGACGGCTATCTGGGCCAGATGCGTCGCCGCACCGATGCCTTCCTGATCGCCATCGCCAGCTAGGGCATCTCCTATCCGGAAGACCGGATATCCGCTCTTCCGCCTCGCCAAAAGACGATGGGCGGCAGCGGGATCATCCCGCTGCCGCCCATGTCATGACCGGAAATGGCCGTTTGCGGTGTCGGCTCAGCCCTTGCGGCCGGCCTCGAACAGGAACCAGGCGCGCTGTTCGGCCTGGTCGGTCCAGTCGTCGATAATGCCTTCGGTCGCGTTGTCGCCGGCCGCGGTCGCCGCATCCTTCGCCGCGCGCAGCGATTCGACCAGGTTCAGATTATCCTGCCGCAGTTCGGCCAGCATGTCGTCGGGGCTCACGAAATCGGCGTCATTGTCCTTCACCGTCTGGTGGCGGGAAATATCGCCGATCGAGCGCAGCGTTGCATTGCCGATCTTGCGCACGCGCTCCGCGATCAGGTCGGTGGTGCCCAGGATCTGGGTGGCCTGTTCGTCGAACATCAGGTGATAGTCGCGGAAATGCGGGCCGGACACATGCCAGTGGAAGTTCTTGGTCTTGAAATACAGCGCATAGCTGTCGGCCAGAACGCCGTTCAGCGCTTCGGCGACCGACCTGGTTGCGTTGGACTTGAGATCGGTAGGCGTTTTGAGGTCCTGGGCGGTCATTCGAAAGTCTCCTGCCAGAAAAGATACGGTGACATAACGAAGGATAGCAGAGTTGGTGCCGCACAGGTCCGCGAAAATCTGGATCAGGGCAATCGATTATCCCGATCAGCGCCGGAGATCATGGCTAAGTAATGGCCCGAATCAGGGCAAATGAAGCGCCTCGGCCGCAAGCCAGCATGCGATCGCAAGGCACAGCAATCCGCTTGCGCGCCTGATCGCGCGGAGCGGCAATGCGGCGAAATAGCCGCCGCGCAGCAGGACGACGGGTGCGCCCGCCGCCATGATCCCGGCAGCGCCGCCGATGCCGGCCATGACGGGATCGGCGGCGCGCGCCGCAATGGCGCCGATCAGGAATGGCGAGGCTTCGCCAAAGCCCAGGATGAAGAGGCCGAGGGCGCTGGTGAGGAAGGGGCCGGTGCGCCAGCCCGAAAGTGTGTCGGGCATCCTGGCGGGCATCAGCATGGCGACGCCGGCAAACAGCGTGGCGATGGCCAGAAACAGCAGCCGCGCGTCGGGCGGGATCATGGGGGAGAGCAGGCCGCCGGCGGCTGCGGACAGGGCCGCATTGGCGATGGCTGCCACGCCAAGGCCGGCAAGCACGGCGCCCGTCCGGCGATAGCGGGTGGACAGCGCCAGCGCCAGCAACTGGCTGCGATCGCCCAGTTCGCAGGCAAGGCAGCCAAGCAGCGCGAGGAGCAGCGCGTCCATCGAATCGGCAGGCGCGCTGCGTGCCGGGCGTCAGTTGTGCAGCGGTGGCTGCGCGTGCGGGCGGGCCGTCGCCGTCGGATGCGGGATGACGATGTCGCAAGGGGTAGCGCTCGCGGCGTCGCGCATCAGGTCCAGATAGGAGAGGACCACCGGGCCATGCCCGTCCAGCGCAAGCGCGGTTTCGAGGATCGCGGCCAGCCGCTCCACCTCGTCCATGCCAAAGCTGCGGGCCGTGTAGCGGATATGGTCGATCTCCTCGCAAATGCGCGAGAAGCTGACATGGCCGCGTTCGGCGGCCAGCCCGTCGATGCGGTTGACGATGTCGGTACGAATGGCCAGCGTGGCGTCATATTTCATGGGGCCTGCTCCCTGATGCCCGGATAGGGGGATCATGCGCGCGCTTGGTTAACGACCCGTAAAGCAAGGCGTCGCCATGGCCCGAATATGCCGTTACAGCATGGGCGCGGGCCATCGCGTGCTTGACAAGCGCGGGAATCTGCAGCAATGGGCAGCGCTGAAACGGGGCGGCCGCAGGGCCGCTTTATTATTTTACGCGCATTCACTTCCGAAGGATTGGGCCATGGCCAAGCCAGCCACCGTCAAGATCAGACTCGTCAGCTCCGCTGACACCGGCTTCTTCTACGTTACGAAGAAGAACCCGCGCACGAAGACCGAGAAGCTGAGCTTCCGCAAGTACGACCCGGTCGCGCGCAAGCATGTCGAGTTCAAGGAAGCCAAGATCAAGTGACGCGGCGGCGGCCACAGGC
Source organism: Sphingobium aquiterrae (assembly GCF_037154135.1). Lineage (NCBI taxonomy): Bacteria > Pseudomonadati > Pseudomonadota > Alphaproteobacteria > Sphingomonadales > Sphingobiaceae > Sphingobium > Sphingobium aquiterrae. The sequence continues at coordinate 43,229 of NZ_JBANFL010000001.1, forward strand.
CGCTGCATCGTCATCCCGGACCTGATCCGGGATTCGGGGCGGTCATGCACCTCCCCCCTGATCTGACGGCAAAAGGCCCCGTTCCATGATGGAACGGGGCCTTTTGCCGTTACTCTATGCTTGTCGTCGATTCGCGCGGCTGGGAGGGGGACGGCGCCGAATCGCGTCCGGCGCCGTCCTGTCCCCATCAGTTGCCGACCGGCTGCGCGTCCGACCGGCGCACGACGATGGTCGAGGAACGCGGCTGAGCGCCCGCCACCGGCCAGCTGCCATTGGGGTGCTGGATGTTGATGAAGAAGCTCTTGAGGTCCGGCGTATAGGCGATGCCGGTGATCTCGCAGCCCTTCGGCCCCACCAGGAAGCGCTTGGACAGTTTCGACACCTGGTCGATATGGTACATCGAATTGCTGCCGAACGCCTGCTCCAGCGTCTTGCCGGTCGCGCCCGATGCGCTGGTGATGCTGTGATCGGTCTGCACCCACAGCCGCCCCTGCGGGTCGATGCGCAGGCCGTCGGGACTGGAGAAGATGTCGCCGTTGATGTTGCCGACGACATTGCTTGGCAGCGCGGGATCGGCGGCAAAGCCCGCCAGCACGAAGATTTCCCAGGTGAAGGTCGTCGCCAGCGGCGAGTTGCCCGCTTCCTTGAACTTGATGATGTGGCCGTGGCGGTTGACGATGCGCGGGTTGGCCGCATCCGTTACCTGGCGGCCGCTGTTGTTGGTGAGGGTGCAGTAGACCGCGCTGTTGTCCGGCGCGACGGTCAGCCATTCCGGGCGGTCCATGATCGTGCCGCCGGCGACGCGGGCGGCGATCTGCGTCCTGGTCAGCACGTCGGACTGGGTGTTGAAATCGACCGTCACCGGCGTCGGCGCGGTGGTCGACTGGCTGACGTCGCCACGATCGACGGCGCCTGCGACCAGGCCGTTGCGCCCCTGCACCAGCGCGCGCCATTCGCCCGAGCCATCGGCATTGAAGCGCGCCACATACAGCGTGCCATAGTCGAGCAGGTCGGTGTTGGCGGCGCGATTGGCGCTGCTGAAGGCGCGATCCGGCACGAATTTGTAGATGCAGCCCGGCGTCGAATCGTCGCCCATGTAGAAGGCGGTGCGGTTGTTGGCGTCGGCCATATGGGCGACGTTCTCATGGTTGAAGCGGCCCATGGCGGTGCGCTTGATCGCCTGCGGCAGGATTTCGCCATAGGGATCGAGTTCGACGGCCCAGCCATAGTTGATCGCGGGCTGCGCCGGATCGAGATAATTGTTCGTCGTCTCCTCGCAGGTGAGGTAGGTGCCCCAGGGGGTGCGACCGCTGGAACAGTTGTTGAGCGTGCCCTTGATGGTGCCCGAAAGCGCGCCCGCCGCCGGGCCGCCGGCGCGATAGTTCATATTGCCGGTGTAGCGCTTGTTATATTTGGAGCCGGCCTTCACCGCCCATTTGCCGTCCGTTCCCCTGGCGATCTCGATCACCGATACGCCCACGGCGGAGAGCGCCTGCGCCTTCTGCTCGGCGGTCGCCGTCGCGGCATCGTAGCTGCCGGCGAACAGGATGTTGTAGTCGGGAAGCTCGTGATTGATGGCGAGCAGGCCGCCGCTGTTCGGGTCCACGCCGGCCAGTGCATAGAATTCCATGCCGTCATGATTGCCGCCGGCCTGCTTTTCCGTTTCGGCGGCAGGCTGGTAGGCGCCCTTGTAGCCGGGCGCGCCCGCTTCCACGATATCGCCGGCGGAGAACATGACGTCGACGGTATAGCCGGCCGGCACCGTGACCACGTCATTGGTGTTCATCGGGACGGAGGTGAAGGCGATGCTGTAGCTGGGGGCGGGGCTGGGCGTGGGGGTGCCGGGCGTGGGGGTCGGCGTGCTCGTTCCGTCGTCTTCGCCGCAGGCGGCCAGCGTGCCCAGCAGCGGCAGGATGGAAAGGCCCATCAGGCCGTTCTTGATGATCGTGCGGCGCGCCGGATTGGCGGCGACCAGCGCTTCAAGGCTCTGTTCGGGCAGGTCGATGGTCGGCTGGGCGGCGCGATAGGGCGCACGCGCCTCGTCGGTGAGATGCGACATGATGGATATCCCTCTGTTCCCTCGTCGCCCGGGTATGTCCCGGCGATGGTGACGAGGGCATGGCAGCGGGAGATGACGTGAAGCTGTCATCCCCGCGTCGGAACGAGGACAACTGCATGACACTCCCGTGACAGCGGAGGGGGTATCCCGCGGCGCGCTTCAGAGCAGGCTGTTCACCACCTGGATGAACTTCATCACCGCGATCGGTTTCGACACATAGGCTTCGGCTCCGGCGGCGCGAATCTGTTCCTCGTCCCCCTTGCCCGCATAGGCGGTAACGGCCATGACGGGGACGCGCGCGAGCGAAGGGTCGGCCTTCAGCGCGACGATAAGGTCGATGCCGCTGACATGAGGCAGGTGAATATCCATGATGACAAGATCGGGCTGGAAAGCACGGGCCTGGTCGATGGCCTCGCGGCCGTCGCGCACCGGCATCGTTTCATGTCCATGCGCCCGCAACAGGTCGCAGAACAGCTTGAGGTTGAGTTCGTTGTCCTCGACAACGAGCACGCGCTTGCCCACTTGGTTCTCCAGTAGATGTCCCCTCAGGAGCGCGCGACCCTGTGCTCTTGCCGATGAGAGGCAATAACTATGCGCGAGAGTGAAAGAAACGGCAAGAGTGTCGATGCAGAAATACTTGGTCTTCAAGCGCTTGCCTGGGTCATGGCGGATGCTTCACGCGCGCAGAGACTGCTCGACATGACCGGCCTGACCCCCGATGCCTTGCGTTCCGGCCTTGGCGACCCTGCGATATTGGGCGCGGTCCTGGCATTTCTTGCGGCCCATGAACCGGATCTGATTGCCTGTGCGGCGGCGCTGGAGCACCGTCCCGAAGCGCTTGTCGCCGCGCTGGAGGCTTTAGCATAATGGCCCGCCCGCTGATAGTCACCGATTGCGACGAGGTGCTGCTGCACATGGTCGTGCCGTTCCGCGCCTGGCTGGACGAGGCGCATGGCGTGCATTTCGAGCTGCGTGGCCAGGAATTCGCCGAGGCGCTGCGCCACAAGGACAGCGGCGTGCCGTTGGAGCGCGAGCTGGTGTGGACGCTGCTCACTGCCTTCTTCCAGACCGAAATGCACCGGCAGCAGCCGATTTCGGGCGCCGTCGCCGCGCTCGCCAGCCTGTCGCGCATCGCCGACATAGAGGTGCTGACCAATATCGGGGAGGCCGCGCATCTGGGCCGGATCGCGCAGTTGCGCGCGCTGGGCATCGACCATCCGGTGCATTGGAACCAGGGCGGCAAGGGCCGGCCGCTGGCACGCATCCTGGCGCAGCGGCAGCCGAGCGTCGCGATCTTCATCGACGATCTGGGCGAACATCATGCGTCGGTTGCCCGCCACGCTCCCCATGTCTGGCGGCTGCATATGGTGGGCGAGCCGGAAATCGCGTCGGTCGTGCCGCCCGCGCCCTTCGCCCATGCGCGCATCGATGACTGGGGCGCGGCGGAGGCGTGGATCAGGGCGCGGATCGCGCAGGGGCCGGCGCCCGTCGACGCGATGGCACAAGAGGCTTGACCGCCGCGCGTCCCCATGGTGATGACGCATCCATGAGCATTGAAAGCCGCATCGCCGAACTCGGCCTCACCCTTCCCACGCCCGCAGTCCCTGTCGCCGCCTATGTGCCGGCGGTCGAGGCGGGCGGCTTGCTGCACATCTCCGGCCAGCTGCCGTTTGACGATGGCGCGCTGATGACCGGCCGGCTGGGCGAGGACCGCGATGTCGATTTCGGCATGCGCGCGGCGGAGAAATGCGGCCTGATGCTGGTGGCGCAGATCAAGGCGGCGCTGGGCTCGCTCGACCGGGTGGAACGGATCGTGAAGCTGGGCGCCTTCATCAACAGCGCCGGCAGCTTCACCGATCAGCCAAAGGTCGCCAATGGCGCATCCGAACTGATGGTGGCGATCTTCGGCGACGCCGGCCGCCATGCCCGCAGCGCCGTGGGCGTGCCCGTGCTGCCGCTGGGCGCCGTGGTAGAGATCGACGCGATTGTCGCTGTTCGCGCCGCTTGATGCGCTGCTGGCGCCCGCGCCCGATGCGGCGCGGATCGCCTTTCTGAAGGATATCCCCTTTGCCCATCGCGGCCTGCATGGCGGCGCGGTGGTCGAAAACAGCCTTGCCGCCTTCGATGAGGCGATGGCCGCCGGATATGGCATGGAATGCGACGTGCAGGCGAGCCTGGACGGCATTCCCTTTATCTTCCACGATACGCTGCTGGACCGGCTGACCGGCGAGAAGGGGCCGCTCGGCGTGCGCACCGCCGATCTGCTCGATGCCGTCACCCTCTCCGGCAATGGAGAGCGGCTGCCCCGGCTGGAGGCGCTGCTGGCGCTGGTCGCCGGGCAGCGGCCGTTGCTGATCGAAGTGAAGGTGCCGGGGCGGCAGGTGGCGCGGCTGTGCCATGGTGTGCGCCGCGCGCTGGAGGGCTATCGCGGCCCGGTCGCGGTGATGTCGTTCAATCCGCAGGTGGGCGCATGGTTCGCGCGTGCGGCCCCGCGCGTCGTGCGCGGACTGGTGGTGACGCAGCAGGGCAAGGGGAAAATGCGCGGCGCGGTGGAGCGCACCCTTGCGCTCTGGCGGGCGAAACCCGATTTCCTGGCCTATGATATCCGCGACCTGCCCGCCCCCTTCGCCACGCGCGCCCGCCGCCGGGGACTTCCCGTGCTGAGCTGGACGGTGCGCGACGCCGCGCAGGAGGCGGTGGCGCTGGTCCATGCCGATCAGATCATCTTCGAGCATCCGTCCATGGCTGCATTGGCCAATGGCTGAGTCGGCCCATGGCTGAAGACGACCGCGCACCGCTGGTCGCGCGCACCGTGCCGGGTGTGGCGCAGATCGCGCGGGCGGACTGGAACGCCTGTGCCGGCGATGCCAACCCCTTTGTCTCCCATGAATTTCTGAGCGCGCTGGAGGAATCGGGCAGCGTCGGCCCCGGCACCGGCTGGCAACCGCTGCCGATCCTGATCGACGGTGCGGATGGGCGGCCCGCCGCCATCGCGCCGGCCTATGGCAAGACGCACAGCCAGGGCGAATATGTGTTCGACCATGGCTGGGCCGATGCGTGGCAGCGGGCGGGCGGCAATTATTATCCCAAGATCCAGGTGGCGGCGCCCTTCTCCCCGGTGCCCGGCCCACGGCTGCTGCTGCGCGACGCTTCGCTCGGCCCCGCGCTGGTCGCCGCGCTGGAGGCGTTGACGGACAACAACGGCCTTTCCTCCGCCCATGTGACCTTTGTCGAGGAAGCGCAGCTTGAAACCTTCCGCGATGCCGGCTGGCTGATCCGCGAGGGGCACCAGTTCCATTGGTCCAATCGCGGTTATGCCGGTTTCGAGGATTTCCTCGCCGATCTTTCCAGCCGCCGCCGCAAGGATGTGCGCAAGGAGCGGGCGCGGGCGGTCGAGGGGTTGGAGATCGTGCATCTGACCGGCGATGCGATCACGCAGGCGCATTGGGATGCCTTCTGGACCTTCTATCAGGATACCGGCGCCCGCAAATGGGGGCGGCCCTATCTGACCCGCGCCTTCTTCACCCTGCTGGGCGAGCGGATGGCGGACAGGATCTTGCTGATTTTTGCGTTGGACGGCGGCGTGCCGGTGGCCGGCGCGCTGAACCTGATCGGCGCGGACACGCTGTACGGGCGCTACTGGGGGTGTTCGCGCGACATCCCCTATCTGCATTTCGAGCTGTGCTATTATCAGGCGATCGACGCGGCGATCGCGCTTGGCCTCCAGCGGGTGGAGGCGGGTGCGCAGGGCGAGCACAAGCTCGCGCGCGGTTATGTGCCGATGCCGACATGGTCGGCCCATTATATCCCCGACGCGGGGTTCAGGCGCGCGATTGCCGACTTCCTGGAACAGGAGCGCGCGGCCGTCAGTCAGGAACGGGAATTCCTCTCGACGCATGTGCCCTTCAAGCAGGGTGGCAGCGGCGAGGCCTGATGACCGTCGGTCAGGCGGCGCGGCGGCCGGTTGCGACGATCCAGGCGCGGGCAAGTTTCTGCGCTTCGGAGATTTCGCGGGCGGTCATCTCGTCGGCGATCTCGGCGCGCATCGCCTGGCCCGCTTCGCTGCCGCCCAGCGCGGACAGGTTGAACCATTTATGCGCCTCGATCAGGTCGATGCCGACGCCGCCCGTGCCGCAGCTATAGGCGATGCCAAGATCGTAACAGGCTTCCGGCGATCCCCGGGCGGCGTCCGCCAGCCGGCTTTCGATGAGAAATTCTGCGCTCTTGATACTGTTACCCATGACTTCATCCCCCTGACACGAACACCTCTGCGTGAATATTGGGGGCCAGCTTCGCCGGGCGGGGATAAGAAATGGTTAACAGGCGGATAGGGGTTTTCCCTTAAATTGCCTCCATTTCCGGGCAAATTCAGGGTTAATCGTCGGGCTTCGTGGCGAATCGCCGCCGGGATACCGGATCAGGCGGCTGGATCGCCATCCGAACCGGGGGACGGGGACGCCGGCATCACCGGCAGATTGTCGATCAGGCGGGTCTTGCCCATGCGCGCGGCGGCCAGTAGCCGGGCCGGGCGGTCGAGCGCCGCCATCGGCTCCAGCGTCGTGGCGTCGCACAAGGTCACATAGTCGATGGGATCGAAGCCATGGGCGCGCAGCGACGCAACTGCGCGATCCAGCGCCTCGCCCACTGCCACGCCATGCTCCAGCTCCCGCACCGCCTCGCCCAGCGCGCGTGGCAGGGCGAGCGCCGCCTTGCGTTCCTCGTCGGTCAGATAGGTGTTGCGCGACGAAAGGGCGAGGCCGTCGGTCGCGCGCTGCGTGGGCAGGCCGACGATGTCGATGGGGAAATCCATGTCGGCAGCCATCCGGCGGATCGTCGCAAGCTGCTGATAATCCTTCTCGCCGAACAGCGCGACATCGGGCTGGACCTGGTTGAATAGCTTGGCGACCACGGTGGCCACTCCGTCGAAATGGCCGGGCCGCGCGGCGCCGTCCAGCCCCTCGGTCACGCCGGAGACGGAGAGGTTGGAGGCGAAGCCGTCCGGATACATCACGCCCACCGAAGGCGCCCACAGGATGGCGACGCCCGCATCCGTCAACAGCTTGGCATCGCTCGCCTCGCGCCGGGGATAGGCGGCAAGATCCTCGTTCGGACCGAACTGCCTGGGATTGACGAAGATGGAGACGACGACATGCGGCGCCAGCCTTTTGGCTTCCTCCACCAATGCCATATGGCCGTCATGAAGCGCGCCCATGGTCGGCACCAGGGCGATGCGCCGGCCATCGGCACGCAGGGCTCCAAGCGCGGCGCGCAGGGCAGGAAGGTCACGCAGGATTTGCACGGGGAGGAAGGCTCCGATAAGGGCGTTCGCGAACGGCCCTTCGTCCCTAGGCATCGGGGAGCCGGTCGGTCAAGATTCTTTGAGGGCTCAACAGGGACATGGCGCGCCAACAGCCGCATACAATCGTTTTCGCCAACGAAAAGGGCGGCACCGGAAAGTCCACGACGGCGGTGCATACCGCCGTTGCGCTTTCCGCGCTGGGCTTTGCCGTGGGCATGCTGGACCTCGACCCGCGCCAGCGCACCGTCGATCGTTATATGGAAAACCGGCGGGAAACCGAGCGTCGCCGCGCCATCTCCCTACCCATGCCCGATTGCGCGGTGCTGAAGGGCGACAGCACGGCCGCGCTGGAAGAGGAAGCCGCCGCCGTGGGCGCCGGCAAGGATTTCCTGATCGTGGATACGCCCGGCCGCGACGATGCCTTTGCCCGCCACATGGCGGCGCGCGCGCATACGCTGGTCACGCCGATGAACGACAGCTTCGTCGATTTCGACCTGATCGGGCAAGTGGATGCGGAAACCTTCAAGGTTCGCCGCCTGAGCTTCTATTCCGAGCTGATCTTCGAAGCGCGCAAGGAGCGGGCAAAGGCCGACGGCGTTTCCATCGACTGGGTGGTGCTGCGCAACCGCGTCCAGCATCACGATGCGCGCAACAAGAAGCGCGTGGGCGATGCGCTGATGGAGCTTTCCCGCCGGGTTGGCTTCCGCGTCATCCCGGGGCTGTCGGAACGCGTGATCTTCCGCGAACTTTTCCCCTCGGGCCTCACCCTGCTCGACAAGGGGCATCTGGGCGAACTGGGTATCAGCCATGTCGCCGCCCGGCAGGAACTGCGCGAGATGGTGGCCGGGCTCGCCTTGCCGCTGGTCAGCGAGGCAGAGGCGCGATCGCCGGATGCCCAATCCCCGGATTCTGGATCGCCGGAGGCCAATTCATCGGAGGAGCGTGGGGTAGCCTGATGGGTCTGTTGGCCGCGCTGCTCATCGGCCTTGCCGGCTGGCTGATCGTCACCGGCAGGCTGCAGCGCATGACCGCGCGGGATGGCGCGGCGCTGGGGCTCGCCATCGTCGGCGCGGTGCTCGCCGCCAAGGGCAAGCCGCTGGCCGGCGCGGTGCCGCTGCTGATCTCCGGCGGCTTCTACCTGTGGCGCACGCGGCAGGCGAAGGGGCGCGCAAGCCCCCGGCCCCGGCCCGTCCCACCCCGAATCACGCCCGCGGACGAATCGCCCACGGAGGCCGCCGCGTTGCTCGGTTTGCCGATTGACGCCGATCCGGACCAGATAAGGGCCGCACATCGCCGCCTTATCGCCACTGTCCACCCCGACAAGGGGGGTACGGAGGCGCTGGCGGCCAAGATTAATGCTGCGCGCGACGTCATGCTGCGGCATCATGACCGGAAAGAATGAACCACGGGCGGGTCGCCGCATTCCCCACCGCTGAATCCCAACCCCAGAGACAGGATCATCAATGACCCACAGCTTCCACCCCACTTCCCTGCGTGAATATGACATTCGTGGCATTATCGGCGAGACGCTGGGCGAGGCGGATGCCTATGCCATCGGTCGCGGCTTCGGCACGCTCATCGCACGGGCCGGGGGATCGAAGGTCGCGGTCGGATATGACGGCCGCGTCAGCTCGCCGATCCTGGAAGCGGCGCTGGTCAAGGGCCTGAACGAAAGCGGCATCCATGCCGTGCGGATCGGCGAAGGCCCGACCCCGATGCTCTATTATGCCGAAGCCGTGCTGGACGTGGACGGCGGCATCGAGATCACCGGCAGCCACAACCCGGCCAACTACAACGGCTTCAAGATGGTGTTCCAGCACCGCCCCTTCTTCGGCGCGGACATCCAGCTGCTGGGCAGGATGGCGCAGGAAGGCGACTGGATCGAAGGCAGCGCCGGCAGCGAGAGCGTGGACATCATGGACCGCTATGTCGCGCGGCTGATGGAGAATTTCGACGGCGCCGCCTATCGCATCGGCTGGGACGCGGGCAATGGCGTTGCCGGCCCGATCGTGGAGAAGCTGGTGAAGCTGATCCCCGGCGAACATTATACGCTGTTCACCGATGTCGACGGCAATTTCCCCAACCACCATCCCGACCCGACCGAGGAAAAGAACCTTGTCGACCTGAAGGCGCTGGTCGCCGAGAAGAAGCTGGACTTCGGCGTGGCGTTCGACGGCGACGGCGACCGCATCGGCGCGATCGACGGCGAGGGCCGGGTGATCTGGGGCGATCAGCTGCTCTCCATCTATGCCGAGCCTGTGCTGAAGGAACTGCCCGGTTCGACCATCATCGCCGATGTGAAGGCCAGCCAGGCGCTGTATGACCGGGTCGCCGAGCTGGGCGGTGTGCCGCTGATGTGGAAGACCGGCCACAGCCTCATCAAGTCGAAGATGAAGGAGACCGACAGCCCGCTCGCCGGCGAGATGAGCGGCCATGTGTTCTTCAAGCATCAATATTATGGCTTTGACGATGCGCTTTATGCCGCCATCCGCCTGATCCGCGCCGCGACCGCGCTGGGCAAGAGCGTCACCCAGTTGCGCGGCGAGATGCCGGCGATGGTGAACACGCCGGAAATGCGCTTCCAGGTGGATGAAAGCCGCAAGTTCGCGGTGATCGACGAAGTGCTCGCGCGCCTGAAGGCCGACGGCGCCACCGTCAACGATACCGACGGCGCGCGCGTCAACACGGCGGACGGCTGGTGGCTGCTGCGCGCGTCCAACACGCAGGACGTGCTGGTCGCCCGCGCCGAGGCGAAGGACGAGGCAGGTCTGGAGCGGTTGATGGCGCAGATCGACGCGCAGCTTGCGCTGTCCGGGCTGGAGCGCGGCCCGCAGGCTGGCCACTGACAGGTGATTCGCGGCGCAAGGCAGGTGTGGAAAGACATGATTGCCCCGCCGTTGCGTTTTTTCGTGCGATGATTCTCCAAAGTTGACGCTACGGAAATATGACGTCCGAGCGACGGTTGCAATTTTTGCAACCATGAGTGTTTTATTCGCATTTGCAGCATGACGCGCTGCGCCGCACATAGGACGTGCCTTTCAGGCATCCTCTCCTAAAACTTATACGGCCGTCCTTCGGGGCGGCCTTTTTTTTGGTCTCCGCCCGGCAGGTCTGGGGCTTCCCGGCGGGGCATTGCCAGAGCGGCGATATTTCGGAATGGTGCCCTAAGCTATTCACAACGCGTCGCATTTTCTGTCGGTTCCACGACTTGCGCCGACGGATATGCCCTGGGTGATTTCGCCCGTCCCCAAATCGCGATAGACCCCGGCCATGGAGCAGCGCCCGCCCCCATCCGATCATGCGCCCGGTGCGGACGCCGCAACGCCGCCCGACGGAGCGGCTGGAACGGCTGGAAAATATGGCCTTGCAGCACCGATTGCCCGCTGGTTTGCGGACCGTGGCTGGGCGCCCCGCCGCCATCAGCTGGACATGCTCGCCGCGGCCCGTGCCGGTCGCCACGCACTGCTGGTCGCCCCCACCGGTGCGGGCAAGACGCTGGCGGGCTTCCTGCCCTCGCTGGAGCAGCTGGTGGAGGCGGCGCCGCGGGAGAGCCGGCTGCACAGCCTCTACATCTCGCCCCTGAAAGCGCTGGCGGTAGACGTGCAGCGCAACCTGCTGACCCCCATCGCCGAAATGGGCCTGCCGATCCGCGTGGAAACCCGCACCGGCGATACGCCTGCCGAGCGCAAGGCCCGCCAGCGCGTGCGCCCGCCCCAGATCCTGCTGACGACGCCGGAATCGCTCTCCCTGCTGCTCAGCCATGAGGACAGCCGGCTGCTCTTCGCCGACCTGCGCACCGTCATTGTCGATGAAGTCCACGCCTTCGCCACCCAGAAGCGCGGCGACCTGCTCAGCCTCTGCCTTGCGCGCTTGCAGGGGATCAATCCGGCGCTGAGGCGGGTCGCGCTGTCCGCAACCGTCGCCGATGTGGATGCCTATCGCGCCTGGCTCGCGCCGGATGGGGATATCGAGGCGGTCCAGACCGTCATCGGCGATCCCGGCGCCGACCCCGAGATCGAAATCCTGATCCCGCAAGGCCGCATCCCCTGGTCCGGCCATTCGGGCAAATATGCTGCGGCCCAGGTGATGAAGGAGATTGCCAGCCGCCGCACGACCCTGGTCTTCTGCAACACCCGTGGCCTTGCCGAGCTGATCTTTCAGGAACTCTGGGCGGTCAATGACGATAACCTGCCGATCGGCATCCACCATGGCAGCCTGTCGCGTGAGGCGCGGCGCAAGGTGGAATCGGCGATGGCGGTGGGCAAGCTGCGCGCGCTGGTGGCGACCGCATCGCTCGACCTGGGCGTTGACTGGGGCGATGTCGATTGCGTTATCCAGATGGGCGCGCCCAAGGGCAGCTCGCGCCTGCTCCAGCGCATCGGTCGGGCCAACCACCGGTTCGATACGCCCAGCGAAGCCATCCTCATCCCCGGCAACCGCTTCGAATATCTCGAAGCCCGCGCGGCGCTGGATGCCGTGGAGGCGGGGGAGCGCGATGCCGATGATTTCCGCGCTGGAGGGCTCGACGTGCTGGCCCAGCATGTCATGGGCCTCGCCTGCGCCGGTCCCTTCGATGAAGCGGAAATGCTGGCCGAGGTGCAGAGTGCGCTGCCCTATTCCGCGCTGACGCCCGAAGCCTTTCATCAGGTGTTGAGTTTCATCGAGAGCGGCGGCTATGCGTTGCGTGCCTATGATCGCTTCAAGCGGCTGGTGAAGGGGCCGGATGGGCTTTGGCGCGTCACCCACCCCCGCTTCGTCCAGCAGCACCGGATGAACGCGGGCATCATCGTGGATCAGCCGGTGCTCGACGTGCGCTTCGCCAATGGCCGCAAGCTGGGCACGGTGGAGGAGGGGTTCGCCGCGACCCTCTCGCCCCGCGACTGCTTCTTCTTCGCGGGCATGGCGCTGGAGGTGGTGCGGATGGACACCACCGACCTGATCGTGCGCGCCACCACCCGGTCGGCGCGCATCCCCAGCTGGGGCGGCACGCGCATGGCGATGTCCACCCGGCTGGCCGACCGGGTGCGCGCGTTTCTCGCCGATCCTGCCCAATGGCACCGCTTCCCCGACGATGTGCGCGAATGGCTGGACATGCAGCAGCTGCGCTCGGCGCTGCCGGGGGCGGACCAGCTGCTGGTCGAAACCTTCCCGCATGAAGGGCGGCATTATATGGTCGCCTATAGTTTCGAAGGGTGGAATGCGCATCAGTCGCTGGGCATGCTGCTCACCCGCCGCATGGACGCGCAGGGGCTGATGCCCATCGGCTTCGTCTCCAACGATTATGCGCTGGCGGTCTATGGCCTCAAGCCCGTCACCGATCCGGCCAGCCTGTTCACCCCCGACATCCTCGACCATGAATTTGTCGCATGGGTGGAAGGCTCCAGCTTGCTCAAGCGCGCCTTTCGCGACGTGGCCGTCATCAGCGGCCTGATCGAGCGGCAGCACCCCGGCAAGCGCAAGACCGGGCGGCAAGTCACCTTCTCCACAGACCTCGTTTATGATGTGCTGCGCCGCTACGAGCCCGACCATATGCTGCTGCGCGCCGCCTGGGCCGATGCGCGGGCGCGGATGACCGATGTCGGCCGCCTCGGCAAGCTGATCGACCGCGCGGCGGCCACGATGCTGCACCGGCCGCTCGACCGGGTCAGCCCGCTCGCCGTGCCGGTGCTGATCCTCATCGGGCGGGAGATGGTCGCCCGGCATGATGTGGACGACGCGCTGCTGATGGAGGCGGAGGCGCTGGTGAACGCCGCGATGCGCAGGGACTGAGCGAACCTCCAGAGCGTCTGGGGATCATTTGGGGATTCCCCCGCGCCATGCTATTCTGCCGCGCATAATCACCTTGGGAGAGGTGCCATGCGCGTTGCGTGCTTATCCGCGATGATCGCGCTGGCCGGCCTGGCCGCCGGCCCGGCGACGGCGCAGCAGACTGTCGATGGCCCCGAGCCGGCGGTCGTCCAGGCCATCCCCCAGCCGGACAGCCGGATCAGCATCCCCGTTCAGGTCAACGGCACCGGGCCATGGCCCTTCGTCATCGATACCGGATCGCAGCGCACCGTCATTTCCCACGCGCTTGCGACCCGGCTGGGGCTGACGGCCGACCGCCCCGTCACCATCCTTGCCATGTCGGGCCTTGCCGATGTGTCGACGGTGGCCGTGCCCGACATCCGCTTTGGCGCCACCCGCATGCGCGACACGCTCGCCCCGGTGCTGGAGGGCGATCATCTGGGCGCGCCGGGCCTGCTGGGGCTGGACGGGATGCGCGGCAAGCGGCTGGTGATGAACTTCCGCACCGGCAAGATGACGATCACCAGCAGCGTGATGCGGGACTATGTGCCCGACGTGGTATCGGTGGACGCGCGGCGGCGCGACGGCCAGCTGATCCTGCTCGATTGCACGGCTAACAAGCGCAAGGTGCATGTCATCCTGGACACCGGCACGGAATACAGCATCGGCAACCGCGCGCTGATGACGCAGCTGGTGGCGTCGCGGCCCGCCGCAATGCTGGGTGCGGCGCAGCTCGTCAGCGTCACGGGCGAGACGCTGGACGGGCAATGGGGCGTGCTGGACCGTATCACCATGGGGAAGATCGTGCTCAGGAACCTGCCGGTGATGTTCACCGACGGCGGCCCCTTCGGCGTGCTTGGGGTGGCCGATCAGCCCGCGCTGCTGCTGGGCGTCAAGGCGCTGCGGCAGTTCGACCGGGTCGCCATCGATTTCGGCCGGCACCGTGTCGACTTCCTGTTGCCGGACCAGAGCGCGCTGCAGCCCTTCCACCTGGCCTCGGCAAGCGGCATCGGCGGCGGCGCCTATTGATCCCGCCAGGCACCCGTGCCCGCGCATTGCGCGGCATGGGCCTCGCGGTTGTCGGCTGCCACCGGCCAGCCGCACGCCTGGCAGATCGCATGATCGCCCTGTCGCAGGCCGTGGCCCACCGAGACCCGATCGTCGAAGACGAAGCAGTCGCCCTGCCACAGGCTCCGTTCGGGCGGCACCTGTTCCAGATAGCGCAGGATGCCGCCGTTCAGATGGTGGACATCCTCGAAGCCGCGGTCGCGCACATAGGCGGTCGCCTTTTCGCAGCGGATGCCGCCGGTGCAGAACATGGCGATGCGGGGTGAGCGCCCCTGCGCCGCCCAGCGTTCCGCCTGTGCGTCGAACCAGGCGGGAAAGTTGCGGAAGGTTGCGGTGTGCGGGTCGACGGCGTTGGCAAAGCTGCCGATCGCGATCTCATAATTATTGCGCGTGTCGATCACGACCGTGTCGGGATCGGCGATCAGCGCGTTCCATTCCTCCGGCTCCACCCGGATGCCGGCGCCCGCCACCGGATCGAGATCCGGCACGCCCATGGTCACGATTTCGCGCTTCAGCCGCACCTTCATCTTGCCGAAGGGCATGGTCGTGGCGGTCGCATATTTGACCTCCATCGCCGCGCAGCCGGGCAAGGTGCGCAGATGCGCGATCACCGCGTCGATGCCTGCGCCAGGCCCCGCGATCGTGCCGTTCAGCCCCTCATGCGCCAGCAGCAGCGTGCCGCGCACGCCCTGCCCCTCGCACAGCGCCAGCAGGGGCGCGTGCAGCGCGGCGGGATCGTCCAGCGCGGTGAAGCGATAGAGCGCGGCGACCGTCAGCGGCGCGCTGTCTTCGAAATGATCCTGCGGGGCAATGTCGGCCATGGCCGCGCTATAGAAGCGTTGCCGCATGGTTGAAAGCCCGGTCGCGCCAGTGCATAGGCGAGCGATGGTTCCCCTTTCGTTCGGCCAGCACCATTTCCTTGCCTGTGGGCAGGCGGCCCTGTTCTGGCCGGCCCGCCGCGCGCTGCTGCTTGCCGACCTGCATTTCGAAAAGGCGAGCTGGTTCGCGCGGTCGGGCCAGCATCTGCCCCCTTATGACAGCCGGGCGACGCTGGAGGCGGTGACGGCGCTTGTCGACCGGACGGACGCGGTCGAACTCTGGTGCCTGGGCGACAGTTTCCACGACATGGCGGGCGCCGTCCGGATGGACGGGGAGACGCGCGAGCGCCTGCGCGGCCTTGCCGACCGCCTCGCCTGGCATTGGGTGACGGGCAATCACGACATCGGCCTGCCTGCGGAGGCGCAGGCGATGATCGGCGGCGTGGTGCTGCCCGAAGCGGTGGTGGACGGCATCGTGCTGCGGCATGAGGCCGATCCGGCGGAGGCCCGCCCGGAAATCTCCGGCCATTTCCATCCCAAGCTGCGCCTCACCCTGCGCGGCCGCCATGTTTCGCGCCGCTGCTTCGTGCGGACCCCGCGCAAGCTGCTGATGCCGGCCTTTGGCGCGCTGACGGGCGGGCTGGATGCGGCGGCGCCCGCGATTCGCGATGCAACCGGGGCGGGCGCAGAGGCGTTGGTGCCGGTGGAAGACAGGCTGCTGTGCTTCCCCCTGACATATCGATGCTGACCCATCAATGCTGAGCGGCCGATGCTGATCTTGCGGGACGGGCTGATGCCCGCCGTGCCGTACCGGCGCGCCCACCATACCGACTATTGTATAAATAGCTCAGTTGCACGCAAATGCGGGCGGTCCTTGCCATACCCGAATCAAGCATATACTGTTCGATGTAATGAAGGACGCGGCGACACAGCCGGGCATCAGGAGAGGACATCATTATGACAAAAGGCCGCTGGCTGCTTTCCGCCTGCGTGGCACCCCTCGCCATCGCTATCGCCGTTCAGGCCCATGCGCAGGACGCCGCGCCTGTCGCGCCGCAAGAAGCGCCACCGCAGGATGATGCCGCCGTCGGCGACATCATCGTCACCGCCACGCGCCGCGCCAGCCCACTTTCCAGCGTGCCGATCGCGGTTTCGGCCGTGACCGCCCAGTCGTTGCAGAACAGCGGTGCCAACGACATCCGGCAGCTGAACCAGCTCGCGCCCTCGCTGCTCGTCTCATCGACCGGCACGGAAGCCAATGGCTCCGCGCGCATTCGTGGCATCGGTACGGTGGGCGACAATCCGGGGCTGGAAAGCTCGGTCGCGGTGTTCATCGACGGCGTCTATCGTTCGCGCACCGGCGCGGGCCTGACCGACCTTGGCGAGATCGAGCGGGTGGAGGTGCTGCGCGGGCCGCAGGGCACGCTCTTCGGGCGCAATGCCTCGGCCGGCCTGCTCAACATCGTCAGCAAGGCGCCGGAGTTCACCTTCCATGCCAAGGGTGACGTGACCTATGGCAATTACGATGCCTGGCGCGTCGCCGGCCGCGTCACCGGCCCGATCACGGAAAGCCTCGCGCTCAGCCTGGACGGCGTCTGGTCGAAGCGGGACGGCTTCTACAAGCTGGTCGACGCGAGCGGCGCCAAGGTGGGCGACACCAATGACCGCGACCGTTATTTCCTGCGCGGGCAGGCGCTGTTCCAGCCCAGCGACGCGCTCTCCGTCCGCATCATCGGCGACTATACCCATCGCGACGAAAGCTGCTGTGGCGCCGCCTATATCGAAACGACCGAGCGCCGTCCGGCGACAGGCGGCGGCTATACGACCGCGCCGTTCAACCGCATCGCCACCATCCTGCAGGCGCAGGGCGGCCCGATCCCGTCCGATCCCTTCTCCCGCGATCTTTCGATCACCCCGGGTCGCGAATATGCCAGCAAGCTCAAGGACTGGGGCGTTTCCGGCGAGGTCAATTACGATCTTGGCGGGGCGAAGCTGACCAGCATCACCGCCTATCGCGACTACAAGTCCCGCGACTATGGCGATTATGACTATAACCGTGCCGACCTGCTCTATCGCGATCCGGGCACCTTCCGCCAGTTCAAGACCTTCACGCAGGAACTGCGGCTGCAGGGATCGGCCTTTGGCGACAAGCTCGACTGGCTGGTGGGCGGCTATTATGCCGACGAGAAGCTGACGCTGCGCGACAATATCCGCTTCGGCGCGGACTATGGCCGTTTCGCCGCCTGCCGCCTGCTGGCGGGCGCCGGCGTCAACAGCAATTTCTCGCCGGCGCAGCTTGCCGCCTGTGCCAATGGCACCGCGACCAGCGCGCTTATCACCGGCACGCAGGCGCAGCTCAATGCCGGCCTCAACGCGGCCTTCCTGCAGGCGGGCCTGCCGGCCGGGACGGCGGCGGCGCAGGCCGGGGCGATCTCCTCGGGCCTTGGCACCGGCCTGCGCGCCCTGGCCGCCATCCCCTCGGGCACCGGCGACACCAATTCGCTCTATTATCAGAAGAGCAAGAACTGGGCGCTGTTCACCCATAATATCGTGCATCTGACCAACACGCTCGATCTGACCCTGGGCCTGCGCTACACCCATGAGACCAAGCGTTTCTCGGCCGATCTCAACAACAACAACGCCACCTGCGCCGCGCTGCAGGCAAGCGGACTGCCCGGCATCGCCACCAATCCGGCGCTCGGTTCCGCGCAGGCGCTGGCCGGCGGCATCCTGACGCTGGGCTGCCTTGGCAATGCCAGCACCGGGCTCAACGCGCTCGACCTCAACGACAAGATCAGCAATGGCGAGTTTTCCGGCACCGCCGTCCTCTCATGGAAGCCGGTGAACAACCTGCTCGTCTACGGCAGCTATTCGCGTGGTTACAAGGCGGGCGGCTATAATCTGGATCGCTTCCAGCTGGGCACCACCGGGCTCAACCCGGTGCCCGCCGTGTTCTCGCCGCGCAGCGATGCCGATGCGGCGTCGCTGCGCTTCAGCGCGGAGACGGTGGACGCCTTCGAACTGGGCCTGAAATACAGCCAGCCGCATTGGGGCGCGAATGTCGCCGCCTTCCGGCAGGAATTCACCAATTTCCAGCTCAATACCTTCAACGGCACCAGCTTCATCGTCCAGAATATCAATGGGTGTAGTGCCGCGCTCAGCGCCACCCGCACCTGCGCCAAGGGCGATGTGTCGCCGGGCCTCATCACCCAGGGCGTGGAGCTGGAGCTGAACGCCTCGCCGATCCGCAATGTCCGCGTGACCGGCGGCTTCACCTATGCCGACGCGAAGTTCGCCAACCGGCTGGTGGGCAGCAGCAACGGCGCGGTGCCGCTGGACCCGGCGCTGTTCCTGTTGCCGGGCAGCACCAATTCGAACGCGCCCAAATTCGTGACGACGGCCAGCTTCGCCTGGACGCCGGATATCGGCAGCGGCGGCCTTTCCGGCCTGTTCTACATCGATGGCCGCATGACCAGCGATTATAATACCGGCTCGGACCTGTTCCCGGAAAAGAAGCAGGATGGCTTTGCGATCTTCAATGCCCGTGTCGGCATCCGTGGGCCGGAGCAGAAATGGGCGCTGGAATTCTGGGGCCAGAATATCTTCAACACCGATTATACGCAGGTCGCCTTCAGCGCCCCGTTGCAGTCGAGCAGCCCGGCGACATCGACCACCGGCCAGTTCGCCCTTGGCGCGCCGATGGCGAACCAGCTGATCACCGCCTATCTCGCCGAGCCGCGCACCTATGGCGTGACCCTGCGCGCCGCGTTCTGACCGGATAAAAGGGGGAGGGGGAAGGCTCGTCCCGCTACGCCGGGGCGGGCCTTTCGCTTGCCTGCCAGCGCACGGGCCATCAGCCCGTGGGCGTGATGGGCGGGCGGGCGCCGAACAGGGCGGTGCCCACGCGCACATGCGTCGCGCCCAGCATCACCGCCGTCTCATAATCGCCGGACATGCCCATGGAGAGGCCGGTCAGCCCCTCTTCCCGCGCGATCTTGGCGAGCAGCGCGAAATAGGGGGCGGGCTCCACATCGGCGGGGGGCACGCACATCAGCCCGGCCACCGGCACATCGGCGGCGCGCGCGGCGGCGACCAGCGCGGGCACATCGGCGATGGTGCAACCGCCCTTCTGCTCCTCCGCGCCGATATTGACCTGGACGAAGCAAGGCACCTGCCGCCCGCCCGTATCCATCGCCCTGGCGAGCGCGGTCAGCAGCGAGGGGCGGTCGAGGCTGTGGATCGCGTCGAACAGGGCGACGGCATCGGCGGCCTTGTTCGATTGCAGCTGGCCGACCAGATGCAGCGCGATATCGGGATGCGCCTCCTTGAGCGCCGGCCATTTGCCCTGCGCTTCCTGCACCCGGTTCTCGCCGAACAGGCGCTGGCCGGCGGCGATCAGCGGCGTGATCGCGGGAGCATCATGGGTTTTCGATATGGCGATCAGCGCGATGTCCTGCGGATCGCGCCCGGCCACCGCCGCCGCGCGGGCGATGCCTGTCCTGATCGTCGCCAGCCGCTGGGCGGCGGCCTCTTGTTCCGTGCAGCCTGTCATGCGCGCTGCTATAGGCAGGGCGATGACGGGGTTCTACTGCAAATATGCGGCCGGGCGACATGGCGGCGCGCGCGCGATACCGCGCCTGTGGCTGTTGACCGACGAGCGGATTGCGCAGCCGACGCTGCTTGCCGCCGCCGCCTGCCTGCCGCGGGGGGCGGGCATCATCCTGCGCCATTACAGCCTGCCGGTGGCGGAGCGGCGCCAGCTGTTCGACGCGATGCGGGTGATTGCCCGGCGGCATGGCCTGCTCCTGCTGCTGGCGGGCACGGCGACCGAGGCGGCGGCCTGGCGCGCCGATGGCTGGCACGGCCGCGCGACACGCCGCCACGCATCGGCCGGTCGCATCCCGCCCATCCACAGCGCGCCGGCGCATGACGCGCGGGAACTCAATCGCGCGCGGGCGAGGGGGGCAGACATGGTGCTGATATCGCCCGCCTTCCCCACGCGCTCTCACCCCGGCGCACCAACCCTCGGTCGGATCGGCTTCGCCCGGCTCGCCCGTCAGGCGCAGGGCATGACCGTCATCGCGCTGGGCGGTATGAATGCCGGGAGGGCAAAGCAGGTGAGGGCACTGAGCGCCCATGGCTGGGCGGCGATCGACGGGTTGACGGGGTAGGGTGGTTTGCGGAATGGTAGTTTTCAGGCGGACCGGACTCGATAGACCCCAATGGATATGATAGCTTAAAGTGGCGATTTCACAGCATCCAACTGAAGAACATGCGCCGCCGAGCCTCGAGATTCAGTATGGCTTCCGTCTATTCTTGGGAGCGCTTGGCCAAAGCCTCTCTCAAGCTGCGAGCGTTCGTCATGCGGCGTGGTGGAGCGGAGCAGACCACGACGAACTGAATGCTTTAATTCAGACACTTTATCCTGGTGGTATAGAGGAGGAGCGTCATGCTCAGATTCTGGCATATCAAAGGTGGGCTGAGCTTCGCGCGGAGGCGAACCGTCTTTTCGATCTTAGCATGCGTAGCGGCGGCGCCGGACTCGGCATATCGATGGGTCGCACGAATTGGGTGGTCGACCACTTCCCGGTCAAGAATGCCGGATTTGTGGTGAGGGTGACCCGCGAGCGCGAGTTCTACTGGAAGAAGAAATCACTATTTCACATATTCCTTGCAGGACGGGCGGATCCGATATTTGGCTATCCTGACCATTTGCAGGCGCCCTTGCCGGAAGGGATGGCCATGTGGCGCGGGCTTTAAGCCGTGCGAGGACTCTCATTCTACGCGCTGATCCGCTTCTCTAAATTGTCGGCTATCGCTGATCATGTTGACGCTGGGGAGCATCTCGCGATCTAACGACCGTTTTGAAGATCGCTCGTGGCGGAAGGCAGGGTTGTGTCGTCGTCGCGCGCTTCCAACTCGCTGCCACTAAAATCCCCAGGAGCTTTCATTCCCCTCACCGCCCCTCCACCACAGCGAAGGCGCACACCGGAAACGTCCCCATGCCGCAGATCTTTGGTGGGGCGGCGGTGAAGCGGAAATTGTCGTCGGGCAGGGTGGCGAGGTTGGTCATATGTTCGCAGATGAGGATGTCGGCGCCCAGCAGGATGCGGTGGACGGGCCGCGTGGTGCCGCGCGTGTCGTCGATATTGTGGCTGTCGATGCCGACCAGCGCCGCGCCGCGCGCGACCAGCAGTTCAGCGGCGGCGGCGGTCAGGAAGGGGTGGTCGGAGAGGTAGGCGTCGGTGCCCCAGTGCCGGCTCCAGCCGGTGTCGACCAGCACGGCGCGGCCCGCGCATTCGATGTCGGCAAAGGCGCCGGCGTCCACCGCCAGCCCGCGTTCCGGCGCATGGCGGACGACGAGGCCGGGCAGGTCGGCGATCCGGGAGAGGTGCAGGGCGGACAGGTCGTCGCCATCCTCGAAACGGTGGAAGGGCGCGTCCAGATAGGTGCCGGTGTTCGACACCATGTCGATCCGGCCCATCTGGAAGCTGCTGCCGTCGCTGAAATTCCGGGCGGACTGCTCGCGCGTCCAGTAATCGCAGATGGCGGGGCCGGGCAGCCCCTTATAGGTCGTCATGCCCGCGACGATATCATGGCTGAGGTCGATCAGGCGGCGCATGGGCTTTGCCTTTCAGGCATGGGGTGGGCGGAAGGATCGGGAGCGATAAAGCCCGTCACCGGTCGGCCGGACATCGCGCTGAACCGGAAGCCCGGCGCAGCATATCCGGTGCCATCGGCCCGGCGCAACCGGCCCGATGCCGACGGCGGGGCAATGGTTCTGACGCACGAAAAAGCCGGGGTGCCCGCATGTGGAGCACCCCGGCCGATATCATGCCGTCGCTGCCGATCAGGCGGCGAGCTTGCGCAGCACGTAGGGCAGAATGCCGCCGTTCAGGAAATATTCCAGCTCGTTCACCGTGTCGATGCGGCAGCGGGCGGTGAAGGTGAAGGTGGAGCCATCGGCCCGCTTCACGGCCACGTCCACGTCCTGGCGGGGCTTGAGGCCCGACACATTGCTGACGGTGAAGGTCTCGTCGCCGGTCAGGCCCAGCGCTTCGCGGCCTTCGCCATCCTTGAACTGCAGCGGCAGCACGCCCATGCCGACCAGGTTCGAACGGTGGATACGCTCGAAGCTCTCGGCCACGACGCAGCGCACGCCCAGCAGGCTGGTGCCCTTCGCCGCCCAGTCGCGCGACGAGCCGGTGCCATATTCCTTGCCGGCGATGACGATCAGCGCGGAGCCGTCCGCCTTGTGCTTCATCGCCGCGTCGTAGATCGGCATCACTTCGCCATCATAGCGGGTCATGCCGCCTTCGATCCCGTCCAGCATCTGGTTCTTGATGCGGATGTTGGCGAAGGTGCCGCGCATCATCACTTCATGATGGCCGCGGCGCGCGCCGTAGCTGTTGAAGTCGGCCTGCGCGACCTGATGCTCCTGCAGCCAGGTGCCGGCGGGCGAGGATGCCTTGATGTTGCCGGCGGGCGAGATGTGGTCGGTGGTGATCGAGTCGCCGAAGATCGCCAGCGGCTTGGCCTCGATGATGTCGCCGACCGGTGCCGGGGTCATGCCCATGCCCTCGAAATAGGGCGGGTTGGCGACATAGGTGGAGCCGGCGCGCCAGCTGTAGGTGTCGGACCCCTCGACGCTGATCGCCTGCCACCGGGCGTCGCCGGTGAAGACGGTCGAATAGCGGCTGACGAACATTTCGCGGGTCAGCGCGCCGTCCATGACCGAGCGGACCTCTTCATTGGTCGGCCAGATGTCCTTGAGGTACACGTCGCTGCCGTCGCTGCCCTGCCCGATCGGCGTGGCGACGAAATCGGTGGTGACGGTGCCCTTGAGCGCATAGGCGACGACCAGCGGCGGCGAGGCGAGGAAGTTCGCCCGCACGTCCGGCGAGACGCGGCCTTCGAAGTTGCGATTGCCCGACAGGACGGAGGCGGCGACGATGTCGTTGCCGTTGATCGCCTTGCTGATCGGCTCGGCCAGCGGGCCGCTATTGCCGATGCAGGTGGTGCAGCCATAGCCGACCAGGTTGAAGCCGATCTGATCCAGATAGGTCTGCAGCCCGGCCTTCTCCAGATAGTCGGTGACGACCTGGGAGCCGGGCGCCAGCGAGGTCTTGACCCAGGGCTTGGGCTTCAGGCCCTTTTCGACCGCCTTCTTGGCGACGAGGCCGGCGGCGACCAGCACGGAGGGGTTGGAGGTGTTGGTGCAGCTGGTGATCGCGGCGATCACCACGTCGCCGTCGCCGATGTCATGATCCTTGCCGTCCACCGCGACGCGGGCGGGGGCGGTCTTCTTGTAGACCTTCTCCAGGTCGGCGTTGAACACATCGTCGACTTGCGTCAGCGCGACCTTGTCCTGCGGGCGCTTGGGGCCGGCAAGGCTGGGGACGACGCTGCCCATGTCCAGTTCCAGCGTGTCGGTGAACACCGGATCGGCGGCGGTCGTGTCGAGCCAGAAGCCCTGCGCCTTGGCATAGGCTTCGGTCAGCGCGATGGTGTCTTCTTCGCGGCCGGTCAGGCGCATGTAATCCAGCGTCTTGCCGTCGATCGGGAAGAAGCCGCAGGTCGCGCCATATTCCGGCGCCATGTTGGCGATGGTCGCGCGGTCGGCAAGGCTGAGCGCCGAAACGCCCGGGCCGTAGAACTCGACAAAGCGGCCGACCACGCCCTTGGCGCGCAGCATCTGCGTGACGGTGAGCACCAGGTCGGTGGCGGTAATGCCTTCGGCCAGCGCGCCGGTCAGCTTGAAGCCGACGACTTCGGGGATGAGCATGGAGACCGGCTGGCCCAGCATCGCGGCCTCTGCCTCGATACCGCCCACGCCCCAGCCGAGCACGCCCAGGCCGTTGATCATGGTGGTGTGGCTGTCCGTGCCGACGCAGGTGTCGGGATAGGCCACGGTCGCGCCCGAAGCATCGACCGACGACCAGACGGCACGGGCGATATTCTCAAGATTCACCTGATGGCAGATGCCGGTGCCGGGAGGCACGACCTTGAAATTGTCGAGGCTCTTGGAGCCCCATTTCAGGAAGTCGTAGCGCTCGCCATTGCGCTGATATTCCAGCTCGACATTGTCCTCGAACGCCTTGGGCGTGCCGAATTCGTCGACCATGACCGAGTGGTCGATGACGAGGTGGACGGGCACCTGCGGGTTGATCTTGGTCGCGTCGGCGCCCAGCGCGTTCATCGCGTCGCGCATGGCGGCCAGGTCGACCACGCAGGGAACGCCGGTGAAATCCTGCATCAGCACGCGGGCGGGGCGATACTGGATCTCGCGCTCGGACTTGCGGTCGACCTGCCAGTCTACGATCGCCTGGATATCCTCGACCGTGACGGTCACACCATCCTCGAAGCGGAGCAGGTTTTCCAGCAGCACCTTCATGGAAAAGGGAAGGCGGCTCACATCGCCCAGCTTTTCGGCGGCTTTCTTCAGCGAATAATAGCCAATGTCCTTGCCGCTCACGCTCAGCGTATCGCGGGTGCCCAGGCTGTCCTGTCCGATGGCGGTCATAGGTCGTGCGTCTCCTCGCAAGTGCCCGGCCGCGCGGGTGAGGAGGCCGCGCCCTTCCTTGTCCTCCCCGGAATGGAAGGGGCATCAACCGGCGGTCAAGGCGGGTGAATCCCGATGGCAGCGCCATAGCGGATGAGGGGACGGAGTCAAATGAGAAGGCGGGTTAGACCTTAGTCGAGAATCATTCTCATGCCGCGCCGCCACTGCGCTGCGGAAATCATGCCGAAAAATCGCTCGACATGGCCCTGGTGAGAACATATTGGGAACATTGGTCTGTGGTGCAATGCGGCAAATGACTCTGAAATGGATGATTACACCGCGGTCCAACCACAGGTCATATCGATATCGAAACATATGGGTCTTCTGGCTCAACGCGATAGCACGCCTGCCCGGCAATCGAAGGCAGGGCTTCGGCGCTCCCGATCCTTCTCCATAATGGAGGAAGGTGCGGGCGACGGGCAGGAATCAGTTACGCATAATGGCGGGAACAAAAGTGGCACGGGGGCTTGGCGCATGATCGAGGACATCGGGACCATGGCATCATATCGAGATTGGAGTCGGGAATCGCGAGATCCGGTTTCCGTAGCGGAATCGATGCCGGACCTGCGGCCCAGCCTGATGATCTTCGCCGGGGACCCGGTGCGCGATCAGATCGCGGCGATGGCCAACGCCGTGGGGCTGCGCCTTCTGGGCGGCGTGCCGGTGGCCGAGGCGGAGGCGCGGCTGGAACGCACGGTGGATGTCGACGTGGTGCTGCTGCACTGGTCGGCGGCGGACACGACGCTCGTGCCGCTCGCCGCGCGGCTGGACATGATGGCCCGCGCTTCGGGCACCCAGCTGATCGTCATCGCGGGGATGGAGAGCGTCGACGCCGCCTTTGCCCAGCTGCACGATGCATCGGTGCAATTGCTGTGCGAACCGGGGCCGGTCGAACTGGCCAGCGCCCTGTCCATGGCGATCGCCGGGCGTGCCGTGCCCGCGGCATTGTCCGATATCGGCCGGGAGAGCGAGACGAGCCGGCTGCAGCGGCTGAGCGAGGAGGTCGGCCGGCTGGCGCGGCGGCTGGACGCGCTGACCCGCCATGGCGGGACGGCCGCGCCAGCCGCCGGCGTCACGGCGCTGTCGGGCCGGCCGGGAAGCTATCTGGACATGGCGCCCGCGCCGGCACCGCGCGCGCCGGACATGGCCATGGGCGGCACGGGGACGTTGACGGCCATGCAGATCCGCGACCTGATCCGCACAAGGCGGCTGCGCGACCAGTTCCTGCCGGCCGACCTGTTCGCCGATCCGGCCTGGGACATGATGCTGGACCTGATGGCGGCAAGGCTGGCCGGCGAGCGCGTGTCGGTTTCCAGCCTGTGCATCGCCGCGGCCGTGCCGCCGACGACGGCGCTGCGGTGGATTCGCCAGCTCACCGATCGCGGCATGCTGGAACGCCATGCCGACCCCACCGATGGCCGGCGCGTGTTCATCGCCCTGTCCGACGGGGCGGCGGAAGCCTTGACGCGCTGGCACGGCGCGAGCCGCCGCAGCCTGGCGGCGGCGGCAGGCTGACCCATGGGGAATATGCGATCCGTGGCGGAACCGGCTTGACCCTTCCCCAGATTTGCATAGATAGCCGGTCTATCCCGCAAGGGGGCGATTAGCTCAGTTGGTAGAGCGCCTCGTTTACACCGAGGATGTCGGCAGTTCGAGCCTGTCATCGCCCACCACCGCCCGGTTTGTGGCGCCTCCGGCGATATGGATGCACCATCCACGCGTGACCTTCGATTTCCGGGATCGGAGGGGTTTGCGATCCGATCGCGCCGGATCAACCGCTCCCGGCTTTTATGTGTGGCATTTTCCCGAACCGTCAGGGGATTGGCTGCGCCGAACTGCATTTCCATCTGACTGGAAAATGCTTTCGCTCTGCCTTGCCTCCTGCCTGTGTCTCGCCGTACCGGCCGTTCATCCGCAGGATCGCTTCTCAAAAAATGGCAGCCATTCCGGGGCCATTATGACCGGCACCGTCATGCTGCGGGGATCTGGCGGGGCCATGCCGTCGGGTAAAGCATGGTTAACCATGTTGGCTGACCAGAATCTTATCCTTGACCCCGGATATTGCGCGACATGCGGTATGTCGCTCATCCCCTATCCGGCCTTCGCGCGCGCGGTTGCGCCGTTGCGGCGGGATTGACCCTTGCCGCCGCCAGCGTCTTTTCGACGGCGGCCGCCGCCCAGTCCCTGACCGCCCAGTCCCTGACCATCACGCCCTGCGCCGGGCCGATGGCGGGGGCGTCGAGCGGCGGAACCCGGATCGCCGACGCGTTGCTCGGTGGCCGGCCCAGCCGCCTCAGCCAGGTGAGCGCCCGGCAGTCTACCGACACGCCGCCCGCTTTCGCCATCACCCCTGAACCCTCGGCCGGGCCGGAGATCGTCGTCTCGGCATTGGCGGGCCGATCCTTTGGCGACCGGCTGTCGGTCTGGGCGCGCTATCTGCCGCCGGCCGCGCCGGCCCTGTTCCATGGCGATGCGCCCTCGATCGTGCCGGAGACGCTGCGCATGTTCCTGCGCGTCGCGCCCGCCGCCCAGGGGGCCGACGGGGATGTGGACTGCCGCGCTCCGATGGCCGATCGCGCCGATCCGCAGGCGCCCTTCGTCCGCTCCGCGCCGGCGGTGCTGGCCGGGCCGGTCGATTTCTTCGGCAGCAATGCCCTGCCGATCAGCCATACGCCGCTCGACCGGAAATGGGCGAGCGTCGCGGCGGCGCTGCCGCGCAATGGCGTGTGGCGGACGCTGGTCGAGGGTGGGCGCGGCCTTGCGCCCCGGCAACAGGTCGATGCCGTCAACCGCTGGGTCAATGGGCGGCTGCGTTTCGTAGACGACATCCGCGCCGCCGGTGTCGCCGACCAATGGTCCACCGCGGCCAGTGCGCTGTCGCGCGGCACGGGCGATTGCGAGGATTATGCGATCGCCAAGATGCGCCTGCTCGAAGCGATGGGCTTTGATCGCCGGGCGCTGTTCCTGGTGATCGCGCGGGATCTGGTGCGCCGCGCCGACCATGCCGTGCTGGTCGCCCGCGTGGACGGGCAGGCGGTGATCCTCGACAATATGACCGACCGGCTGGCCTCGGCCATGGCGGCGTCCGATTATCGGCCGATCATCACCTTCGGCGCGGCGGGCCGCTGGATGCATGGCTATCGGGTTGCCAGCACCGTGCCGGCCGAAGGGCGCCGGTTCGCTGCCCTGCGATAATCGCACGTCCCCGCCGGTCGCTCGTCGCTACAGCATCGGGCGTTCAATCCAACCCGTTCGGGCCGAGCCTAAGGACGGCCCTCTGGCAGGCGCTCAGGTCGAAAGCAGGCACGTGACGGCTTTCGCGCTTCGACAGGCCCGGAGCCTGCCCCGGACCTGATCCGGAGGCGAACGGGGGCAGCCATCCAGCTATCCCCATCTATCGCAGGATATTCTATCGTTCGCGCAATGCCTCCGACCGCGCCTTCATTACCGGCTTGAGCAGATAGGCGAGGATGGTCTTGCGCCCCGTCAGCACTTCCACGTCGCAGACCATGCCCGGCGTGATCGGCAGGCGCCGGGTGCCGGAGGTCAGATAGGAGCGGTCGGTCTCCACGACGACGGTGAAATAGGCTTCCTTGGTCGTCTCGTCATAGACGCTGTCGGCCGAAATCTGCTGCACCGTGCCCGACAGGCCGCCATAGATGGAGAAATCATAGGCGGTCACTTTCACCACCGCATGGTCGCCGGCCTTGATGAAGGCGATGTCGCTGGGGCGCACCCGCGCTTCCACCAGCAGTTTCTCGCCGATCGGCACCACCTGCATGATCTTCTGTCCGGGGCTGACGAAACCGCCGATGGTCGTCACCTGCACGTCGTTGACAAGGCCATCCACGGGCGAGCGGATTTCGGCGCGCTCGGCCCGGCCCTTCGCGCCGCGCAGGGATTCGCTGTTGACGGCGATCTTCGCCTGCAATTCGCTGCGTTCGTTCAGCGCATCCTGCCGGAACTGGAAACTGGCCTCCGACCGCTGGGCCTGCGCCTCGCGGATCGCGGCGGCGGCGCGCGAGGATTGCTGGCGCGCGGCGGCAAGGCGGCCCTGCGTGTCGTTCAGTTCGCGCCGGGCGGTGAGCAGGTCGGTCTGCGGCACCACGGATTTGGCGGCGAGCGGTTCCAGCATGTCGACCTGACGCTGGGCGAGCTGCGCGCTGCCCTCCAGGCTCTGGATGGTGGCCTGCGCCTCCGCCATTTCCCGGCTGCGTTGGTCGACGGCGGCGGCGAGTGCCGCCTGCCGGCTGCGCAAGGTCGATTCGCGCACCTGCGCCAGCGCCTGTTCCTGCCGGCATTCGGGCGCGATCGTGCCATCGGCGGTGGCGGCGCAGATCGCGCCGGACCCGGTGCCCTCCATCCCAAGACGCCCGGCGCGGGCGGAAAGCGACCGCGTCTCGGCCTGCAACTGCCCCAGTTCGGAGCCCAGGATCGCGTCGTCCAGGCGCACCAGCAACTGGTCCCGGCGCACCTTCTGGCCGGAGCGCACCAGGATTTCCTTGATCGTCGTCGGCTCGGCGCTCTGGATCACCTGCGCCTTGCTGGAGGGGATGACGCGCCCCTGCCCGTGCGTCACTTCGTCGACCGTGGCGAGGCTGGCCCACAGCAGGAACAGCAGCATGCCCCCCGCGCTGAAAAGGATGATCTGTCGGCTGCCGGATTGCGTGCGGACCCAGCGGGTCCAGCGGGCGATCATGGGTGTTTCTCCTGATGGCTTTCGTCCGCCGAGGCGAGGCGGGTGGTCGGTGTCGCGGCGGGTGTGGACGGGGATGGGGCATCGCCCTGCCGGGCCAGGATGCCGCTCAGCGATCCATGCGTCTGGGCCGGGTCGGGAATGGCGAGCGTCCAGCCCTTTGTCGGGTCGAGCCGGCCGCCAAGGTCGTTGTCCGCCCGGCGTTCGGGCAGGGCGGCGACGGCGGGATAGGCGATCTGCGACGAGGGGAGCGCGGCGAAGCGGGAAAGGTCCACGGCCGGCACATATTCGCCGCCGACATAGCGGGCGAGAAAGGCATTGGGCAGGCCCCAGCTGCCCGGCCAGCGATAGAAGATATGCGCGCCGATCTTCGCCAGCTTCGACAGATAGGGCGCCCAGCGCGGGAAGACATAATCGGCATGATAATGGGTCGCCGTGCCCACCGGGGCGTAGACCGCGCCGGCCAGCGCCTCCGCCGCGATCCGTCGCGCCTCCGCCCATGCCTGTGGCGCGGGACGGCGAGCGAGCGAGCCGTCGCAGGTGAAACTGAACTGGCAACCGGGCGCCTGGAACCCCTGATAGACGACGCCGCAGACCGATTTGGCGAAGGCGGGGTGGCGCACGCGGTTGAGCACGACCTGGGCGACGGCGCGGCGCCCGGCTTCGGGTTCGTATCCGGCCTCATAATAGACGGCCTGCGTCAGGCATTGCAGCGCGCGGTCGTGGTTCGACCCCGTCGGGCCGAGCGCCATGAAGGGTGCGATCGCCGCCACCCGGTTGTGCGAGAAGGGTAGGGCGTCATTCTCTTTCCGGGCGTCCCTGCCCTCCGGCGCGCTGCTGTCGGCGATTGTCGTCATGGCGACGAGCGCGCGATATTGGGGCGGGATGACCGCCTTCGGCGATGCGGCGGGCCGGGCGGTGGCGGGGGGATCGACCGGGCGGCCGCCGTTCAGCAGGGCGAGCGTCAGCCCGGTCGCGCAGGACAGCGCGGCCAGCCCGCTTATGCCGGCCTGCCATGCGAAAGGCGGCCGCGCGATCATCCGGCCGTCTCCGCGGCCTTCTCCCCGGCTTTTGCTTCCGTCTTCTCCATCGCCTGCTGCTGCAACAGGCTGACGACCAGATCGCGCGGGCCATCCGCGATGATCCGGCCCTGATCGATGACGATGACGCGGTCGACCAAGTTCAGCAGCGCATGGCGGTGGGTGGAAACGACCAGCGTCTGGTCCCTTTCCAGCGCGCTGCCCAGATGCTGGATGAACATCGCCTCGGTCTGGCTGTCCATCGCGCCGGTCGGCTCGTCCAGGAACAGCAGGCGGCAGGGTTCGACCAGCGCGCGGGCGAGCACTAGGAAACTGCGCTGCCCGCCCGACAGGCGGCTGCCGCGCTCGCCGATATGGAGGTCGAAGCCGGCGGCGTCGCGGCCGAACATCCGGTCCGCGCCCGACCGCCGCAGCGCATCGATCAGCTTCGCGTCGTCCGCCTCGCGGGCGCCCAGCAGCAGGTTTTCGCGGATCGATCCGCTGAACAGTTGCGAATCCTGCCCGACATAGCGGAAGGCGGCGCGCAGTTCGTGCGGGTGATGCTGGCGGCTGTCGATCTCGTCCACCAGCATCGCGCCGCCGGTGGGCGCATAGAGGCCGCACAGCACCCGGCCCAGCGTGGACTTGCCCGACGCGACCCGCCCGATGATGCCGATCCGCTCGCCGGGCGTGATCCGCAGGTTCAGTTCCCGCAGCGACGGCTGGCTGGCGCCGGGATAGCTGAACGAGAGCCCCTGCGTGGTGATGGTGCCTTCGCGGATTTCGGGCACGATGCTGCGCACGCCGTCATGGCGTTCGTCGGGGCGGTCGATCAGCGTCTGCAGGCTTTCCAGCGTGGTCATCGCCTGCCGCGCGCGGACGATGACGAAGGCCAGCTGCCCCACCGGTGCGAGCGAGCGCCCGGCCAGCATGACGATGGCGATGATCGCGCCCATGGTGATCTGCCCGGCGGAGAACATGTAGAAGCCGCCGATCACCAGGCTGATGCTCGTCACCTGCTGGCACAGGGCGGCCAGGGTGACGCTGGTGGCGCTGAGCCGGCGCAGCTTTTCCTGCGTGGCCGCGCTCATCTGCGCGTAGCGGCGCCAGCGCGCGAGCATCCGCCCTTCGGCGCGGCAGGCCTTGAGCGTTTCCATGCCGCCAATGGCTTCGACCAGCACGGAGCCCTGCAGGCTGGCGTCGGCTTGCGCATCGCGCGACACCTGCGCCATGCTGCGCTGGAGCATGTAGCCCGCGCTGGCCATGACGGCCATCGCGACGACCGGCACCAGCGCCAGCCAGCCGCCCAGAAAGGTGATGAGCGCCACGAACACCACCAGAAAGGCCATGTCGACCATCAGGACGACGGTGGTCGAGGTGAAGAATTCCCGCACCGTCTCGAATTCCGAGACGCGGCGGGCAAGCGCGCCTGTGCTGCCCTCGCGGTGGGACAGGGGGATGTTCATCACCTTTTCGAACAGGCGCTGGGACAGGCGCTCGTCGATCTCGCGGCCGGATTCGTCGATCAGCCGGGCGCGGGCAAGGCGCAGCGCGAAGTCGAGCGAAAAGGCGAGCAGCACGCCGATGGCGAGCACCCACAGGCTGGCCGCCGCCTTGTTCGGGATGATCCGGTCATAGACGTTCATCGTGAACAGCGGCAGCGCGAAGGCGAGCAGGTTGATGATCCCGGCAGCGAGGACGACGAAGCCGAAGGCCCGGCGCATCCGCCAGACCTCCCGCCAGAACCAGTGGCGGCGGGCGCGCTCGTCCCATGGCCGTTCCTCGGCGCGCTCGCGGCCATGGTCGGCCATGACGACCAGCGCCTCGCCCGCGAAGCGGTCGGCAAAGACGCTGCTGTCGATCCATGCCGGCGCCAGTGCGCCGGGCCTGTGGACCAGCAGGTCGCCGCCATTGACGTCCAGCAGCAGCACATGGCGCCCATCGCGCAGCGGCAGGATGGCGGGCAGGTCGGTCCGCCGCCATGATTTGAGCTTGCCGCGCACATGATCGGAGAGCAGCCCCAGCTGGTCGAGCGCGGATTCCGCCTGATGGAAGGGCAGGAAGCCGCGATCGTCCAGCGCAAGGCCGGCGCGCAGGCCGACAATGCCCGCCGACTTGTCGAAATGGCGGGCGATCAGCGCGATGCAGGCGAGCAGATCGTCCCCATGGTCGGGCTCCTGGTCGAGCCATTCCTCCAGGCTCGCCGTGGTGCTGCGATCCAGCATGTCATTCACCTCGCGGGTTTTCCGGGTCGCAGCATCATTGCGGGTTGCGTCGGCGCATCAGCTCCGCGGGGGGCAGGTCATCGACCTTGAACCGCGCCCGCGCCGTGGCCTCGCTGTCGGAGGGTGGCGCGATGCCGAGCGTGTCGAGCAGTTTGTTGTCTGCCGCAAGGATTTGATATTGCGCGAAAATCTCAGAAAACCGGGCCGTTTCGCTACGGATCTGGGTGTTGTAGCGGGTGTTCTGGGAATCGAGCACGTCGAGCAGCGAGCGCCGGCCGACATTGAATTGCTCGCGATAGGACACCAGCAGCGCGTCGGACACCTGGCCCTGCCGCTCAAGGTCCACGATCCGCTTCTTTTCGGTATCCCAGCGGTTCCACGCGGTGCGGACATCCTCCTCGGCCTCGCGCTGGCGCTGGCTGAGCAGGAAGCGGGCCTCGCTGGCGCGGCGCGTCATCTCCTGCACCTTGGCGCGATTGATGCCGCCGTCGAACAGCTGCCAGCGCACGACCACCCGGCCCTGCACATCATTGGTGCTGCCCCGGAAGCCATCGACATCGTCGCCGATGCGGCCACGGCCTTCCAGCGTCACCTTCGGGCCAAGGTCCGACCGCGCTTCGCCGACCACCGCATGGGCGGCCTGCACATCGGCCTCGGCCTCACGTACCTTGGGGTTGCCGATCCGCGCGGCGGCGATGGCGTCGTCCAGCGTCGGGGGCACGGCCGCCGTCACCGGATCGGGCATCTGCACCTGGTCGATGGAGAGCCCGGTCAGCGTGCGGAAGCTGATGGCGGCATTGGTCAGGTCCTGCTCCGCCTCGCTCTTGCGCACGCGCGCGGATTGCAGCCGTTCCTCGGCCTGCTGCTGGTCGGCGATGCTGATCGAGCCCTGCCGCACGCCTTCGCCCAGATCGCCCAGCAACTTCTGGTGGAAGGCGATATTGTCTTCCGAAGCGGCGACGATCCGCTGTTGCAGCATGTAGTCCAGATATTGCCGGGTCACGTTGAGGGCGATGAATTCGGAGCGTTCCTCGATGCGGAGCGCGGCGCCGTCGGTGCGTGCCGCCTGCCGCCGCTTTTCAGAGGCGCGATAGCCCGAATCGAAGATCGTCTGCTCGATGACGGCATTGGCTTCGGCCGGATACAGCGTCTGGTCGCCGATCCCCAGCGTGCGGCGGGTGTTGTTCTCCAGCCGCCGGATGCCGGCCGATCCCTCCACGCTGACGCGCGGCAGGTAAAGCCCCTGGGCCTGCTCCCGCTCGAACTCGATCGCCTGCTTGTTCTGGATCGCCTGGTTGATTTCCGGGTGGCTGTCGATCGCAGCGACGATCGCATTGTGCAGATCGGTAGTCTGGGCGTTGGCCGCGGTTATCATCGTGGCGGCGGCTAGTGCGATCAGGCTGACGCATGTCTTGCGCATGTCCATGGTCCTGTCCTCTCCTGTTGTCTTATTGACCACTCATGGCGGTGACTTCGACGCGACGGTTCATCGGTTCGCGAACCCCGTCCTGCGTTTCGATCTTGAGCTGGGTTTCGCCCCGCCCCTCGGTGGCGATCGCGGTGCTGGCGATGCCGGCCTGTTCCAGCTGGCTCGCGACATTGCGGGCGCGGCGGACGGACAGCCCGTCATTGTAGATGTTGGTGCCCGACGTGTCGGTGAAGCCGACGACGGAGAAGCGCGTCCATCCGCAGGATGCGGCATCGCGGGCGATGCTGTTGATCGTTTCGGTGCCCTCGGGCAGCGGGTTGTCCATGTTCCAGTCGAAGAAGATCGAGACGACCGGCGCGGTCATGCATCCGGCCGGAGGCCCGGCGGCAGGCGGCGGGGGCGGGGGCGGCGCCGTGAGATGGGCGATGGCCGCGTCGCATTTGTTGATGCTGTTCATGTCCCGCGTGTTCGATTTCAGGAAGCCGAGCGCGATGCCGCACTGGTTCTTGGCTTCGACCGCCCAGGTGAAGCGGCTGTCCGATGCCGCCTGCACGCTGTGGTCCGCCACGGCGGCGACGGCGCGGTCATAGCGGCTCTGCAATTCGCTTCGAAGCGTGCCCTGGTCCATATCCATCAGCGCGGAGACCGGGGCGGCCATCGCCGGCGCGGTGGCCATGCCCGCCATCAGGCAGATGGCCGCGGCGGTGGATGTGCGTTGCGTGTTCATTCCTGCTCTCCCTGTTCGGCACCTTTTGAGGTGTCTCGCGATCCTTCCGGTTCAGGCATGGGCGGCCACCATTGCGTCGTGGGCGGCCATCGCCATGTCGAAGCCGTGCGACGCACCCATCATCGCGGCCAGATGCCCGCTGTCGCCGGCGGCCGGCCCCGCCGCATCGAGATGGGCGATGGCAACGTCC
Source organism: Sphingobium aquiterrae (assembly GCF_037154135.1). Classification (NCBI taxonomy): domain Bacteria; kingdom Pseudomonadati; phylum Pseudomonadota; class Alphaproteobacteria; order Sphingomonadales; family Sphingobiaceae; genus Sphingobium; species Sphingobium aquiterrae. The sequence goes on from NZ_JBANFL010000001.1 coordinate 78,108, forward strand.
TTCCCGTGCGGCAGCGCATCCAGCAGCGCGCTCAGGTCCGGGCCGTCATGCCGGCCCAGCGCCTCGGCTATGGTCTGCGCCAGTTGCTCGGGGGTCGTTGCCTGCTGGGCCTGCGGTGCCTGCCCGGCGATGCTGGCCGCGAGCATGAGCGCCGCCCCGTCCACCGACAGCGCCGGTGCGCCCTGCGCGAGCAGCGGGTGCTGGTCGACATGCATGTCCGCTGGCGCGGGGGCCTGGCCGGACGGCGCATGGTCGGGTTCGACCCTGTCCGTGGAAGCCGGGCGGGCGCCGTCTTCAAAGCCGTGATGGATGTCCGGCGCCTTCGTCGCGCCATGCGCCGGCTCGGGCCTGTCCAGCCCGTCATGGGCGGGCGGCGTGTCCGCCTTCGCCAGCGGGGCGAATGTCGGCGCGGCCTGGGCCATCCATGGCGGCACATCGCCGGCAAGGGCTGTGGCGGCATGGGCATCGGGCGCGATCGCCTGCAGCACGGCCGGCGCGGCGGCGGCCGTCGCGACGAGGCTGGCGGCGACCAGTGCCTGGTTGAGGCCGGCCAGGGCGCTGTTGGCGGCACTGTTGGCGCTGCTGGTGGCGCGGTCGTCATTGGCGGCGATCTTCGTGGTGGTGAAGACCACATCGCCAATGACGCCCGTCGTCCCGTCCGCCCGGGTGAAGCTGCCGGTGCCCAGAACCACCGTGTCGCCGCTGGCGTCGACATAGGATTTGCCGTCCGATGTCAGCGCGATGGCGGCAATGCCGGCGGCCGTCAGGCTGGTGAATTCGCCTGCGTCGACCACGCCGTTGCTGTTGGCATCCTGCCAGACGCCGAAGCTTGCAAAGGCGGTGTCGCTGCTGGTCAGCGCGCCGTCGCCATTGCTGTCATAGGCAAGGGCGAGCCCCTGAAGGTCGGTGGTGGCGCCGGCGGCATCGTCGGTGAAGACGATGTCATAGCTGCCGTCGCCGGTCTGATGGGCGAGCAGGCCGTCTTCGGGCGCCACCCATGCGGTCGCGACGAGGCCGGAGCCATAATCATGCTGGACACCCGCGGACAGGCTGAGAAATTGCAGCCCATTGCCGTCCAGGTCGATCGCGACGGGCGGCGTCACCGGGTTCAGCGTGAGGTTGATGGCGTTGTTGACGGTCACGCTGTCGCTGTCCGCATCGCTGCCGATCACGCTGTAGCTGAGGTTGATGGGATCGCCGCTGTTGATCGTGACGACCGAGAAGACCCCAAGATCGAAGGGATTGGAGCCGTTCAGCGCCTCCACCAGCACCGCGTCGAACGGGGATGCGCCGGAGATTTCGTAGCTGTCATTGACCGCAAGGCCGGTGATGCTGGCGCTGCCCGACGCGAAGGTGACGGTGAAACCGGCCTGCGTGCCGCTGCTGGTGAAGGTGTAGACAAGGCCGCTGCTGGCGTCGGTGACGACCACCTTGTTGATCGCGACGAAGCTCTCGCCGGCTTCGGCGCTGGTGGAGGAATAGCTGAAATCCTGGTCATTGTCGGCGTTGATCGCCGTGACCTTGATGGATGCGGTGTTGCCCGGCGCGCCGCCGACCTGCGCGATGACCTGTTCGAAGCTCGCCACTTCCTGATGGTCGGTATAGGCAAAGCCGGTGGGCTGGCCGGCATTGCTCGTCAGGCCCTTCACCAGATCGATGCGGGCCGCTTCGTTCGGGTTCATCGACTGGTTGTCGATGCCGATGGAGTCGCTGTCGGTGTTGACGCTCCCCCGTGTCCCATCGGCGCTGCGACCCGAGAGGAGGACGTCGATCGCATCGGTCGTGTTGACGCCGATGCCGCGATAATCGCTGTTGCCGGCCGCCGCGCTCGTCAGGTTGCTGACGGAAATCTCGCTGCCGTTGGTGATCGTGCCGTGGAGGTCGACGACATAGGTGTCGGCGCCCGGATTGATGGTGATGGTGTAGCCGATGTCGCCGTCCGCGGTCATCGCCGTCAGCACATTGGTGCCGGTGCCGAACAGGAACAGCTGTTCCCCGGCCAGGCGCAGGGTGGCGCCATTGGCATCCAGCGCCGCCGTCCCGTTGGTGAAGCTGAAGACGACATCGCCCAGGCCGTCGGCGCCCACCGCATTGGCGAAATTGAGGTTGAACGGCGTTGCCGGGCTGTCGGTGTTCGCCACGGCGCCCGACTGGGGCGCGAAGGCGCTGGGCATGTCGTCATCGAAGGTGATGGTGAGCGTGCCGGTGGCCGACGATCCCGGACTGGTCGTGGCGTTATAGTCGCTGTCCGTCACCAGATAGGCGAGGTTGACCGATGCGTCATTTTCCGCGCCGCCCGCTGCGTGCAGCACATTGTCCAGCAATGTCACCGTATATTGGCCGGTCAGCGGATTGACGACGACCTTGAACAGGTCGGTGCCGCGCCCGCCCACGGTGACGATCGTGGCGGTGAGCGTGTTGGTGGCGCCGTTCCAGCTGTAGCGCACGGTGTCCGTGCCGACGGTCGCGGTCTGGGTGTCGAGCGCGGCGAAGCTGATGCTGCCCGCCCCGTCCAGCCCGAAATCATGCGGCAGGATGCCGGTGAAGCTCGCCTCGCTCGAGGCGGGGCCATCCAGGTCGCCGGCATTGGCGTCCAGGTCGCCGCTGGTGCTGGCCGCATTGTGGCCGGCAAGGCCATCGTCATCGACGGCCGCGGTCGCGGTGCCGGCCGTCGGCTTGCTGGCGTCGCCCGCGAAGGTGAACTTCAGCGTCGTCATCGCGGTGTCGCCATCGGCATCGCGCATGACATAGGTGAAGCTGTCGACCGTGCCGGCCGCCACGGACGCCTTGGGCGTGTAGCTGTAGCTGCCGTCCGAAAAGATCTGCAGCGTGCCGAAGCTGGTGATGAGCGTCTGGCTGCCGCCCAGCGCGATCGCCGATCCGTTGATGGAGACCACCGCTCCGGGCGTGTCGGCGCCGACCATGTCGTTGGTGAGGACATTGCCGTTGAGGGCGGGGCCGTTCTCGCCCGCGGTGCGATCGTCGGCGACGGCGATGGGGCTGTCATCCTCGATCGTCACCGCGATGCTGGTGGCGACATTGGCCGTGCCGTCGCTGACATTCACCGGGACGGTGAAGTTCTTCAGGTCCTCGGCATTGCTCGCGGGATGGTCGATCGACTGCGACAGCGTGACCGTGAAGGCGCCGCCATTGGTGATGGTGACGGTGATGACCGGGACCAGCCCGACCGATCCGACCAGCGTCTGGGTGCCGACGCCGGTCCAGGTCACGGGCAGGCCATCGGCGGTCAGCACCGCGCCGGGATCGCCCAGCGTCACCGTGATGCTGTCGCCATCGACATCGGCGATGCTGATGGTGCCGCCGGCGCTCGCGCTGTTGGTCGTGTCCGTGGGCGTGCCGCTGCCGTCGGCATTGGCGCTCGCCAGCCCCTCTTCGGAGACGATGGCGATACCGCTGCCGACCACCGGCGCGTCGTTCCTGCCGTTGATGGTGATGGTCAGCGTGGCGGTGGTCGTGTCGCCGTCGCGGTCGCTGATCGTGTAGGTGAAGACATCGGACAGCGTCTCGCCGTCGTCCAGCTGCTGCACGGCGGGCAGGGCGTTGTTCAGCGCATAGCTGTAGCTGCCATCGGCATTGAGGGTGATCGAGCCATAGCTGCCCGCATGCGCCACGCCGATCGTGCCGCCGGCGATCCCCGTCACCGCGCCGCCCACGGCCGGGCCGTCGGCGCCCAGCGAGTCCGCGCCGGCCGGATTGCCGTCCGAGCCGGTGCCGGTCAGCACATTGCCGTTGGCGCTGGTGGGGCCGTCCTCGGTGACGCTGTCGGTGTCGTTCGCGGCCAGCGGCGTATCGTCGTCGACGCTGATCGAGAGCGTGCCGTCGACCGTGTCGCCGTCGCCGTCCGTCACCCGATAGGCGATGGTGAAGCTCTGGTTGTTTTCGTCCAGCCCCGCCGCATGGATGATCGGCGCGTTCTGCACCACCGTATAGGTGCCGGCCGTCGCGTCGGTGAGCGTGATGGTGAGGACGGTGGTCGCCCCCTGCTTCACGGTCAGCACCGTGCCATTGCTCTGATAGGTGAAGCCGCCGGGCGCGCCGGTGTCGAGCAGGGCGATCCCGCCCGCGCCGTCCGCGCGATAATCATGCTGCAGCGTGCCGGTGACGTTCACGGCATTGGGATCGTCGCCGGTGCCGCCGGGGTTGCCGCCCGCCAGCGCATCGTCGTCCAGCTGCACCGGCGCATTGGCGCTCACCGAGGGGCCGTCGTCCAGGAAGACGATGGCGCCGCCGATGCCGGCGGTGGCCGACGCGATGTCCAGATCGCCATCGGTGGCGGTCACGGTCGCGTTGATGAGGCCCGCAAGGGTGAGGGCATCGTTGAAATCCGCCGGGGTCGCACCGTCCTGCAGATGCTCCAGCGCGACCATCTGGGTGACGGTCAGCGTGCCGTTGCCGTTGATGACGACGGTGAAGGCGGTGAGGCCGCCATCATAGACGCCGGTGATCGTCGTGGCGTTGGTCTGCACCAGGCTGATCGCGAAATCGCCCTGCGCGGTCTGGAGCGTCGTCGTGCCGTTGCCGGCGCGGGTGATGGCATAGGCGACGCTGCCGGGGCCGTCGGCGCCGAAGGAGACGCTGGCGGTGACGACGGGCGTCGCGCTGGTGGCCGAGATCGGGAAGCCGCTGGGCACCGCATTGCTTTCATCCAGCGTGACGCCGCCGGTGATCGCGGGCGTGCCGACCACCGGGCCATCGTCGGCAAAGCGGATATTGCCGCCAAGGTCGAAGGCCTGGGTGGCGGATGCGCTGTCGCCATCCTTGTCGGTGATCGTCACCGTGCCCTGCAGCAGCACCAGATCATTGGCGAGGCTGGCGAGCTGGCTGTCATAATTGCCGGTCGCGCCGGGCGCGGCATGGTCGATCTCTGCAAACTGGGTCAGGGTGACGATGCCCGAGCCGCTGCCCACGGCGATGGAGAAGATCGTGTTCCCCGCGTTCACGCCGCCGAGCGACGCGGCGGTCGACCCCTTGATGATGCCGCCATCGAGGAAGAGGTTGATGCCCACGCCATTGCTGGAGAGGCCCGAAGGCGCGCCGTTGACGAGGCTGCCGGCGAAGCCGAGCGCATAGCTCCAGACCGTGGTGCCCGCGCCGTCCGCGCCATAGCTGGACGTGGCGACCGAGAAAGCGCTGCTGAAATTCGCGCTGTCGCTGTCGCTGGCCGCGCCGATGGTGTCCGCGTCCTGCGTCGTCACCAGCACATTGGCGTCAGGATCGCTGGCGGCGGTGATGGCGGGCGCGTCATCCTCGAAGCGCAGGGCGCCGGCGATGTTGACGGTGGCGTGGGCGGTGTCGCCATCGACATCCGTGACCGTCGCCGTCAGGGTGATGAGGTCGGCGCCGGCGAGGAAGGCGGGCTGGTCCGGCCCGCTGTCGGGCGTGTGGATCACGGCGCGCAGCTGGTCGAGCGTCACCGTGCCGCCGGCATCGACGGAGAGGGTGAAGGCCAGCGTCGCGGGTTGCGACTGGAGATAACCCTCCACCACGGCGCCGTTGACGCGCAGCAGGATGGCGCTGCCGGTCGCGGTGTCGAACAGGCCGGAAGCGATGCCGGCCGCCTTGACGTCCAGCGTGTAGGCGATGGGCGTCGTTGCGGACGGGCCGTCGGCGCGATAATCGGGCGTGAAGAGCCCGCTGAAATCCGCCTGCGCATTGGTGGCGAGCACGGTTTCATCGACCGTCAGGGCATTGGCGGCGGGCGGGGTGCCCGTCACCACCGGCAGGTCGTCCGACACGGCGACGCTGGCGGTGCCGGTGGCGGTGTCGCCATCGGTGTCGGTGGCGATGATGCCGACCGTGCCGAGCGCGGCGAGATCATCGACATTGATGCCCGGATGCGTGTCGTAATTGTCGTTCAGCGTGGCGGTGACGGTGGCGACATTGCCCGTGACCGAAAGGTCCAGCGTCACCACGACGCCGCGTTCGTCCGATCCGGTGATCTGCGTCCCCGAAACGCGCAGCCAGGTGAGGCCGCCGCCAAGCCCGCCGGTATCGCCGAACAGGATGGAGGCGATAGCGTCCGATCCGGGCGTGAAGCTGATGCTGGCGCTGGTGAAATCCGGGTTTCCGGCGCTGGTGCCGCCGGGCAGGTTCTGGTCGTCCAGGGTCAGGCTGACCGGTTCGCCGGCGGTCGGGCCGGCGCCGTCCGTCACCGTGATCGGCTGGAGCGCGGACGAGGTGTCGCCGTCGCCATCGGTGATGACATAGCTGAAGCCGGCATTGACGCCGTCGGCATTCGACAGGTTCGGCGCGGGCGTGAAGGTCCACGCGCCGGCGGCGGTGAAGCTGTAGCTGCCATAGGCGCCCGACACGACCGTCGTGCCCGCGGGCGCGATGGCGGTGGTGACGCCGCCGATGGTGACGGCGGTCAGCGTCGCGCTGTCCGCGCCCTGGATGTCGTTGGCCAGCACATTGCCGTCGATCGCCGCCGCATCCTCCGCCAGCGTCCGGGTTGCATCGTCATGGGCGGTCGGCACGTCATCGACGATGTCGATGGTGATGGTGCCCAGCACCGTGTTGCCGACGGCATCGGTGGCCTGATAGGTGAAGACCTCGGCCCCCGGCTCCGTCTGCGATCCGTTGTTCGCATCGGGCGTGGTGTCGAACGGGGTCGTCAGCGTATAGACATAGGCGCCGGTCGTGCCGTTCAGCGACAGCACGCCATAGGTGCCGGTCGCCGATCCCACCAGCGTATAGCCCACGGCATCGACCACGCTGATCGTGCCGGTCGCCGTTTCGGTCTTCAGGTCCGGGTCGCTGCCTGTCACGCTGCCGGCGGCGATGTCGCTGTCGGCAACGATCGTGTCGAGCGCGGCTTCGTAGACCGTCTGCGTCTGGTTGTCCGCGTTCAGAACGACATTGGTGAGGTTGATGGTCAGCGTCGTCGTCGCCAGATCGCCGTCGGCGTCGCGGATGGTGTAGACGAACACGTCCTGCGCATCGGCGGTGATGGCGTTGGCGGTCGCGACATAGCGATAGCTGCCATCGGCATTGAGCGTCAGCGTGCCATGGTCGCCGGCAATGGCGTTGCCGACATTGCCGCTGACCGGATTGCTCGCATCGGTGCCGGCCGCCACGCCCACGACGCCGGGCGCAAAGCCGTCCGCGCCGGCCTTGTCATTGGCGAGCACGCCGGCGTCGGCGGCCACGACCAGCGTTGCGCCTTCGATGACGGCGCCGCTGTCCGGCGCGGCGATGGGCGCGTCGTCCTGCACGGTCACGTCGATGCTGTCGGCGGGCGAGACATCGCCGTCGCTGTCCGTCACGCGGACGGCGAAGCTGTCGCCCGGCAGCGTGTCGGCGCCGCCGCTGATCCCGTCGCCGTCATTGGGGTTGGTGTCCGGGTGGGTGGGGTCGTTGGCGACCAGCGTATAGCTGTAGCTGTAATGGCCCGCACCGTCCGACGTGACGGAAAGCTGCCCGGCGGCCCCGGCGACAATCACCGGCGCGGCCGTGGTGGCGGCCGTCACATCGACCCAGTTGCCGTTGCCGTCCTGCACCTCGACCCTGGCAAGGGTGTCGCCGCCCGTGGCGATGGTCATGGCGCCGCCGGCGGTTTCCGCGTCGGAGGCGGGATCGGTGCCGGCCGGCAGGGCGGCTTCCGATACGGTAAGGTCGGTGACGCGCACGGTCGGCGTCGAATCCGCCAGCAGGCTGATCGTCACCGTTGCGGTCGATGGGTCGCCGTCGCCGTCGGTGATCGTATAGGTGAAGCTGTCCTGCCCCTCGGCGCCGGGCGCCGGGGTGTAGAGGAAGACGCCGCCGCCTTGATAGGTGACGCTGCCCTTGGCCGGCGCGTCGAGCAGGGCGACGCCGCTGGCCGGATCGACGCCGTCGGCGCCGGGCACGTCGTTGGTCAGTACATTGATGCTGATCGGCGCGTTTTCGGCCGATTGCGCGGCGCTGTCGTCATGGGCGGTCGGCACGTCGTCGACGATGCTGATGTCCAGGCTGGCATTGTCGGTCGATCCGTCCGTATCGGTGATCGCAACGACGAAGCTGTCGGTCAGGCTGTCGGCATTCGCGCCGACATGCAGCAGCGTATTGTCGTTCAGCACATAGCTGTAGGTCACGGTGCCGCCCGTCACCTGCCCGTCGCCATCGACCGTGGGCGTGAAGCCGGTGACGGTCAGCGTGCCATAGGCATTGGCGATCGTGACATTGGGCACAAAGCCATTGCCGGTGAAGATCGGCTGCCCGCCGACCGTCACCGTGGTGATGCCGTCCAGGGCGGAAAGCTGGAAGCTGCCGCTTTGGGTCAGTGCCGGCGCGTCGGGCTGGCTGCCGTCGATCAGGTCGCTTTCGAACAGCGTCTGCTCGGACGAGGTGCTGTCGAGGCCGGTGACACTCGCCGGGTCGTCGCTGCCGCGCACGGTGATGACCAGCGTGGCGGACGAGGTGTCGCCGTCGCCATCGGTGATGGTGTAGGTGAAGGTCTCCGTCCGGGTCTCGGTGCCGTTGAGGCCCTGTACGCGGCTGCTCTCATTGTCGAGGGCATAGCTGTAGCTGCCGTCCGCATTGAGCGTGAGGGTGCCGTAGCTGCCCTGGATCGGCGCGCCGAGCGTGCCCGCCACCCCGCCAAAGGCGATGCCGGTGACGTGCGCGCCATCCGCGCCCTGCACGTCGGCGACGCCGTCGGTGGTGTTGGCGTCGCTGCCGCCGGTGCCGGTCAGCACATTGCCGTCGGCCAGCACCGAGCCATCCTCGGCCACGCTGTCGACATCGTTGATGGCGGTCGGGCTGTCATCGACAATGGCGATGGTGAGGGTGGCGGTCGCGACATCTCCGTCGCCATCCGTGACGGTGACGGTGAACAGCTCGGGCGTCGCCGGGCCGACGACATTATCCGTCAGCGTATAGCTGTAGCCGATCGTGCCCGCGCCGATCGACGTGATGGTGAGCACGCCATTGGCCGTGGTGAATGTCTGGCCGATGGCGGTGACGGCGGTGCCGTCGATCGCGACGACGGCGGGCGAATCATTCGCGACAAAGGCGATGGTGCCGCTGACGCTTTCATTGCTGGAAGCTGCGTTGGACCCGGCGGGCTCATTGCCGCGCGCGGGCAGCGCCTCTTCGGTGACATTGGCTGTGGCATCCGTCGCGCCGGCCGGCTGGTCGGGCGTGGTGATGAGGACGCTGGGCTCCTCATCGGGGGCGATCGGCAGGATCTCGCGCTCTTCGGGCTGCGTGAAGGCCAGTGCCGTCGGGGGGAGCAGGTCGCCCAGGGCAAAGGGGTTGCCGATGTCGCCATCGGCCGCGGCGAAATTGCCGCCCGAACTTTGCGGCGGACCGGCCGCCGGCTGCGGCTCCTCCCCGATCAGCAGCGCGGCAAGGTTGAGCGGCGGCACTTCCACGTCGCCGATCACAAGCTGCGGCATCAGGATAGCGCCGTCGGGGATCAGCACCTTCTCGCCATCGGGCAGGGTGACGACCAGATTGCGGCCGACCACCTGGATCAGATCCAGATCGGTGCCGGCGGGCAGCACGATATGGCCGCTCGCATCCGGTGCGATGGTTCGCGTGACCGGCGGCTGCAAGGATTGCTTGCCCGGGGCGGCAGGCATGTCGCCCGCGCTGAATTGCTGAAGATCGGAGGGTGCCTGAAGTCCGGCGTTGGTTTCGAAATCCATCTTTTGTCCCCATCAGCGGTGGACCGAAGACAGCGCGCAAAAATGACTTCCCGAAAACGCCATGAGCATCCGGGTGAACATTTCTGGATCGACGGACCGGACTTAAGCGATCACGGATCGAGCCAGGCGATACGGTCTTCTATTTGAGAATTGACAAGCTATCCTCTGCACCACCTAATTTTGTGACGGTTTATATTTCTATTCGTCACGGCTCCGATCCTATTCCACATAATTTCTTAAGTCATGTAGATTCAAATTTTGTTAACCATCTTGTGTATTTATACTTGTGGAATAATCTATCGACATATAACCAAAGTATTACTTATCTCCCGGTATATATATCTTTTGCAGTATTTTCCGGGAAAATTGTTGCTAGGATCAAGCGCTGTCAGAAAGCGACTCGGGCCATATGATCGCACGGCAAGCAGGGATGGGGATGGTCAAGCTGCTCGGCGACATTGCCGACAGGTTCGGCCGTTCGCCCATGGCGATCCTGGGCATTGCCCGTCTTGTCGTCGGCTTCCTGATCATCAGCTATCTTGGCATCGCCGTCATGCATGTTCCCGAGCTTGGCCGGGCGGCGCGCTATGGCCGGTGGCTGGTCGTGGCGTGGATCATCCTGTTTCCAGCGACGAAACTGCTGTCGGCCCGCATGGAGATGGGGCTGAGGCCGCTGCTGCTGCTGGTCGATTTCCAGCTGCTGATGATCGTCGTCGCATTGCTGCGGCAGCTGGAACTGCCCGCGCTGTGCTGTGCCCTTGTCCTGCTCTGGGCGATCCATGAGCGGCTGGGGCGGACGATCACCGGGCTGGCGGCGATCGGCATCATCCTGACCCTGCTGGTGCGCCACAATTACGGCCCCTGGGACGCGGTGCTGGCCGGCACGATGGACCTGTCGCTGATCGACAGCGGCACGGTCGTCATCGGTTGCCTGGGGAGTGTCGCGGCCATCGGCGTGGGTCTGCGCCGGTCGAACCTCAAGCTGTGGGCCGACCGGCTTCAGGCCGTGGGCGGCAATGTGAGCGAACTGCCGACGGGGCTGCTGCTGGGTGAGCTGGCCGCGATCTGCAATGCCCGGCACTGCGGCATCCTGTGGCGCAATCTTGTGACGGACGAGATCGTCTGCCTGCGGTGGGAAGACGGCACCGTGGAGCGGCTCAACCCGATGCCCGCGCTGGCGACCGCGCTGCTGCACCCGCGCATTCCCGACACGCCATTCCTGTTCGGTCGCGGTTCTGACGAGGTTTTGCTGCGCAACACGATCGGCTCATTGCGGCTGCGTGCCGCGCCTGAACTGATGGACGCGATCATGCAGACCTATGGCCTGGGGCAGGGCGCGGGCTTTCCGGTCGTGGCGGGCGACATTGCGGGCATGGGTTTTGTCGCGTTGCGCCATGGCTGGGCGGCGGGCGCGCTCGATCAGCTGATGCGCATCCAGGAAAGCGTGGAGATCTTTTTCGAGCGCTATTATTTCCTCGTCGCCTGGCGCGAACGCTCCTTTGCCGAAGCGCGGCAGGCGATGAGCCGGGACCTGCACGATAGCGTGCTCCAGACCCTTGCCGCGCTTCGCATCCGGCTGGCGACCTTGCGGGGCCGTATCGGCGCGCCGGCCGATGCCATGCTCGCACAGGATGTCGAAGGGTTGCAGCAACTCATCATCGCCGAGCAGCAGAATCTGCGGAAACTGCTGCAGCAAAGCGCGCGCGATGCCGATCTCGAAGAAGATATGTCCGCCTGCTTGAAGCGTTGCGCGTCGCTCGCGGCGGCCCAGTGGAATGTCGAATGCCTGCCGATTCTGGAGCGGGACGGCATCATGGTGTCCCGCGCCGTCGCCATCCAGGTCGAATTTCTGGTGCGCGAAATGGTGGCGAACGCGGTGCAGCATGCGCACGCCCGCAAGATCACCGTGGCCGTTTCCGTTCAGGACGACCAGTTGGTGCTCGCATTTCGTGACGATTCCGGTTGGAACGGCACCAAAACCAATAGCGAGGAGGGAGAAAAGGAGATAATAGTGCAATCCAGGTCACTGAAACAACGGCTGAGTGCAATCGGCGGCAGGGCCTATTTTGACAGATTAGATAAAAGTTCAATCATTTCTGTTCAAATACCGATTAGGATGGGGGCGCCAAAATAATGTCAAATCTCGTCATTGTTGACGATCATCCAATATTTCTCGATGGCCTTGCGCATTTCCTGAAGGCGAATGGTCATGAAGTGCTGGGTCTGGCACGGAATATTGAAGATGCGATCGCGCTGATCAACCGCAAAAACCCCGACATCGCCATTCTGGACGTCAGCATGAAAGATGGCGGCGGCCTGGCGATATTGTCTGAACTTCGCGCAGCAGGAAATACTGTCCCCGCGATCTTCCTGACAGTGAACATCCCTCCCGAGCAGACGCTGGAAGCGGTGGAGATGGGGGTCAACGGCATCGTCCTGAAGGAACGCGATCCCGAGGAGCTTCTGACCTGTATCGCAAGGATCGAGGCGGGGGAAAATGCCATTGATCCCGGCATCATGAACGATGCCCTGCACTACAGCATCATGGCCAAGACCCACCGGCCCAGCCTGGCCGATCACCTGACCGAGCGCGAGCGGGAGATTTCCGGCCTGATCCGCGCGGGCCTGCGCAACCGGGTCATCGCCGAGAAATGCGGGCTGACCGAGGGGACCGTGAAGGTGCATCTGCACAGCATCTTCCAGAAGCTGGGCGTCAAATCCCGCGCGGAACTGATCGTCTCGATGATGCCGGCCGGCGGCCAATGACCAGACGAGAATGACGGGGCGAGAATGACCGGGCGAGGCCGCTTCGACGGGGGCGGCCTCCATCCCGGATCGCCCGGCGGCGGAGAGAGGCTGCGAGCGGCCGGCGATGTTAGCGGCCCTGGCCCAGCGGGCTGGAGGCGGCATGGAGAAAGGCGGGCTCGCGGGCGACGCCGTCCGGGTTCGGGCCATAGAGGAACAGGCAGGCGATGGCGCCGATGGCGATCGCAACGCCATAGGGGATCGGCCCCTTGGGCTTCAGCACGGGATTGCGTATCTGATCGCCGCTGCCTGACATGACCAGGCGCCGCAGGGCGATCAGCACCAGCGTCATCAGGCCGCCGACCATGGTGACATAGGCGATGAGCGCCGGCAGGCCGGTGAGCGGGAACCAGAGCGCCGTTGCGGCCAGCAGCTTGACATCGCCCCCGCCCAGCCATCCCCGCCCGAACATGACGATGCCCGCGCCCAGCATGGCGAGGAAGGAGGCCGCGTTCAGCCAGAGCGAGCCGTTCCACCCGACCAAGGCCACCCAGACGATATAGAGCGCGACCATCAGCACCGGGAACAGATTGGCGATCCGCAGCGAGGCGATGTCCTGCAGCGCGGCCAGCGCCAGCACGATTGCCGCCGCGACAAGAAGCCAGTGGGTCATCACAATCCATCCTTTGCAAGCCTGTCGAGCCCGCCATCGGCACCATAATATTCGGCCGTGGTCAGTGCCTGGGCGGAAAGCGCGCGGGCCCTGTCGGCCAGCCCCGCCCCGCTGGCGACACGGGACGCATCGGCGAGCCGTTCCGCGGTCGCTTCGGTCGTCTCGTCCTCGCCCAGGCGGCGGAGCGGGAGGCCGGCGATGATGTGCGCGGCATCTTCATTGCTCTGATATCGCGGATTGGCGGCATCCAGGCGGATCGCCTCGGCGAACAGGTTGGCGGCTTCGGCGGCGCGGCCCTGCCGCAGCAGCGAGACGCCGTAATTATTGGCGATGCGGGCGGGATGGTTCGTCCACCGGAAGGCCCGTTCGAAGGCGCGGGCGCTTTCCTGCCATTGCGCGCGGCGGTCATGCGCCATGCCGAGCGCTTCCCAGGCGCGCCATCGTTCGGGGCAGGACGCCACGGCCGGCTCCAGGCTGGCGATGGCATCTTCGTCGCGGCCGGTGCGCAGATAGGCCGTGCCCAATGCCTCAAGCAGCCGGCAGGATGTGTCGCCCGCGGCCTTCAACGCCTCAAGATCGCCGACCACCGTCTGCGCCTTGCCCTCGTTTACGGCCAGCGCGGCAAAGGCGACCCGAAAGCGCGGGGTCTGCCGCATGGCCGCATCCGCCCCGAGCCGCCCGAGCATGACATCGGCCTGGACCAGCCTGCCGGCATCCAGCGCCTCTTCCACCTGCGCCAGGTCATCGGGTGGGGCGATGGCCCCGACGGTGGGCGGTTCGGCGCCGAGTACCCCGCTGAACGGGGATGCGGCACCAAGCAGAGCCGCGCCCATCAGCGCGACATGCAGGGGACGCATCATCAGGATGGCTCCTCCGTCTTCATGGCCTTCCACAGCCTGAGGAAAGAAAGATCCCGATCGGCGGCATGGCCGCCCTTTGCGGAGACGTCTTCGGTTGCGACCCGAGGCGCCCTGGTGGCCGTAGCCTGCTGGCCCGGCTGTTCGGCTGTGTCCTTGTCTTTTTCCACGATGTCCGAACGGTCGATGATGGTGACGGTGATATGCGCCGAAAGCTGGCCGGTATTGGCGTTGCTGCCCAGCGTGCTGGTGTCGAGCCGCACTTCGCCCATGGACTGGCGGACGAGATGCTGCGCCTGCGCGGCAGTGCCGGCTTGCGCCATCACCGCGGGGCGCGCCGCGATCTGCGCCAGGCTGGTGCGCGGCGTGGGCATGGCGCCGGTGCCGTCCAGCCGGGCCAGCATCGCCCGGCTCTCGTCATGCCGGCCCTGCTGTTCCAGGCAGCGGGCGAAATTGCGCAGAATGCGGGCGTCCGTGGGGGCGAAGGACAAAGCGAGCTGGAAGAACCTGTCGCCGATGTCATAGCGCCCCATGGCGGCATAGCTGACGGCCAGGCCGTTATAGGCGTCGGCATTGGCGGGATCGACGCGCAGCACCTTGCGATAGGCATCCATGGCGAGGGCATATTCGCCCTGGCGGAACAGCGCATGGCCCGCCGCGATCCCGGTCGACCGGAGGTTGCCCGTGCCTGGTCCCGCGCCTGGGCCCGCGCCGGGATTGAGCGGCCTGATCTCGACATGCGACGTACCCATGCCCGTACAGCCCGAAATAGCGGCCGATGCGGCCAGCAGCGCGACGACGACGGCGTTCTTGTTCATGATCCCCCTCCCATGGCGGGCAGCAAGGTCCGCACGACGCGGATCATCGCGGGCAGCATCAGCACGCCGATCATCACCGGCAGCATGCACGCCACCAGCGGGATCGACAGCAGCACCGGCAGCTTGTGTGCCTTTTCCTCGGCCCGCATCCGGCGCTTTTCGCGCATTTCGGCAGCATAGACGCGCAAGGTCTGGCCGACGCTGGTGCCAAGCTGGTCCGACTGGATCAGCAGGGTCGAGAAGGCGCGGATCTCGTCGATCTCGACATCGTCGGCCATGCGGCGCAGCGCATCGGCGCGGCTGCGGCCGGCGCGCAGTTCCAGCACCACCTTGCCCAGCATCTGCGACACCAGCGGGTGGGACAGCGACATTTCCCGCCCGACGCGATCCAGCCCCGCTTCCAGCCCCAGCCCGGCCTCGACACAGACGAGTAGTAGGTCGAGCGCATCGGGAAAGCCGTTGACGATGGCTTCCTGCCGCCGGCCGGCCTTGGCCGCGATCCACAGATTGGGCAGATACAGGCCGACCAGGGCGACAATGACGCCGAAGAGGTAGAGTTTGAAGAGGCTGGGCGTCTGGCCTGAACTCAGGTTCAGGATCACGAGGACGGCGGGCAGCAGCAGGGTGAGGACAAGGCGCAGCAGCGTGAACATCCGCGGCGCCTCCGGGGAGGTATATCCCGCCGCAATCAGCCGCTTGCGCAGCTTCTCGTTGTTCGTGTCCACCAGCGAGATGCCCGACCGCTCGATGCGGTCGACGATGCGCGTCCATTCGGTATTGGCGCGGGCGGCGCGCAGGCTCGTCTGCCCGGTCGGTTCGCCGCCGCCGGCGACGACGCCCAGTTCCCCAAGCCTGCGCCGCACCGCCATGTTGCGATTGATGACAGCGCTGGCCAGCAGCACGCCGCCCACGACCAGCAGGAAGACGATGAGGAGGAACAGCGTCCGCGAGGCGAAAAGATCGTTCATGTCCTAGACCTTCAGATCGACCATGCGGCGGATCGTGATAAACCCGACAGCGTAGAGAAGGGCGAGCCCGACAAAGCCGGTCAGGAACATCGGGTCCTGCGCAACGTCCATGTAGAAGCCCGGATTGATGAGGAACAACGCGACAAAGGCGAGTACCGGCAGCACGGTCAGCATCAGGGCGGTCATCCGCCCTTCGGAACTGAGCGCCCGCACCTTCATGAACAGGCTGTGCCGCTCGCGGATGACGGCGGAGAGATTTTCGAGGATTTCGGCAAGGTTGCCGCCCGTCTCGCTCTGGATGGAGAGGGAGACGACGAACATGTGCAGGTCGTTCATCCCCCAGCGGTCCGCCATGCGCTGCAGCGCGTCGCGCAGGTCCGCGCCATAGGTGACTTCATCGGCGACGATGCCGAATTCGCTGCCGATCGGGTCCTTCATCTCCACGGTGAGCAGGTCGAGCGCCGCCGCCACCGGATGCCCTGCGCGCAGGGCGCGGACAAAGGTGTCGAGCGCGACCGGAAACTGGTCTTCCATCTTCTTGTGCCGCTTCTGGTTCATGCGCGACAGGATGGCGAGCGGCATGCCGGCGCCCAGCGCGCCGGCAAAGGCCAGCGCCAGCAGGACGACCCCGCTGGTCAGCGCATAGCCCGAAAGTGCGGCCGCCAGCATGACCAGGAGGAACAGCGTCGCGATGGCCATGGCCATGGCGGACATCACCGCCCTGGCAGTATAGGGCACGCCGGCGCCGTGGAGCATCCGCACCATGCCCAGCCCCAACCGGCCCGGCAGCGTATCGGGGTTCCATTGCGCGGTCTCGTCGTCGCGCCGCAGCTTGGACAGGATGGTCGCGCGTCCCGCGCCGCGCGCGATCATCGACAGGCGCTTGTTGATCGCGCGGCCGCCGCCGATGCGCCCCTGATACCAGCCGACGCCGGCCTCGATCGCCAGCACGATCGCCGCGAACAGCAGCAGCAGCACGAGCAGGCGGATGGCATAGCTGGGCATCAGGAGAAGACTCCATCCGGGCGGAACAGCTCCGCGGGCAGGTGAATGCCCTGATCGGCCAGTTCCGAAAGGAAGCGCGGGCGGATGCCGGTGGCTTCGAACCGGCCCAGCACATTGCCATGCTCGTCGCGTCCGCTCAGGCGGAAGCGGAAGATTTCCTGCATGGTGATGACATCGCCTTCCATGCCGGTCACTTCCGACACGCTCAGGATCTTGCGACGGCCATCGGCAAGGCGGCCGGCCTGGACGACGACATTGATCGCCGACGCGATCTGCGCCCGCGCCGAGCGCGGCGAAATCTCGATGCCGCTCATGCCGATCATCTGCTCGACGCGGGAAAGGGCATCGCGCGGGGTGTTGGCATGCACCGTGGTCATCGACCCGTCATGCCCCGTGTTCATCGCCTGCAGCATGTCGAACGCCTCGCCGGCGCGCACCTCGCCCACGATGATGCGGTCGGGCCGCATGCGCAGCGCGTTCTTCACCAGATCGCGCTGGGACACCTCGCCGCGCCCCTCGATATTGGGCGGGCGGGTTTCCAGCCGGGCGACATGGCGCTGGCGCAATTGCAGTTCGGCTGAATCCTCGATCGTCAGGATGCGCTCTTCATGGGAGATATATTCCGACATGGCGTTGAGCAGCGTCGTCTTGCCCGATCCGGTGCCGCCCGAAATCAGGATGTTGCGCCGGCCCGCCACGATGGCGCTCAGCACTTCCGCCATGGCGCGCGGCACGCTGCCCAGCTCGATCAGCTTGTTCATGTCGATGGGCACGCGCGCGAACTTGCGGATGGAGAGCAGCGACCCGTCGACCGCCAGCGGCGGGATGATAGCGTGGACGCGCGAGCCGTCGGCCAGGCGCGCATCGACGAAGGGCGAGGATTCATCGATCCGGCGGCCGACCGCCGACACGATCTTCTGGATGATGCGCAGCAGGTGCTTTTCATCCTTGAAGCGCACCGGCGTTTCCACCAGCCGCCCCTTGCGCTCGACAAAGACCGTATCGTAGCCGTTGACCAGGATGTCGTTGATGGTGGCATCCTTGAGCAGCGGTTCCAGCGGCCCCAGCCCCAGCAGCTCGTCCAGCACGTCGCCGATCAGCTTGCGACGCTCCTCCTGGTTGAGGGCATGCTTCTGGAGCGCGAGCTGCTCATAGACGATCTCGCCGATCTCCGCCTCCACCTGCTGGCGCGACATGGTTTCCAGCGCCGACAGGTTGATGATGTCGAGCAGCTTCTGGTGCAGCGCGACCTTGAGGTCGAGGTGGCGCTGATCCTCCTGCTCGGGCACGATCGACTGCCCCGGCCCGGCCGGTTCGATGGTGCGGGCGAGGGCATCGCCGCCCTTGGATATCTGCCACATCAGCCTGCCTCCCCCTGGACGCCATCGGCCATGCAGGCGTCGACCAGGATGCGCAGATCCTTGCACACCCGGCTTTTTGCCTTCAGCTCCTCCACCAGCACGCCCTGGTCGAGGGCCGAGTTCACCAGCGGAAAGTCGTTGGCGATGCTGAACTTCACCGGATGATCCAGCGCCGTTTCCGCCGAGCCGAGGCCGATGGGCCGGAACAGCTGTTTTTCCACGCGATTGGCGACGACATGCAGGCGGGCGGGGTCGATGCCCTCGCTGTGCAGCAGCGATATCTGCCGCCGCGCCTGCCGCAGGCTGGCGATCGACAGCTCCACCACCAGCAGGATGATGTCCGACCGCGCGACGAGCGAGAGCGACCAGTTCGTCCAGTTGCCGGGCAGGTCCAGATAGACCGTGTCATATTCCAGTTGCGCCAGCTCGACGATGCGGTAGATTTGCTGGGCGTTCACCGCCTCCATCGGCATGATGTCGTTGGGCGCGGTGATGAGATGGAGCCCCGAGGCGGTGTCCACCGTCACCGTGCGCAGCAGCGCGGTGTCGACGCGGCTGCCGGCGGTCAGCAGGTCGTTCAAGGTCAGCGGGCTGGTCGCGCCCAGATAGGTCGCCGCATTGCCGAACTGAAGGTCGAGGTCGATCAGGCAGACCTGGCGGCCGCTCTCCCTGCCCAGCCGCGCTTCCAGGCTGGCCGCCTGGGTGGCGATGGTGGTGGAGCCGACGCCGCCGACGCTCTTGATGCAGGAGATCAGCCGGCCGGTGCGCATGGTTTCGCGGTTGCGCTTTTCGAGCAGGTCGGAAAGATCGCGCATGACCGTGGCCAGCTCGCTTGCCTGCAGCGGCAGGGAGATCACGTCGTTCACGCCGCTGCGCAGCAGGGTGCGCACGGTCGCCAGCTCGGGCGATCGCACCGCCGCCACGATCGGCATGGCGGGGTGGGTCGCGCGCAGCGCCTCCAGCCGGCGGATGGAACCGGGGCTGTCGGGCTCCACCTCAAGGATGATCGCCTGCGTCCGGTCCGCGATGTCCGCCGGGATCGGGGCGTCGGCCGGCATCATGTCGAGCCGCAGCACCACGTCGCTCAGCCCCGCCGCCGTCAGGTCCGAAGAGCGCACCTCCGGTTCGGAAAGGATGACGTCGATGCCGCCCCTGCCATCGTCAAGGGCCCAGATATCGGCTTCGCCTGTCTTGGTCGCAATGCCCACGGGTCTGTTGTCCTTCAATTTGATGCGCTGCCCTTCGCGTCTTCCAGCGTCAGCGCGGCGCCGAAGCTGGGAAGACCGAAGCTGGTCTGGAACAGGATGAGTGTGATCGGCTGGAACTGGATGCTGCCGGGGAGCAGGCTGACGGTGACGACCGGCGCGACATCGGACCCATTGGGGTCGCCCGCATAGCCAAGGCCGGAATAACCATAGTCCACCTTGACGTCGCTGGCCGCGATCTCCGGCATGAACAGCCGCATCCGGTCGACAATCTTGGTAAAGGCGGTGCCGTTATAGGGCGTGAGCGTGGGGCAGGTCGCGCCGCTATGGCATGTGCAGCTGGTGGACGTGCAGGATGCCCCGCCAAAGGCGGACAGGGGAATGGTGTCGCCCTGCGGGATGCCCCCGCTGGTGGCAAAGCTGTAATTTGCCAGCCCGGTCGGCACCATGTCGGTCACGACGGCATAGCGCACGCCCATCTGCGTCGCCTTTTCGGCGCGGTTCCAGGTCCACATCAACCGGCCGACGTCGATGATCCCGAAGAGAAAGATCAGCAATAACGGCAGCACCAATGCGAATTCGGCGGCAGAGCTGGCTCTGCTGTCGCGCAGAAGGTGGCGTGCGCGCCGCGTCATATACCCATCACCGAAACTTGCGATTCGGCTTTCATCGACAAGGTGGTGCTGGTGAAGCCCAGGTCGTTGAACAGGGAATCATAAGGGACGACGGCGCTGACCTTGATCCGCGGGACGTTGGACATGCCGTTGTAAATGCCCGAATAGTCTGCATTGCTGTTCGATGTGACGCAGTCATAGGTCACGGTGATGGTGGTCGCGCTGGTCCAGGAGGATATCCTGCTGCTGCCGCCGCTGATCTGCCCGGTACGGGTCAGGTTGCGCGTGTCGTCCACCACCGTCCCCGCCGGAGCGAGGCCGGTTGCCGGGGCGGTGCATGGATAGTTGGTGATGTTCAGCCGCGAGGCATAGCGCGCGCCATCCCTTACCGCCTTCACCACCACATGTTCGCTCAGGAAATAGTTTCCAAGCTCGAAGGAGCCGAACATGAGGATGATGAGCATCGGCGCCACCAGCGCCATTTCCGCGCCGGCCGTGGCCAGATCGCTTTTGATAAGGGAAGGGCGCGCGCGCGGTTTCATTTGAGCAGATACGGCACAGAGCGTTGAATGACCTGCGCGTTGGTGGCGCCGCCGCCGCCCGCCGGCGTCTGATCGATGACCTCGACATAGATATCGCCGGCGTTGGTGCGATCACGGTTGAGCGAAGGCTCGACAAGGAAGGTGTCGATCCATTTTTCGACCGGAACATTCGTCGAGGAGCCATTGACGCTGTTGGCCGTGCAATTGACGACCGCCACCGACAGCCGCCGTCGGTCGACAATGCTGCCGCCCGGCACGGTGCCGCCGCCATAGCCCTGATCGGTGCTGCAGACCGGGCTGTCATGATCCATCAATGCATTGGCGCCGCTGCCTTGCGCCGTGCGGGATGACAGGATCAGCTTGCTGCCGATGGTCTGTCCGCGATGGGCGATCTCCCATGTGTAGACATGGTATCGGCTGGCATAGCTCGCGTCGGTGGGCGCGGCCGTTGGCGAGAGGCCGGTGAAGCTTTGCCATTGGGCGGGCGTCCATCCGTAGTTGACGCGGAAATAGGCGTCCCGGTCCCATGTTCCGTTGCCGATCGGGCCGGTACAGGCGCCGGCGGTGCCGGACGTCACGGCATGGCATATGTCGCGGGGATGCCCCATCGCCGCGGGCGTGGTCGCGATCGGTGCGGTGGCGGAGGTTGGAAGATATCGCGTCGCCGCAGAAACTTCCTGCCATCCCTGATTGTGCATCTTGCAGGCATTGTTGCCGTTCGCATTGCCCGGGCGCACCAGATCCTTCACCGCATTGATCGATGCCGGGCAAGCGCCGCCATTGGGGCACGAGACGTTGCTGTCGTAGATGTCGAACCGCGTGTTCAGCGCGTCGGTGACGGAGACGGTCGCGCCCGGTTTCGTGTCGACGCCGGTCTGCGCAATGCAGTCGCCGGGCGCCGTCACCCAGCCCAGCGCTTCGCGCAGGCCCGGCGCGCCGTTGCTGCCGCCGCCGGTGTTGAGATAGCCGAAATTCCCCGGCGCCCACCCGCCGCCATTGCCGACGGAGACGAGCTTCAGCCCCTTGCCGATCAACGATGTCACATCGAAGGACGTATTGCCCCCGGTTTCCTGCGGATTGCAGATCATAAGGGGCGGCACCTTGCAGATCGCCTGGCCCAGCCCCGCGACGGCCGAAGCGTCGATATTGCCGGAACTGATCGCCTGAACGACCGGCGTGAGGGCATATCGGGCCTGTCGCGGCGCCACCGTCACCTGAACGAACTTCGCGGCCACCGGGTCGGTCGTCACCGTGCCGCTGTCGGTGGTTTCATTATAGGCCGAATAGAAGGTCAGCGTGGGCACGGTGATGGTGCGCCCGCTCGCATTGCCGTCATTGGCGAAGACCGTCGAATTCTGGATCAGGGTCTGCGCGGCGGCGGTGGCGCGGGTGATGGCGGTGGATTTGCCGTCCAGCTGGGTGGCTGCGGCCAGCGCGGCCTGGTCGGCGGCGCTTTGCAGTTCGGAATCCATGCCGGCCAGCCGGGCATAGTCGAAGGCGATGCCGCCCACCGCGATCAGGGCGAAAAGCGACAGCGCGACGGTGGGCGCGACGGCGCCTCTGGTCGCACCGATCAGGCCTTTCTCCCGGACAGGCATGGCCGCATCCCCCTCCGCCCTAACGCATGCCCGAGCTGGAGCCGGAGCCCGAACCTGACCCCGAACCGCCGCCCGATGTGCCCGATGTCGTCCTGATCGAGCGGGGCTGCTTCACCTTGTCCGTGCGATAGCGTTCGATGGCGGCGGCGGAGCGGGCGCCGTCGCTGCCCTCGATCTCATTGCCCTGATAATGCGGGTCCGGGTCGATCACCTGCATCGCATAATTGTGGCGCAGCGCCCCGCCCAGCGTCGGATCATTGGGCGTGCAGGCCGCCAGCAGGGGCAAGGGCGCCAGCAGCAGGAGGGGAAAGGTCCGCATGGTGATCCTCCTAAAGCTCATAGCCGCCCGGTTGGGCTGGCGGTTGAGACTGGGCTTGAGACGGTGATGGGGGCTGGGCCGGATCGGCAGGGGCCGGCATTGCCGGTGCCGGCGCCTTGGGCGCTTCGGGCGGCATCGCGTTGGGGTCCAGCGGGTTGATGCCCACCGCCTTGTCCGTCCGCCCCATCAGGAACAGGTCCAGCTCATGCGGATTGCCGACGCGATCGGTGGGCAGGCGCACGGCTTCGGCCGGCATCGGCTTCACCAGCCGCGGGGTGACGATCATCACCAGTTCCGTCTCCTGCTTCTGGAAGCCGGTGGAGCGGAACAGCGTGCCGATGATCGGCAGCGATCCCAATATGGGCAGCTGGCGCACCGTATCCTGGAAATCGTTGCGCAGCAGCCCGGCAATGGCGAAGGACTGGCCGTCGCGCAGCTCCACCACCGTCTTGGCCCGCCGCGTCAGCAGCCCCGGCACGACCAGCCCGTTGATGGTGATGGATGCGGACGGATCGATGGAGCTGACTTCGGGTTCGACCACCAGGTTGATGACGCCGTCGGCCAGCACCGTGGGGGTGAAGCCCAGGCTGACGCCGAAGGGCTTGAACTCCACGGTGATGCCGCCCCCGCCGCCATTGCCGCCGGCGCCGCCCCCGCCCCCGGAATTGGCATTCTGCAGCACGGGAATCGGGAATTCGCCGCCCGCCAGGAAGGAGGCGGTTTCGCCCGACAGAGCGACCAGCGTCGGTTCCGCCAATGTCTTCACCAGCCCCTTGCGCTCCAGCAGGTCGAGCGCGGAGAAGAGGTTGAGGCTGCCGATCGAATAGGCCAGCGTGCCCACGCCGAAGGCGTCGGACAGGCCGTCTATCGCGATCACCGGCCGGGCGATGCCGTCCGCCTGGATTCCGTCGCTGATGCCCAGCACGGACTTGGGCGCCAGATTGCCGACGCTGCCATAGGTCTTGTTGCCCACGAAGCTGTGGTTGAAGCCGATCTGCTTGGCGGCCTGGCGGTTCACTTCGGAAAAGCGCACTTCCAGCATGACCTGCTGGGCCGAGCCGACCGAGAGCATGTTGACGACCTTTTCCGGGCCGCCCGCATAGGTCCGGGCGATATCGGCCGCGCGCTGCACCGCCGATGCGCTGGAGACGGTGCCGCTCAGCACGATGGCGTCGTTGGAGATGCGGGCGCTGACCTTCTCGCCGGGCAGCAGTTCGGACAGCTGGCGCTTCAGCGTCACGATGTCCGGCCCCACCGCCACGTCGACCACGGCGATCAGCATGTTGCGGCCGTCATACAGGGTCAGGCTGGTCGTCCCCATCTTCTTGCCCAGGACATAGAGCGAGCGATTGGTCATCGGCAGGATGTCCGCCACCTCGTCATTGCCCACCAGCGCCTTGGCGAAGGGGCGGTCGACCGTCAGCACCTGGCTCTTGTTGAGCGGCACGTCGAGCTGGCCGGCATGCAGGGCGTCGCTGGTCCTGACCGCGCCGCTCAATATCTGCGCCTGTGCGGCTGGATTTGCGACCGGATTGGGGCCAGTCAGGCCGACCGCCAATGCGCCCCCCAGCGCAAACTGCAGCATCCCCCTATTTCGTGCCATAGCGCTTTACCTCGTAAGAACTGCCCTTGACGCCGCGCACCACTTCCACCGTGGCGGTATTGGCGGGCTTGGGCGCGGATGTGGCCGCAACCTGCGGACGGGCGCGCATCACCGCCGGGGCGGGCGCGACGGACATGTCGAAGGGAAGGCCGGCAAGCGCGGGCGGGATGGACGACCGGCGATAGCCGCCGGCATAGGCGCCATCGCGCAGGTCCTCGATATTCACGGTCTGCACCGCCAGCGTCGGCTTGTCGGTGATCTTGCGCAGCACCAGCGTCAGCTGGCCGACGCTCTGGCCCAGCACCAGCTTCTGCGCGTCCACCTGGGTCGTTTCCAGGGTCGCGGTCTTGGCGACGGTCGGGTCCTTGGTGCTGTCATTGGCGTTCTGGTCGATCGCGATCACGCGCACGCCCTGCAGCAGCACGTCGGTGATCTGTTCGGCCCTACCGCCGCTTGGGCCGCCCATGGGGCTTTCCAGCTGGCGCGTGACCAGCACGTCCACCATGTCGCCCGGCAGCACGAAGCCGCCGGCCGCCGCGACATCGCTGACCCGCACGGCGGTGGCGCGCATGTCGGGGCGGAGCAGGCCGGTGATGGAGGCGCGGCCGTCATCGCCCGAAAGCTTGACCGCGAGAATGGGTTCATTGGCCTCTATGGCGCGGGTGACGACCCGCGTCTTGCCGAAGGAGGTCAACTGCATGGGGGAATGGAAGGAGCCCGCCGGCAATGACGCCGCCGGCCAGTCGACCACCCGCACATTTTCATTGGTGACGGCGGTGCCGAAGGGCATCGCGACACGCGCGACGACAACCTTGGCCATGCCCTGGGGGATTTGCGCCTGCTGCTGTTCCTTGCGGACCAGAAAGACGTTGGCGATGTAGACCGCCGCCAGGCCCAGCAGGATTGCGAAGGCCAATATGATCAATGATCGACGCTGCCCCACGGAATTTCCCCCGACTGCGTGCAGTAGCAAAAAGGAAGCTAGGCACCCTGTGCGTTAGCGCAGGGTGCCCATGGTTCGATCAAGGCTGGCAGGCCGCCGTCGCTGCCGCTTGGCTCGTTGCTGCAGCTGAATCCTTGATGCAGTCTGCAGACGCGGTCATGGCGGTCTTGATGTTGTCGCCAAGATACCAAGCTGCACCGGCAATACCCGTGCCGACAATCGCCAGGATCAGGGCGTATTCAGCGGCCGAAGCGCCGCTTTCGTCATTCCACAGAGTCTTGATGATGTTCATTTTCCTACCCCTACGCTCTGCCGGATAAGTCCGGCTATTTCCGCTTTCGCGTCGGGGTTCTGAACCATGTGACCCCGGCGGCGCCTTGGTGGAGGAGCCGTCGGTTCCGACAGTTTCCACAAAAGCTGAAGCCAATAGCTGCCTAGTATCGGAATCTGTCAATACACCAAATTTTAGCTATATTTTTCAGTATATTGCAGTAAATTTTTGTTAACCATATGGGCCATTTTATGCGTTTCGGGGTAAATTGAAAGCGAATCAGTCAAGTATAACTTTAGATATACCCAAGTATTGATTCGTTTTTATTTACGCTTCTTGCAAATGAATTGCGGGTTTTTCTGAATCGTTATTGCAAATGCGAAACGCCGGCGCAGCACGGCCGGGCGCGCCGTTAGGCGATGAGACGCGGGGATCAGGCGGGGACGCGGTGCCGGAAGGTCAGGTTCACGCGCGCCGACAGGATCAGATAAGGCAGCCAGATCGCCGCGCTGATCAGCACCTTCTTGATGTTGCCGGTCAGAAGGTCGGCAAGGGCGCTCGCCACGGTCACGGGAAGCCCATGCATGGACGCAGCGACATTGGCGATCACCAGCTGCGCCAGCAGGTCCAGCCCCCAGACGAGCAGCAGGAAGCGGGGAAACAGCGGGTGCAGGCGAAACGCCATCGCAAAGGCAAACATATAGAGGCTGCTGATGACCGTGCAGTCCAGCAGCATCACATGGAAGACGCCCTGGAACCAGTCGGGCGAATGGCTGCCGAGCGCGGGCATGGCGGCAAGAAATTCCAGCGTGCGCACCGGCACGTTCAGCAGCAGGCCGATCAGCAGCGATGCCATCATCCCGAACAGCCCGTGATGCGACAGGTCGCGCGCGGTCAGGCAATCGACCTGCCGCCAGCGACCGACCCGCGCCAGCCGGATCATGGGCTGGTCGAATACCGCGTCGCGCGGAAACAGGCCAAGGCCAAGGCCGAGCGATGCCAGCGGCGCGCCGACGACAAGGATATAGGGCAGCATCGCGCGGGCCGCGCTCAGCAGGTCGTTTTCCTGCGGGGTCGCGGGAAAGGCCATGCGCAGGCCGCACAGAAAGGCCGCCACGAGGACCCAGCCGGTCACGATGGCGCGCATGTTGAGTTCAAGCATGTTCACCGCCGCAATGCTTTTGCGGTGCAGATAGGCGGCGATGTCCGTCCAGGCTGTCATGGCCTTCCCCTGCGTGCCGGTTCCCATGCGTCAGGCGTATCCCATATGTGGTCAATAAGCCGTAAATGCGCAATGGCCGTTCCGGCCGCCTGCTTTTCCGCCTCCGGATGGGCGCGCGCCGTCATGGCAATATGGGCTCCCGCTCCAAAGGCGTCGGCATGGGCGCAGGCGTGGTCGGCTGGACGGGGGCTTCCCCGTCGGTCGGCGGCGGCAAGGGCATGGCGCCGGCAGGGAGTGCCTGGATTTCCGCCCCGGTTGCGGGCGTGGCGGATGGCTGGGGCGGCGGCGCGGGCGTAGGCGATGCAACATCTGGCGGCGGGGCAGGCGGCGCGGCGGGCGTAGCCGCGGCGGCCAGTTGCTGCAGCCGCTGTTCCATCATCTGGCTGGGCGTGCTGCTGGCGCCCATGGTCCGGCGACGGCTGTCCAGCGCCCAGCCGGCAAGTTCCTGCGCGGCGGCATAGCGCTGTCGCGACGCATAGAAATCGATCAGGTTCTCGGCCGCAAGCTGGGTATTCTGGTCGGCCTCGCCCCTTGTGCGCAGATAGGCGTCGAACGCGCGGCGCAGCAGGGCTTCGGCCTCGCCATCCTGATGCAGGGCGTCGAGGTTGAGCGCCAGATCGTTCACGGAGATGAGCGTGCGCGGGTCGTCCTCATCGAAAATCTCCTCCGCAACGGCCAGCGCTTCCCGGGCATGGGCGGCACCCTCGGCCATCTGCCCGGCGGCATAGTCCTTTTGCGCCTGTGACGTGAGCGTGCGCCACTGCTTCTCGCGCGTTTCCGTGACGTCGGGCACATAGGGCTGGCGCGTGGCGGGGGCTGGCGCGGCGGAGACGGCCAGCAACAGGGCGGCCGCCAGCGCGACAGTTGCCCGCCTTTCCATTCCCGGCCATCGCCCGGACATGATCAAGCCCCTCCCCGGCGGCATGCGTGTCCCGCCGTTTATGGCGCCAGAATAGCAGGTTACGCAAAGCGCACAACGGCTTGCGGCGCGTGGGGATGTTCCAGTCCGGGAATGTCGCCGACCGGCGTGACGGCGTCTTTTATCGCCTGCGTGCCGGCCTCTTCGCCTGCTGCCCCGGCGGGCGCAGGGCAAGGCAGGGCGCGCCCTCCTGTCCGCGCGCCCTGCCTTGCCGCCGATGGATCAGCGCAGCGGCTTGCGGAAGCGCAGGACGAACTGGTCCGTCTTGCCCCGGATGCCGCTTTCCTGAACCTTCAGGCTGTGATCGTCCGCCGGGTGGCGCAGGATCGGGCTCTGGCGGTCCAGCACGAAGCCGGCGGCCTTCACTTCGCTGATGACGGCGCTATCCTCGATCCGGTGCAGGGTCGATGTGACGGTGGTGCCGGCGCCTTTGGCGGCCTGATGGTCGACGATGAAATAAGAGCCGCCGGGCTTCAGCGCCCTGAAGGCGGCGGCATTGGTCAGCGTGGCGGCATCGCTGTCGCCGACCTTGTTGTTCTTGAAGTCATGATAGTTGAGCGTCGTCCACACGACATCGACCGGCTCGGGCACGGTGATCTCGCCCGGCCCGATCTCCACCAGGCTCAGATTGGCATGGCTCGCGGCATAGTCCGCCAACGCCGGGGAGGGGCGGCCCAGCATCGCATAGACATGCCCTTTGGCGCCCACCGCGCCCACGAGGATGCGGGTGAAATAGCCGCCGCCGGGCGCCAGTTCCGCCACCTTGTCGCCGGGCTTGAGGCCGGATGCCGCGATCGTCTCGGCCGGCTTGCGGTCCTGGTCGCGCACGCGGTCCGCTTCCGGGCGGCCGGGGTCGGCAAGCAGGCTCTTCATGTCGATGCGCATGCCGCCGGCCGCGCTCGCAAGGCCAACCGCAAGACATGCCATCAGGGCCGCGCCGCTTATCTGCCAGGCTTTCATGATCGTTCCTCCCAATTGCTGCGCCTGCCGGGCAGGCGCGCCATCCTACGCCGGAAGACGCGGGCTGCAAGCGGCTGTCCGGCGTTGATGCAATTGGCCATGAATCATTGCGACAGGGCGATCATGAGCAGGAAAGCGGCGTGCAA
The DNA here is from genome assembly GCF_037154135.1 of Sphingobium aquiterrae. Classification (NCBI taxonomy): domain Bacteria; kingdom Pseudomonadati; phylum Pseudomonadota; class Alphaproteobacteria; order Sphingomonadales; family Sphingobiaceae; genus Sphingobium; species Sphingobium aquiterrae. The sequence goes on from NZ_JBANFL010000001.1 coordinate 106,527, forward strand.
GCCCGCGATTGTCCGCCGTATCGCTTCATTCCGATATGATCGTCCCGGTATTGGGCCGATCAGGCGCCTTTCAGCGCTTCTTCGATCAGCGCCTTCGCTTCCGGCCCCGTCCAGTCCATCGCCCCGGTCACGCGCGCGACCTCCTTGCCCCTGGCATTATAGAGCACGCTGGTGGGCAACAGGCCGGTCGCATAGTGGAAACCGAACTGGTTTTCCGGGTCGCGCCAGGCCTTCAAATGCTTGAACTTGCGTGCAGCGAAAAAGGCGTCGACCCGTTCGGCGCCCTGGCTGTCCTGCGAGATGGTGAGGATCTGCAGGCCGCGCGGGGCATAGGTCGCCGCGATTGTGTCGAGCGTCGGCATTTCCGCGACGCAGGGCGCGCACCATGTCGCCCACAGGTTGACGAGGATGGGCTTGCCCGCAAAGTCGGCCAGCTTCGCCTCGCCACCGCCGGGCGCGGCAAAGACGAAGGCGGGTGCCGGCGTCCCTGCCTTGGCCTTGTCCACGGTGAAGCTGAAGCCGCCGCTGTCGTTGCCCGCCGGTGCCCCCGCCGACCCTGATGCCTCGTCGCTGGACGGCACTTCGTCGGATGCAGCGGCCGCGCTCGCATTGGCGTGTTGCCCCTGCGGCGCGGATTGCCTATCGCAGGCGCTCAACACGCCCCCCGCGATCAGCAGGGCCATGACGGAACGCAGTGAAACCATGACGGCACCGGAAGACCGGACAGACGAGACGAATAGGGGGCTGGGCAAGGGTTCAGGCTCCAACAGCATGTGGGGCGGGCGATTTGCGGCCGGCCCGGCTTCGGTCATGCGCGAGATAAATGCCTCTATCCCCTTCGACAAGCGATTGTGGCGGCAGGATATCGCCGGATCGCGCGCGCATGTCGCGATGCTGGCCAAACAGGGTATCGTTTCGGCGGCGGATGCGCAGGCGATCACGGACGGTCTGGCGCAGGTCGCGGCGGAATATGAGGCTAATGGCGTTCCGGAAGATCTCGACCTTGAAGATATCCACATGGCGACCGAATCGCGCCTGGCCGCGCTGATCGGCCCGGTCGCGGGCCGCCTGCACACCGCGCGTTCGCGCAACGATCAGGTCGCGACCGATTTCCGCCTGTGGGTGCGCGATGCGATCGACATGGTCGAGGCCGGCCTTGCCGGGCTGCAGCGCGCGCTGGTGGCGCGGGCGCAGGAGCATGCCGACGCAGTGATGCCGGGCTTCACCCATCTCCAGTCCGCCCAGCCGGTGACGCTCGGCCATCATCTGATGGCCTATTATGAGATGGTCCGGCGCGACCGCAGCCGCTTTGCCGACGCGCGGGTGCGGATGAACGAATGCCCGCTGGGCGCGGCCGCGCTCGCCGGCACCGGCTTTCCGCTGGATCGCCATGCGACGGCGGCGGCGCTGGGCTTCGACCGGCCGACCGACAACAGCCTCGACAGCGTGTCCGACCGAGACTTCGCGCTCGATTATCTGATGGCGGCGACCCAGTGCAGCCTGCATCTGTCGCGGCTGGCCGAGGAATTCATCATCTGGGCGAGCCAGCCCTTCGGCTTCATCTCGCTGCCGGACGCCTATTCGACCGGCAGCTCGATCATGCCGCAGAAGCGCAATCCCGATGCGGCGGAGCTGGTGCGCGGCCATGCCGGGCGGATCGCGGGCGCCATGAACGCGCTGGTCATCACCATGAAGGGCCTGCCGCTTGCCTATTCGAAGGACATGCAGGACGACAAGCCGCCGGTGTTCGAGGCGCACGACCTGCTGGGCCTCTCCATCGCGGCGATGACCGGCATGATCGAGACCGTCACTTTCCGCACCGACCGGATGCGGACGCTTGCCGAAAGCGGCCATGCGACTGCGACCGATCTTGCCGACTGGCTGGTGCGCGAGGCGAACGTGCCTTTCCGCGAGGCGCATCACATCACCGGTCGCGCAGTGAAGCTGGCGGACGACAGCGGCGTGGCGCTCGCCGCGCTGCCGCTGGAAGCACTGCAGGAGATCGACCCGCGCATCGACGCGCGGCTGTTTGCGGTGCTGACCGTCGATGCCTCTGTCGCCAGCCGCCGCAGCCATGGCGGCACCGCGCCCGATCAGGTGCGCGCCCGCATCGCGCAGGCGAAGGCCGCGTTGCTGGAAGGGACGGCGCCATGACCGGCCGGACCGCCATCGCCCTGGCATTGGGGGCGCTCGCCCTGCTGTCCGCCTGTGGCGGGCGACAGGCGCTGCAGCCGCCCAGCGGTACCGCGCGCATCCCCGTGCCGCGGGGCGCCGCTGCGCAGCCGACGGCGCAGCAGCTGATGACGCCATCCGAACAGTCGCGGCCCGAGCGCAACGCGGAATTGCTGACCAAATCGCAGGAGCGCGAGGACGATCCTTTCGACCTTCCGCCCGAAACCAACTGAGGAACGCTGCCAGATGGACCATTTCGAGTATCGCGGCGGCGCGATGCATGTTGAGGACGTGCCTGTCGAGGTGATCGCCGAAGCGGTCGGCACGCCTGTCTATATCTACTCCACTGCCACCCTGACCCGCCATGTCGGCGTGTTCCGCGCGGCGCTGTCCGCCCTGCCCGATCCGTTGATCGCCTTTGCGGTGAAGGCGAACCCCAATGCCGCCGTGCTCGGCACGCTGGCGAAGCTGGGGCTGGGCGCGGACGTGGTGTCCGCCGGCGAGCTGCTGCGCGCGCTTGCCGCCGGCATCCCGGCGAGCAAGATCGTCTTTTCCGGCGTCGGCAAGACCCGCGAGGAAATGCGGCTCGCGCTGGAAAAGGGCATTTTCCAGTTCAACCTGGAAAGCGAGCCGGAGGCGGAGATGCTGTCCGAAGTGGCGCTTTCCATGGGGCAGGTCGCGCCGGTCGCCTATCGCATCAACCCGGATGTGGACGCGGGCACCCATGCGAAGATTTCCACCGGCAAGGCGGAAAACAAGTTCGGCATCCCCTATGATCGCGCCATTGCCGCCTATGATCGGGCGGCGCAGCTTGCCGGGCTCGACGTGCAGGGCGTCGCCGTCCACATCGGCAGCCAGCTGACCGATCTCGCCCCGCTGGAGGCTGCCTTCACCAAGGTCGGCGCGCTGATCGAGGTGCTGGCCGACGAAGGGCACACTATCCGCACTGCGGACCTGGGCGGCGGCCTGGGCGTGCCCTATGATCCTTCGCTCCCCGTGCCGCCCAGCCCCGCCGACTATGGTGCGATGGTGACGCGCGTCACCCGCGACTGGAAGGTGCGGCTGATGTTCGAGCCCGGCCGGGTGATCGTGGGCAATGCCGGCGCGCTGGTGAGCCGTGTCGTGCGGGTGAAGCAGGGGGCGAGCCAGCCCTTCGTCATCGTCGACGCGGCGATGAACGACCTACTCCGCCCCAGCCTCTATGACGCCTGGCACGATATTCGCGCGGTGCAGCCCAGCGGCCGCACGACGACGGCCAATGTCGTCGGCCCGGTATGCGAGAGCGGCGATACCTTTGCCACGGGCCGGGCGATGGACCATGTGCAGGCGGACGATCTGGTCGCCTTCATGACCGCCGGGGCTTATGGCGCGACCATGGCCGGCACCTATAACAGCCGCCCGCTGACCCCCGAAGTGCTGGTGTCCGGCGATCGCTGGGCCGTCGTGCGTCCGCGTCCGCCGGTCGAGGCGCTGATCGCGGGCGACATCATCCCCGATTGGGTGAAGGGCTAACACGCGCATGGAGGCCCTGCCGCTGTTCCTGCGCCTTGCGGACCGGCCGGTGATCCTGCTGGGCGAGGGTGAGGTGACGGCGGCCAAGCGGCGCCTGCTGGAGCGGGCCGGCGCGTGCGTGACGGACGATGAGGGCGCGCAGGCGGCCATCGCCATCGTCGCGATCGAGGATGATGCGGCGGCACGCGCGGCGGTCGCCCGGCTGCAGGCGCGGGGCGTGCTGGTGAACGCCGTCGACCGCCCGGCGCTCTGCGATTTCACCCTGCCCGCCATTGTCGACCGCGATCCGTTGATCGTCGCGGTGGGGACGGGCGGGGCTTCGGCGGGGCTTGCCAAGGCGGTGCGGCAGCGGATCGAGGCGATGCTGCCGGCGCGGCTGGGCGCTTTGGCGCTGGCGCTGTCGGCGGCGCGCGGGGCGATCAGGCAGTGCTGGCCGGGTGCCGCGGAGCGACGCCGGGCCATCGACGCGGCCCTTGCGGCGGGCGGCGCGCTCGATCCGTTGGCGGATGGCGATGGCGATGGCGATGGCGATGGCGACGCTCGCGTGGCGGCATGGCTTGCGCAGGATGGAGGGGAAGGGGACGGCAGTCGCCTGGTCAGGTTGATCCTCGCGTCGGCGGACCCCGACGACCTCAGCCTGCGCGCCGCGCGGTTGCTGGGCGAGGCGGACAGGGTCTATTACCATCCCGATGTGCCGGCCGCGATCCTGGTCCGTGCCCGCGCCGACGCTGCGCGGATCATGGCCGATGCGCCGCCCGGTGCGCCCGGCGCGGGCCTCTCGCTCTGGCTGGAGATCGCCCGATGAGCCTCGTCCTCATCCATGACGGCGCCCAAAGCGGCGCTGGCGTAAGGGAGATCACGCTCGACGCCTGGTGCGCGCTGCCGACGCATCCGGCCCTGACCTGGCTGCATATCGATGGGCGGAAGGAAGATCCGCGCGCGGTGGCGGGCAGGATCGCCGACGTGCCCGAATCCGCGATGCGGGCCCTGGTCGCGCAGGAAACGCGGCCGCGCTGCACCTTCATGAGCGCGGGCGGCATCACCGGCGCGCTGGTCAACCTGCGTGGCCTGTGTGGCGGTGAAGACCCCGATGGCGATCCGCTCGTGTCCATCCGCCTCTGGGTGCAGAAGGGGCTGATCGTGTCCACCGTTTATCGCGAGCTGGCCGCGCTGCCACGCATGATCGAGCAGATGAAGAGCGGGGCGATCCGCGATCCGGGCGATTTCATTGCCTGCCTTGCCCAGGAAATCACCGATGAGCTGGACCCGGACGTGGCCGAACTGGGCGATGCGCTGGACGACATCGAAAGTGCGCTGAGCGAGGAGGGGTTGTCCGAATCGCGCCGCCGCGTCGCCCGTATCCGCGCGACCGCCATCGCCTATCGCCGGTTCCTCTCGCCGCAGCGGCAGGCGGTCGAGCGGCTGGCGATGGCCGATGCGCACTGGCTGGAGGAGGACGACCGGCTGCACCTGCAGGATGCGGCCGACCGCTGCGCGCGCATGGCGGAAGAACTGGAGGCGGTGCGCGAACGGTCGGCGCTGGCCCATGAAGCGCTGACCGACCTGCGCGCCGAACAGATGAACCGACAGGCGCTGGTGCTCGCCGTCGTGGCGCTGATCTTCCTGCCGCTCACCTTCATCACCGGCCTGCTGGGCATGAATGTGGAGGGCATTCCCTTTGCCCATGCGCATTGGGCCTTCTGGGGCGTGACCGGCTTTTGCGTGGCGACGGCGATTGCGATCGCGGGCTGGTTCGCCGCGACCAATTGGCTCAGGCTATAGGCGGGCGTGCCGGGCGAACGGGCTGTCCGGCCTTCCGCCGACGGACTTTCCCTGCCCTCTCCCGAAGGCCGTCACCGGCCCATATGCGCGACGGACCGGGGCAGCCGTGCGGGAAAAGGTTTCGTTCTCGTCATTTTACGGCTTTGCGCTGCAGTGCGGAACGTGGTTAAACGGCCGCCATGTCCCCCGTGCTGCCAGCGCCGGCGACCGGTATCTTCATGGCCGGCGTCCACCATTTTCCCGTCCGTGTCTATTTCGAGGACACGGATCTGTCGGGCGTGGTCTATCATGCCAATTATCTGCGCTATATGGAGCGGGCGCGGTCGGACATGCTGCGCGTGGCCGGCATCGACCAGCGCGGCACCCATGAGGGCGGGACGGGCGTCTATGCCGTCGCGGATGTGGCGATCAGCTATCGCCGGCCGGCACGGCTGGACGACGATCTGCTGGTGCGCAGCCATGTGACTGGGGTAGGTGCCGCCACCTGTACCATCCATCAGCAGGTGGTGCGTGGAGAAGACATCCTGACCCAAAGCGACGTGAAAGTCGCCTTCCTCAGCCCCCAGGGTCGCCCGCAACGGCAACCGGCGCCCTGGATCGCATTGTTCAACCGCCTCCTCCAAGGGGAAGATTTGACTATATGAGCCTCTCCCTGCCCATATTCTCCGCCGCGCTGGCGCTTGCCGACGGGCCGACCGTCATCTCGCCGGTCAAACTGTTCCTTCAGGCCGACATCGTCGTCAAGGTCGTGATGGTGGGCCTGCTGCTCGCCAGCATCTGGACCTGGGCGATCATCATCGGCTTCAGCTTTTCCTTCGGGCGTGCGCGCCGCGGCTGCGCCAGTTTCGAGACGGATTTCTGGAAGACCGAGGATATCGACCGCTTCTACGAAGCCCGTGGCAAGGCCAACCTGCCGACCGCCAAGGTGATGGCGGCGGGCGTTTCCGAATGGCGCCGCTCCACCGCGCAGAAGAGCGTGGACCGCGAAGGCACGCGCGACCGCCTGTCGACCGCCATGGGCAGCGCCGTCGCCGCCGAGGTGGATCGCATGTCCGACCGGCTCAACATCCTGGCGACGGTCGGCAGCGTCGCGCCCTTTGTCGGCCTGTTCGGCACCGTCTGGGGCATTATGCGCGCCTTCACCTCGATCGCGGCGGAGCAGAACAGCTCGCTCGCCGTCGTCGCGCCGGGCATTGCCGAGGCGCTGTTCGCGACCGCCATCGGCCTGTTCGCGGCCATCCCGGCGGTGATCGCCTATAACCGCTTCAGCCATGGCATCAACAAGCTGGAGGCGCGGCTGCACCGCTTTGCGGACGGCTTCTATGCGACCTTGAGCCGCGAACTGGAAAGCCAGCGCCAGTGACGGCAGGGAAACTGATCGTGCCCGCTTTGACACAGGAGACGCGCTGAGATGGGCATGGGAACGCCGCCTTCCGGCCGCAGGGGCGGCCGCCGCGCGCCGATGGCCGACATCAACGTCACGCCGCTGGTGGACGTGATGCTGGTGCTGCTCATCATCTTCATGGTGACGGCGCCGTTGCTGGTGACGGGCGTGCCGGTCAAGCTGCCGGACAGCCGCGCCAAGGCGCTGGATCAGGATGAGAAACCCACGGTGCTCTCCATCGACAGGAGCGGCCGGCTGTTCATCGACGATGTCGAGATCAGCGAGGGCGACCTGCCCGGCCGCCTTGCCGAAATCCGCGCGGCCACGGCGGGGGCGGAGCCGCCGCAGATGTTCCTGCGCGCCGATACGGCACTGGATTATGGCCGCGTGATGCGGGTGATGGGCGAACTCAACCGTGCCGGGCTCAGCCGGGTGGCGCTGGTCAGCAGCAGCGCGAGCGAGGGCGCGCGCAATGCGGCACCCGTCATCGCAGGTTCAGGACCGGGCGAATAGGTGGCGGTGCATGGAGCGCTCTGAAAAGATCGGCCTTGGCATCGCCACGGCGGGACATGTCCTGCTGTTCGGCGTGCTGTCTTCCGGTTTCCTCTCGACGCCCAACCCGCTGAAGCTCAACTCGCCGCCCATGGATGTGTCCATGGTGGACGAGGTGGCGCTGCAGAGCATGGCCCAGCGCGTCTCGACCACCCCGCCGCCGCCCTCGCAGGCGCCCGAGCAGGGGCCGACGGAAGAGGCCGCGCCCGCCCCCGCGCCTGAAGCGGCGCCGGAGCCCGAGCCGGAACCGGTGCCCGCGCCGCCGCCGCCCAAGCCCGCCCCGCCCCGCCAGATCGCGGAAAAGGCGAAGCCCAAGCCCAGGCCACCGGCCGCGCCGCCCAAGGCCGTCGCAAAACCGGCCCCGCCCAGGGAAAAGCCCGCGGCCAAGCCCGCCCCCGCGAAGGAAACGCCCAAGGCGAAGCCCAAGCCGGCGCCGGAAAAGCCGAAAGCCAGCGGCAGCGGCACGGCGACCCGCGCACGCGGATCGCTGCTCGGCCCGGATTTCCTCAAGGGCATCCAGACCGAAAAGCCCGTCCGCCCCACGGCGCCTTCGCCCGCCCCCGCCGCCGCGCTGGGCCCGCAGCAGAAGGCCGCGCTCGACCAGGAAATCCGCCGGCAGCTCAAGGCCCATTGGCGGCCGCCCTCGGGCGCCGACGCCGACCAGCTCGTGACGCTGCTCAGCGTCCATCTCGACAAGAATGGGCGGGTCGTCGGCTCGCCCGAACTGGTCGATCAACTGGGCGTGACGGCCAGCAACAGGCCGCAAGCGAAATTACATGCCGAACGTGCGATCCAGGCTGTTATGCTGGCCTCGCCGTTCCAGAATCTGCCGCCGGAATATTATGACCAGTGGAAGTGGCTGAAGCCGCTCCGCTTTGACGCGAGGCTGAACCGATGAAACGCTTGAAGATCCTGATCGTCGCGGCGGTATGCGCGCTTGGCGCGACGCCCGCCATGGCCCAGCTCTCCGTCGACGTGACCGGGGAGATCGACAGTAGCCTGAAGATCGCGGTGCCCGCCATGCCCGCGCAGCAGCAGGTGACGACCCCGGCCGGCACCACCGACGAGCTTGGCCGCAAGATCGCCGAAGTGGTCGCCGCCGACCTGCGCGGGTCGGGCCTGTTCGATCCCATGGGCCCCGCGGGGCTCAAGGCCATCACCGTGCCCGAAGTCACCTTCCCGGCGTTCGATCACTGGGCGGGCACGGGCGCGCAGGCGCTGGTGCAGGGGTTCGTGCGCTCGGCCGGGGGCGACAACGACATTACCGTCGGCTGCTATCTCTACGATGTGGCGCTCAAGCAGGAACTGACGCGGCAGGGCTATGTCGTCTCGCCGCGCGACTGGCGCCGGGCCGCGCATAAGTGCGCCGACGCCATCTATGCGCGCCTGTCGGGCGAAAGCCCCTTCTTCGACAGCCGCATCGCCTATATCGCCGAAAGCGGCCCCAAAGATAACCGGGTCAAGCGCCTGGCGATCATGGATTCCGATGGCGCCAATCATCGCTTCATCACCAACGGCCAGTCGCTTGCGCTGACCCCGCGCTTCTCGCCCGACTATAAGTCGATCGTCTATGTGAGCTATCTGGGCAGCCGGGTGCGCATCTACATCTACGATATCGGCACCGGCAAGCAGCGGCTGGTGACGGAAAGCAACAACCCGACCTTTGCGCCGCGCTGGTCGCCCGATGGGCGCTTCATCCTCTTCTCGATGGCGGTGGCGGGCAATACCGACATCTATCGCGTGTCGAGCACCGGCGGCGCGCCGGTACGCCTCACCACCTCGCCATCCATCGACGTGGGCGGCAGCTATTCGCCCGACGGCACGAAGATCGTGTTCGAAAGCGATCGTTCGGGCGGGCAGCAAATCTATGTGATGAACGCCGACGGTTCCAACCAGCAGCGCATCAGCCATGGCGGCGGCCGCTATGCGACGCCCGAATGGAGCCCGCGCGGCGACCTGATCGCCTTCACCAAGATCAGCGGCGACTTCAAGATCGCGGTGATGACGCCCGGCGGGGACAATGAGCGCATTCTGACCAATGGCTGGCAGGACGAGCAGCCCAGCTGGTCGCCCAATGGCCGGGTGCTGCAATTCTTCCGCACCACGCCGGGTCGTCAGGGCACCAGCCAGGTCTGGCAGGTCGACCTGACCGGCGTGAACGAACGTCGCATCCCGACACCGCTCAACGGCTCCGACCCGGCCTGGGGACCGTTGCTGCCCTGAGGGACAGGCTATTTGCATCATATTCGCACTGCAATCGCCCGCTCATGGAACTCAATCGTCCTGACAGCGTAACAATCTGGTCAAGCTGTCGATACGCATTCATCATCGGGCGGTAGCCCCCAAGGATATTCCAAGGAGAATCACATGACACAGATGTCCCGGACCATGCTCGCGGCCTGCGCCGTCATCGCACTTGCCGCCTGTTCGAAGAAACCGCCGCAGGAACTGCCGCCCGCACCGGCCGGCTCGACTACCGAGCAGACCACCGCGCCCGCGCCCTCCGGCCCGGTCAAGGGCAGCCAGGAGGACTTCATCGCCAGCGTCTCCTCCGACCGCATCTATTTCGACACCGACAAATATGATGTCGATGCCGACGATCAGGGGACGCTGCGCAGCCAGGCGACCTGGCTGCAGGCGAACCCCAATGTGCGCGTGACGATCGAGGGCCATGCCGACGAACGCGGCACCCGCGACTACAATCTGGCGCTGGGCGAGCGTCGCGCCAATGCCGCGAAGAACTATCTGGCTTCGCTGGGCATCGATTCCAGCCGAATCACGACGGTCAGCTATGGCAAGGAACGCCCGGCCGCCCTGGGCTCCGACGAAGCCGCCTGGGCGCAGAACCGCCGTGCGGTGACGGTGACGGTCCAATATTGATCGCAACGGAGCCTGCGGGGGCGACCCCGCGGGCCCGCCAGACGCAAAAAGACCCGCCGGTGGAGATCCACTGGCGGGTCTTTTTTACAGGCGCGCGGCCTATAGCGCGTACAGCTTCAGGCCCGGCGCTTGCCTGTCATCGCGGCGCTGCCGAAGGCGCCCAGCTGGATCGTGCCGGTCAGCGTGTCGCCTTCCACCACGGCTTCCGCCGACAACGTCATCGGCATGGGGATGGTCATCTCCATCGTCCAGGTCAGGCGATTGCCGTCCACCGTGCCATCCTTCACGTCCAGCGACCCCAGCGGGCCGGCATTGGTGCCGTGGAAGGTCGTGCCGTTGCTGATGACGGTGAACACGCTGGACTGGTCGCCCATCGGGGTCTTGGTCACGCAATCATAGGCGCCGTCTACTTCAGCCATGTCATTCGTCTCCCGTGTCTCCGGCGAACCTCATTCGCCCACGCTGCCCATCTCGACCGGCAGGCCGACGGCGTCAAGCTGCGGCTTGACCAGCTTCGCGTCGCCGATGACCACCCAGATCAGCCGGTCCGCGTCGATCGCGCCGCGCGCCGCCTTGTCGAGGTCGGCCGGGGTCAGCGCCCGGTAGATCGCGGGCAGCTTTGCATAATAATCGTCCGGCCGGCCGAGCATGGTGTTGCGCATCATGGCGCCCAGCAGGTCCGCCGAGGTTTCGAAGCTGCCCGGCAGCGAGAGGATCTGGCTGTTGATCGTCTGGTTGCGTTCGGCGTCGGTGGTGCCCTTGGCCGTCAGGAACGCCCGGATGTCGGCCCGCGCGGCGATGATCGATTCGCCGGTCTTGTCGGTCTGCACCGGGGCATAGACGAACAGGGGGATGGTTTCCTTGACGCCGGCCAGCTGCGATCCGGCGAAATAGGCCCAGCCCTTGGTCTCCCGCAGGTCCATCGTCAGCCGCGAGGTCGAGCTGCCCCCCAGCACGTCATTGGCGGCGATCAGGTCGACCGGACTGTCGGTGCCGCTCTTGTTCGTCAGCATGCCGGCCAGGATCATCGATTGCGGGCTTTGCGGCTTGTCCACCAGCACGATGCGGGCGGTGCGCATCATGCGGTCCATGCGGAACAGCTTGCTGCCCTTGGGGGTCGCGGGTGCCTGCCACTTGCCGAAGCGGGCCTCGAGCAGCGGCATCAGCTCTGCCAGGCTGGTGTCGCCGGTCGCGAAGATGGTCGCATTGTCCGGCCTGATCCAGGCGCCATGGAACGCGACCAGATCGTCGCGGGTCGCCGCGTTGACGCCTTTTTCGTCGCCCGATCCCGTGAACGGCACGCCATAGGGGTGCGCCGCGCCGTACAGCAGCGGTGGCAGCAGGCGCTGGGCGGTGGGGATGGGCTGGGTCTTTTCCGATGCGATGCGGGCCAGCAACTGGCCGCGCAGGCGCTCGACCTCGGCCGGGGCGAAGGCGGGGTTGCGGACGATGTCGGCCAGCAGGTCCAGCGACGCCGCCAGATTGGGCTTGAGCGCGAACATGCCGACATTGGTGCTGTCCATCGAACTGCCGGCGGAAATGGATGCGCCCAGGCGTTCCTGCTCCTCCGCGATCTGGAGCGACGTGCGGGTCGTGGTGCCTTCGTCCATCAGCGACGTCATCAGCGCGGCGGTGCCCAGCTTGGCCTTGTCGTCGGCGGCGTTGCCCGCGTCGAAGCTGACCGAGACCCGCACGGTGGGCACGGCGTCGCGCCGGGCAAAGACGACGGGGATGCCGTTCGAGAGTTTGGCATGTTCGACCGTGGGGAACTGCAGGTCGGCGACCGGCTCGATCGGCGGCTGGGCGATCTTCGTGGGGGGAGGCGGCGCGGCGGCCGATGTCGTGGCCGATGTCGTGGCCGGTGCCGACGCGTCCTGCGGATTGTGGAAATAGGCGGGATGCATCGTCGCATTGCCGGCAAGGGCATTGTCCTGCGCGGACCGGTCGCCGGGCTCCACGGTCAGGCGGAAGACGGGGCGGCCAAGCCATGCGCGCGCGGCATCGCCGACGGACCGGGGCGTCGCCGCGGCATAGGCCGCCAGGTCCGTGGCATATTTGCCCGGATCGTTCGAATAGACCGCGCCTTCGGCCAGGGTCACGGCCTTGCCGCCGGTGCCGCCGACCTGTTCGAGCCCGGAGATCGTGCCCGCCAGCTGCCGGGTTGCGGCCCGCGTCACCTCGTCGGCCGTGGGGCCCTTGGCAAGATAATCGGCCAGCAGCTGGTCCAGCCTTTTGCCGACCAGCACCGGATCGGTGCCCGGCTTCACGTCGACGGTGATTTCCGCCATGCTCAGCTTCTCGAAGGGCTGGATTTCCGCCTTCACGGCCACCGCCAGCTTTTCATTGCGTACCAGCACCGTGTCGAGGCGGGAGGAGGACAGGCCGCCCAGGATGGACATGGCCAGGTCCAGCGAAGGCAGGTCGGCCGCGTTGACGCCGGGGACGATCCAGTTGCGGTACAGGCGCACCGTGGCGACATGGTCCTTCATCACCTTGGTCACGTCGCTGGCGAGCGAGGGCACGCTCGCATCGACATCGACCGGCGCGGGGCCGGCGGGGATCGCGCCGAACCAGCGGGCAGCCTTGGCCTTGGCGGTCGCCATGTCGATATCGCCCGCCAGCACCAGCACGGCGTTGTTCGGGCCATAATGGGTCTTGAACCATGTCTGGACGTCCGCCAGGCTGGCGGCGTTCAGATCGGCCATCGAGCCGATGGTCGAGTGCCGATAGGGGTGTCCGGCGGGCAGCAGCGCGTCGAGCTGCGCATATTCGACCAGCCCGAAGGGCTCGTTCTCGCCCATCCGCTTTTCATTCTGGACGACGCCGCGCTGGGCATCCAGCTTCGTCTGGGTGACGGCGCCGAGCAGATGGCCCATGCGGTCGGATTCGAGGAACAGCGCACGGTCCAGCGCGCCGGTCGGCACCGTTTCGAAATAATTGGTGCGGTCGAACCAGGTCGTGCCGTTCCAGTCGGTCGCGCCGATATCCTCCAGCCGGGCGAAGAAGGGGCCGTCGGCATTTTCCGAACCGTAGAACATCAGATGTTCGAACAGATGGGCAAAGCCGGTCTTGCCCGCCGGCTCGAACCGGGAACCGACATGATACCAGACGGAAACGGCCACGATCGGCGCCTTGCGGTCGGTATGGACGATGACGCGCAGGCCGTTGGGCAGAGTGAATTGTTCATAGGGAATGTTCACCTTCGCCGCGAGCTGGGAGACCGGCGCGGGCGCGGCCTGCCGTGCCTGGGCAAGGGCGGGCACGGTCGGCAGCATGAGCGCGACGGGGGAGGTGGCAAGGACCAGCGCAAGGCCGAAACGGGCGAGATGTATAGACATGAACATCCTCTGGACAGGATCGGCAGGGTGGGAGGCCCGCGCAGACATGCGCCATAGCATAGCGAGGCGTAATAGCGGCGCAACACGCTTTCCGCTGGACAGCGCCGCTGCCCGCGATAGGCTCCCGCGCCATAAGCTCAAAAAAAGAGGGAACCTCCAAGAGATGAAACTGCCTTTTGCCGCGATGGCGCTGTGCCTTGCCGCGGCTGCCTCCGCCCAGACCACCGCGCCGACGGCCCCTTCGGTCGAGCCGGTGTTCACCGCCGCGCAGGTGCGCGCGCATGTCGATTTCCTGGCCGACGACCTGCTGGAAGGGCGCGACACCGGCAGCCGCGGGCATGAGATCGCCGCGCGCTATGTCGCCAGCCGGTTCGAGGCGCTGGGGCTGAAGCCCGGCGGCGACAATGGCGGCTGGTTCCAGACCATCACCTTCCAGCAGACCGATCGCACCGCGACCCCCGGCTCCGTCTCCATCGCCGGGCCGGGCGGCGAGAAGAGCTGGGCCCATGGCAGCGACGTGCTGGTCAGCCTGCCCGCCAACGGGACGAAGGAAGATGTGTCGGCGCCGCTAATCTTCGTGGGCTATGGCATCGAGGATGCGCGGCTTGGCATCAACGACTATGCCGGGCTGGATGTGAAGGGGAAGATCGTCGTCGCCCTGCGCGGCTATCCCAAGGGGCTGCCGAGCGAGGAGGGCGCGCATGTCTCCGCGACCAAGGCGAAGGCCGCGCAGGCGCATGGCGCCATCGGCATGCTGAGCGTGGGCACGAACCTGTCGATGAAGACGCGGCCCTGGGCGCGGATGGTGCAGTTCGCCGACGAACCCGATTTTTCCTGGGTGGACAAGGACGACAAGCCCTTTGACGAAGCGCCGGGCATTCGCGTGTCGGCATCGCTGAACGATCCGGCCGTGGCCGCCGTCTTTGCGGGCGCCCCCAAGTCGATCGCCGCGATCCGCGCTGTGGCGGACAAGGCGGGTGGGCGGCCCAAGGGCTTCGCGCTCAAGACCAGCGCGCATATCATGGTGGAAGGGCATGGACAGCGCGTGACCAGCCCCAATGTCGTGGGCATCCTGCCCGGTTCCGACCCGACGCTGGCGGCGCAATATGTCGCGCTCTCCGCGCATCTCGACCATATCGGCATCAGCAAGGCGAAGGCGGGCGACAAGCCCGGCACCGATTATATCAACAATGGCGCGCTGGATAATGCCGCCGGCATCGCGACCATGCTGGAGGTCGCCCGGGCGATGGCGCAGGCGCCGGTGACGCCGCGCCGCTCGATCATCTTCGTCGCTTCGACCGGCGAGGAGAAGGGCCTGCTGGGCGCCGACTATTTTGCCCGCCATCCCTCCGTGCCGATCGCGTCCATCGTCGGCAATGTCGATCTCGACATGCCGCTGCTGCTCTATCGCTTCACGGACCTCATCGCCTTTGGCGCCGATCATTCGACCCTGGGGCCGATCGTGGCAAAGGCGGTGACGCCGATGGGCGTGACGCTCTCGCCCGATCCGATGCCGCAGGAGGGCATTTTCACCCGCTCGGACCATTATATGTTCGTGAAGCAGGGCGTGCCCGCCGTGTTCCTGGCGACCGGCTATGCCAATGGTGGGGAAAAGGCCTGGGGCGAGTTCCTCAGCGGCAATTATCACCATCCGGGCGATGACATGAAGCAGGCGATCGATTGGGAATCGGGCGCACGCTTTGCCGAGGCCAATTACCGCATCACCCGCGCCATGGCCGACGACGATGCCCCGCCCATGTGGTTCAAGGGCGATTTCTTCGGCGATACCTTCGCGCCGAACGCGCCCAAGGCGGACAAGGCCGGGAAGTGACGATGAAGGGCCGGGGGGCAGGATGCTTCCCGGCCCTTATTCTTCGCCCCTCCGCCATCGTCATGCTGAAACAAGTTCAGCATGACGATGGAAGGATAACGGAGCGTGGGTCTGTTGCCTGTCATCGGTCCTTCCCCCCTACCCCGTAGCATTGCGGATAGACTGCAACCCCTTGTGTTGCTTTTTTGCAACATTATATCGCCGACGTTCGTTCCTGTTACCGGAGCTGTGTTGACCCCATGAACCTCGAAAAATTCACTGACCGCGCCAAGGGCTTCCTGCAGTCGGCGCAGACCGTCGCGATCCGCATGAGCCATCAGCGGATCAGCCCCGAGCATCTGCTCAAAGCCCTGCTGGAAGACGAGCAGGGCATGGCCTCCGGCCTCATCAAGGCGGCCGGTGGCGATGCCGCGACGGCGCTGCGCGAGACGGATGCCGCGCTGGCCAAGGTGCCGGTCGTCTCGGGCGGCGGGGCGCAGCAGACGCCGGGGTTGGACAATGACGCCGTGCGCGTGCTCGACCAGGCGGAACAGGTGGCGCAGAAGGCGGGCGACAGTTTCGTTACCGTCGAGCGGCTGTTGCTCGCGCTGCTGCTCTCCTCCACCACGACCGCCGGCAAGGCGCTGGCGGCCGCGGGCGTGAAGGCCGAGGCGCTCAACGCCGCGATCAACCAGCTGCGCGGCGGCCGCACCGCCGACACGTCGGGCGCGGAAGACCGCTATGACGCGCTCAAGAAATTCGCCCGCGACCTGACCGATGCAGCGAGGGCGGGTAAGCTCGATCCGGTGATCGGCCGCGACGAGGAAATCCGCCGCACCATCCAGATCCTGGCGCGCCGCACCAAGAACAATCCCGTCCTCATCGGCGAACCCGGCGTCGGCAAGACCGCCATTGCCGAGGGGCTGGCGTTGCGCATCGCCAATGGCGACGTGCCCGACACGCTGAAGGACCGCGCGCTGATGGCGCTCGACATGGGCAGCCTGATCGCGGGCGCCAAATATCGCGGCGAGTTCGAGGAGCGGCTGAAGGGCGTGCTCGATGAGGTGAAGGGCGCCGAGGGCCAGATCATCCTCTTCATCGATGAGATGCACACGCTGATCGGCGCGGGTAAGAGCGAAGGCGCGATGGACGCGGGCAACCTGCTCAAGCCTGCCTTGGCGCGCGGCGAACTGCACTGCATCGGCGCGACCACGCTGGACGAATATCGCAAATATGTGGAGAAGGACCCGGCCCTGCAGCGGCGGTTCCAGCCCGTCTTCGTGGGCGAGCCGACGGTGGAGGACACCATCTCCATCCTGCGCGGCCTCAAGGAGAAATATGAGCTGCACCATGGCGTGCGGATCACCGATAGCGCGATCGTGTCGGCCGCGACCCTCTCCAACCGCTACATCACCGACCGCTTCCTGCCGGACAAGGCCATCGACCTGATGGACGAGGCCGCGTCGCGCCTGCGCATGGAGGTGGAGAGCAAGCCGGAGGAGATCGAAAATCTCGACCGCCGCATCATCCAGCTCAAGATCGAGCGCGAGGCGCTGAAGAAGGAAACCGACAAGGCATCGCAGGATCGGCTGGCCGCGCTGGAGGAAGACCTCGCCAATCTGGAGCAGCAGTCGGCCGGGCTGACGCAGCGCTGGCAGGCGGAGAAGGACAAGATCGCGGGCGAGAGCCGGATCAAGGAGCAGCTGGATGGCGCGCGCCTTGAGCTGGAGCAGGCCCAGCGCGCCGGCGACCTCGCCAAGGCGGGGGAGCTTGCCTATGGTCGCATCCCCGAACTGGAGCGGCAACTGGCCGAAGCGCAGAGCGTCTCGCAGGGTGCGATGCTGCGCGAGGAAGTGACGAGCGAGGATATCGCCGGTATCGTCAGCCGCTGGACTGGCATTCCGGTCGACAAGATGCTGGAGGGCGAGCGCGAGAAGCTGCTCGCCATGGAAGCGGAGCTTGGCAAGCGCGTCATCGGGCAGGCCGATGCGGTGAAGGCGGTAGCGACCGCCGTGCGCCGCAGCCGCGCGGGCCTGCAGGACCCGAACCGGCCGCTGGGCAGCTTCCTCTTCCTTGGCCCCACGGGCGTCGGCAAGACGGAGCTGACCAAGGCGCTCGCCGGCTTCCTGTTCGATGACGAGCATGCGATGGTGCGCATCGACATGAGCGAGTTCATGGAGAAGCACTCGGTCGCCCGGCTGATCGGCGCCCCTCCGGGCTATGTCGGCTATGAGGAAGGCGGCGTGCTGACCGAGGCGGTCCGCCGCCGGCCCTATCAGGTGATCCTGTTCGACGAGGTGGAAAAGGCGCATGGCGACGTGTTCAACGTGCTGCTGCAGGTGCTGGACGACGGCCGCCTGACCGACGGGCAGGGCCGCACGGTGGACTTCACCAACACCATCATCGTGCTGACCAGCAACCTTGGCAGCCAGTTCCTGTCAAGCATGGCGGACGGGCAGAAGGTGGAGGATGTGGAGCCGCAGGTGATGGAAATCGTCCGCGCCCATTTCCGCCCGGAATTCCTCAACCGTCTGGACGAGATCATCCTGTTCCACCGCCTGGGCGCCGAGCATATGGGGCCGATCGTGGATATCCAGATCGGCCGCGTGCAGACGCTGCTGAAGGACCGCAAGGTGACGCTGGACCTGACCGACGCGGCGCGGGCATGGCTGGGGCGGGTCGGCTACGATCCCGTCTATGGCGCAAGGCCGCTGAAACGCGCGGTGCAGCGCTATCTGCAGGACCCGCTGGCCGACCTCATCCTGCGCGGCGAGGTGCCCGATGGGTCGACCGTGCATGTGGATGACGGCGATGGGGCGTTGAAGCTGATGGTCGGCTGAAGCAGATTGGATGCGTGAATGAAGGGGCCGGGCGGCGATGGTTGCCCGGCCCCTTCAATATTTTCTTTCCTAACGTCATCCCCGCGCAGGCGGGGACCCATCTCCCATCAGAAGGCGCTTGATGTCAGGTCAGGAGATGGGTTCCCGCCTGCGCGGGAATGACGAGTTGGTGGAAAGCGGACATCTAGAGCACGTCCGAGTCAGGCACGCTGAGATCGCCAAGCGTGTAAACCGAAA
This sequence comes from Sphingobium aquiterrae, assembly GCF_037154135.1. Lineage (NCBI taxonomy): Bacteria > Pseudomonadati > Pseudomonadota > Alphaproteobacteria > Sphingomonadales > Sphingobiaceae > Sphingobium > Sphingobium aquiterrae. Next base: position 125,034 of record NZ_JBANFL010000001.1, read on the forward strand.
GATCGCCAGAAATCCCGAAATTCTAATGTGGACACTGAGTAGAGATATTATACAGTCGTAGGAAGGCCGGGAGGCAGTTTAATGGCTAAGTTTGCGGAAGAAGAATGTGCAACCTGTCATGCAATTCGTCCCAAGAACGAAATGCGAGAGGTAAAGGTCGAGCGGGTGATCGGTAGATCATATGGTGGCTCCAACACTGCGCGATCAGGTCGTAGGCAATACAATTCTTTTAGCAGTTCAGGCAGAATACGCTTTGGCTCCGGCACGTCGTCTAGTTCAGGCCATAGCTCAAGGTCCAACACTCGCACTAGGGTTGAAAGAGTGTGGGTGTGTCTTGGTTGTCGTGCTCCGCGTTCAGATGGGTGGTTTGGCAGTTTGGTATCCAAGATTGCAATTGCCGGTGCGTTGGGCTGGTGGGCGATAAGTTCCTTTACGCATCAAAAGGGGACAGAGGCACGAACATCTCAAACCGAAGCCTCCGACGCGGGGGAACAGACTGGCGCAGCAGTGGTAGAACCTGTTGAAACTGAAGCTTCAACAACGGTTACGAACGCTCAGAGCGACAGTAAGGCGGCACAACTCGCAGCACCATCCGAACCTGTGGTGATTTTTGCACCTCCGCATGAGGTGGTTCAGCGGATTCCAAATGCCTCAGAAGTTGACGAAGTTGCTTGTTCTGGCAACTGCACAGGGAATTAGGTTGAGGAGAAGGCATGACGCACGCCGCCCATGGCATGTCCGCTAATGGTCGCTTCCAGATCCCCTTCACCCCTCAATCGAACAACCCGTCCTGCGCGCCTTCCGGCGGGTTCAGCCCAAGATGCTTCCATCCACCCGCGTTCAAACAGCGCCCGCGCGCCGTGCGGGCGACGAGGCCGAGCTGGATGAGATAGGGTTCGATCACTTCCTCGATCGTGTCGCGCGGTTCGGAGAGGCCGGCGGCCAGGGTTTCCACACCCACCGGGCCGCCCCGATAGATATCCGCGATCATCATCAGGTAGCGGCGGTCCATCAGGTCGAGGCCGAGATGATCGACATCGAGCCGGGTGAGGGCGGAATCCGCAGCCTTGGCGTCCACCACCTCGTGCCCCGCCGCATGGGCGAAGTCGCGCACGCGGCGCAGCAGGCGGCCGGCGATGCGCGGGGTGCCGCGGGACCGGCGGGCGATTTCCTTCGCGCCATCCGGGGCGATGGGCAGGCCGAGCAGGCCGGCGGCGCGGCGGATCACCAGTTCCAGCTCGTCCACCGTGTAGAAATTGAGCCGCACGGGAATGCCGAAGCGGTCGCGCAGCGGGTTGGTCAGCAGGCCCTGCCGCGTCGTCGCGCCGACCAGCGTGAAATGGGGCAGGTCGATGCGCACGGAGCGGGCGGACGGCCCCTCGCCGATCATCAGGTCGAGCGCGCGATCCTCCATCGCGGGGTAGAGGATTTCCTCGACCGCGGGGTTCAGCCGGTGGATCTCGTCCACGAACAGTACGTCGCCCTCGTCCAGATTGGTGAGCAGCGCGGCCAGATCGCCCGATTTGGCGATCACCGGGCCGGAGGTGGCGCGAAAGCCCACGCCCATTTCCTTGGCAACGATCTGCGCCAGCGTCGTCTTGCCAAGGCCGGGCGGGCCGAAGAACAGCACATGGTCCAGCGCCTCGCCCCGCGCCTTTGCCGCCTGGATGAAGATGCGCAGATTCTCCCGTGCGCCCTTCTGCCCGACAAATTCGTCCAGGGTTTTCGGGCGCAGCGCGGCGTCGACATCCTCGGCGCGGCGGGCGGGGGTGATGATGCGGTCGGCGTCGGTCATGATCTCGTTACCGATGCTTCCGTTCGCCTCAAACCGTCATGCTGAACCTGTTTCAGCATCCATGGTGCCTTGGGCACTGAGTGGTCTTGTCGTACTGTCGGTTCCGTAACATTCTGTACTGAATGATCCGGCAACCCTGCGTCTATATTCTCGCCAGCCAACCCTATGGCACGCTGTATATCGGCGTGACGTCCAATCTGCTTGTGCGCCTGCACCAGCGCCGCAGCGATGCCGTACCGGGCTTTACCTCCCGCCATGCCATCCACAGTCTGGTGCGCTTTGAGTATTGCGGAACTATGGAAAGCGCAATCTTGCGTGAGAAGCAGCTCAAGCGCTGGCATCGGCAATGGAAGATCAACCTGATCGAGAGTGAAAACCCTCAATGGATTGATCTTGCGGTGGGGATAGGGCTGCCGCCCTTTGCGCGGCGTTGAAGGCTTGATGGATGCTGAAACAAGTTCAGCATGACGAGCGGGAAAGGGGCAAGTTTGGAGGCTCACTTCGCCGCCTTCCGCAGCGCGAGGCGCACCAGGGCGTCGAGGGTTGCGCCTTCGCCGATATCCGCTTCGGCCGCCGCGACGGCGGCGCTGGCTTCATGCGGCTTGAAGCCGAGATTTTGGAGTGCCGACACCGCGTCGGCGCCATTGCTGCCGCTGGGCAGGGGCGCGCCACCCGCCGCGATGGCGCTGCCCACCGGCGCGACGCCGATCTTGTCCTTCAGCTCGTTGACGATGCGCATGGCGAGCTTTGGCCCCACGCCGTTGGCGCGCGCCACCATGGCCTTGTCGCCCATCGCCACCGCGCGGTGCAGCTCGGCCGGCTCCAGCGCGGAGAGGATGGCGAGGGCTACGCGCGATCCCACACCCTGCACGCCCGTGAGCAGGCGGAACCAGTCGCGCTCCTCGCCGCGGGCGAAGCCGACGAGGCGGATCGAATCCTCGCTCACCAGCATTTCGGTGTGGATGGTCACGGCTTCGCCCACATTGCCCAGCGCGGCCAGCGTGCGCGCCGACGCGCCGACCAGATAGCCCACGCCGCCCACGTCGATCACCGCATGGTCCAGCCCGGTGCTGTCCAATATGCCCCTGAGTTTGGCGATCATCTATCCAGCCCCGCGATCATGTTATGTTCTTTAGCGGATCGCCGCCGGAGCGCCAGCTTTTTGCGCGCCGTGCAAGATCCTGCGTGACAGGATCGCCACCCACGCGCAGGATGAGGCGACCATGCCGACCGTCGCCCTGCTCGTCTTTTCCAACCTGTTCATGACCATTGCCTGGTACTGGCATCTGAAAGGGGGGATGGGAAAGCCGCTGATGCTGGTCATCCTGATCAGCTGGGGCATCGCCTTTTTCGAATATTGCCTGGCCGTGCCCGCCAACCGCATCGGCTATGCCGGCGGCTGGAGCGCGGGGCAGCTGAAAGTGGTGCAGGAGGCGATCGCGCTGCTGGTGTTCGGCGGCTTCATGGTCGTCGTGCTGAAGGAGCCGCTGCACTGGCGGCATCTGGCGGCCTTTGCCTGCCTGATGGCGGCGGTGGGGTTTATCTTCAGCGGGAAATAGCGCGCCCTGTTTCTCTTCGTTCGGCGCTGCTCGGCTCAGCGTGGGAGGCGCCGGGCCGTCGCCAGATGATGGGCATGGGTGATGGCGACGGCGAGCGCATCGGCCGCATCGGCGCCGGCGATCTTCACGCCGGGCAGCAGGCGACTGACCATGGCATGCACCTGTTCCTTGCTGGCATTGCCTACGCCGACCACGGATTTCTTCACGAGCCGGGCGGCATATTCGCCTACGTCCATGCCGGAGCGGGAGGCGCCCAGCAGCACCACGCCGCGCGCCTGCCCCAGCTTCAGCGTGGATTGCGGGTTCACGTTGACGAACACCTCCTCCACCGCCGCGCTGTCTGGCCGATGCTCCAGGATCAGGTCGGTCAGCGCGAGGTCGAGCGCCAGCAGGCGCGTTGCCAGCGACATCGTGCTGTCAGTCTTGATCTGCCCGTTGGCGATGTGCGTCAGGCGATTGCCGTCCGCCGCGATGACGCCCCAGCCGGTCGTGCCCAGGCCGGGGTCGAGGCCCAGGATGACTATCCCAGCTTCTCCATCACGTCGTCGGAGATTTCGTAATTGCCCCAGACGGTCTGCACATCGTCGTCATCGTCCAGCACGTCGATCAGCTTGATCAGCGTGCGGGCATCGTCTTCGCCGACGTCGCTCTTGATATTGGGCTTCCAGGCGAGCTTCACCGCCTCGGCCTCGCCCAGCGCCTTTTCCAGCTCGCGGGCGACTTCATGGAGCGAATCCATGCTGGTCCAGATCGAGTGGCTGTCCTCGTCGCTCTCGACATCGTCGGCGCCGGCCTCGATCGCGGCTTCGAGGACTTTCTCCTCGTCGCCGACGGTGGCGGGATATTCGATTAGGCCGAGCCGCTCGAAACCATGGCTCACCGCGCCGGACGCGCCCAGGTTGCCGCCATTTTTGGCAAAGGCGGTGCGGACGTTGGTGGCGGTGCGGTTGCGATTGTCGGTCAGCGCCTCCACGATCAGCGCGACGCCGCCGGGGCCATAGCCCTCATAGCGGATTTCCTCGTAATTATCGCCTTCGCCCTTGGTCGCCTTGTCGATGGCGCGCTGGATATTGTCCTTGGGCATCGACTGCGCCTTGGCCGCGTTCACGGCGGCGCGCAGGCGTGGGTTCATGTCGGCATCGGGCATGCCCATCTTCGCCGCCACGGTGATTTCGCGGCTGAGCTTGGAGAACATGGCGGAGCGCTTCTTGTCCTGCGCGCCCTTGCGATGCATGATGTTCTTGAATTTGCTATGGCCGGCCATGTCTGCCTATCCGTGCCCTATGGTTGTGATGAACGTGTTTGCGATGAAGAGTGGCGGCGGCCTTACATCAGGAGTGCTTGAAAGGGCAAGCCGGGCGGCGCTTTGGTAGCAGACGGACAGGACATGGAGCGGATCGCCCCGCGCACGTCCCGAGTCTCTCAAACAAGCACCGCCGTGCCGGTGGCGGAGACCATCAGCATCGATCCGTTGGCGCCCAGCACTTCATAGTCGAGGTCGACGCCGATCACCGCATTGGCGCCCAGCGATGCGGCGCGGGTGCGCATTTCCTGCAGCGCCTGTTCGCGGGCGCGCTGCAGCACATCCTCATAGGCGCCCGAGCGCCCGCCCACGATGTCGCGCACGCTGGCGAAGAGATCGCGGAACAGGTTGGCGCCCACGATCACCTCGCCGGTGACGATGCCGAAATAATGCTGCGCCGGGCGCCCCTCGACATTGTTGGTCGTGGTCACGATCATTTCGGACATCGCTTCGTCTCCCTGGGTGCGCGCCGGCTTATTCGATGCCGAGCGCGTTTTTATAGGTTTCCAGCAGCGCTTCGGCTTCCTGGCGCACATGGCTTTCCAGCTTGCGCAGGCGCACGATCGACCGCATCGTCTTCACGTCATAGCCGGTGGACTTGGCTTCCAGATAGACGTCCTTGATATCGTCGGCGATGCCCTTCTTTTCCTCTTCCAGGCGCTCGATGCGCTCGATGAAGAGGCGTAGCTGTTCGGCGGCGACATTGTCTTCGCTCATATATCATAACTCCAGTGACTGTGAATCGGTTGGCCGTGCTCTAGGGGGCAAGTCCGGCGCTGTCGAGGTTCGGTGCATGCGGGCGCGCCATCATGCCGCATGGGCGCGGCGGTCCAGCACGCTGCGATAGGCATGCTCGACGCTTTGCGACGCGGCGTTCCAGCCATGGGCGCGGCTTGCGCGCCGGGCGGACATGCCGAGCGCCCGCCTGCGTCCGGGGTCCGCGATGAGCGCTTCCACGGCGGCGGCCATGGCGGCCGCGTCCTGTGGCGGGCAGAGGATGCCGCTCTTCCCGTCGCGGATCAGCATGGCGGAGCTGGGCGAATCGGTGCTCACCACCGCAAGGCCGCTTGCCATCGCTTCCAGCACGACATTGCCGAAGGCTTCGGTCAGGCTGGGGTGTAGCAGGATGTCGGCGCTGGCGACGGCGCGGGCGAGGGCTTCGTCCTGCAGATGGCCGGCGAAGAGGACGCGGTCGAGGGGCGCGAAGGCGTCCGCCGCCGGCCCCGCCCCGACGATGAGCGGGCGCACATGCGGGTTCCGGTCCTGCAACGCGCGCACGCTCTCCACGAACATGGCGATGCCCTTTTCCAGCACCAGCCGCCCGAAGAACAGGATGGCGATGTCGTCGTCGGCAAGGCCCTGCGCCCGGCGCCACGCCATGTCGCGCCGTGCAGGATCGAACATCAGGCTGTCGACGCCGCGCCCCCAGAGGCTGACCCGGTCGTCGCCGCGCAGCGCCGCCATCTGCGCCATCAGCGCGGGCGTGGGGGCGAGCACATGGTCGCTGCGGCGATAGAAGCGGCGCAGATGCGCTTCGATCAGCCCGCGCGCCCAGCCAAGCCTGTAATAGTCGAGATAGGCTTCGAACCGGCTATGCTGGCTGGCGACGACCGGGATGTTGCGGCCGATGGCGAAACTCTGCGCCCTTGTGTCCAGAATATCGGGCGTCGAGACATGGATGATGTCGGGGCGGAAACCGGCGATATCCTGCCGGATCGCGCGGGGAAGGCCCATCGCCAGGCGAAATTCGCTGCGGACCGGCAGGGCGACCGACGGCACCGGCACCAGCGTGCCCGCGGGAATGAAGGCGGGCGTATCCGTCACCGGCGAATAGACGCGCACGCGATGGCCGCGCTCTTCCTCCAGATAGCGCACCAGCCGGTTGAGCGCCTGATTGGCGCCCTCCTTGAGGTAATTATAATTGCCGGAAAACAGCGCTATCCGCATCGTCATGCCGCCCTACAGCCTGCGGAAATTGAACGTGGCGTTGAGCAGGAAGGCGGTGAGGCCGGCAAGGACCGACACCAGGACGCGCGCCACCAGATAGTGGATCGATGTCCATCGCAGCATCGCGGCATAGAGCAGCATGGTGATGGCCATGCCGATGGCGGCGTTGACGAGGAAATAGAGATAGCCCGAGGCGACATGGCGGTCGGTGCCCGGAAAGATCCAGCGGCGCCCAAGCGCATAATGCAGCGTGTTCGCGACCAGCAGGCCAAGAGCGGCCGCCCACAGCCTGTTCGATCCGGCCATCTGCACCATCGCCCACAGGATCGCCATGTCCAGCGCGAAGACGAACGCACTGACGATGCTGTTGCGCATCAGCATGCCGGCGGCGCGGCGCGAGAAAAAGCGCGCACGGATGCCCCGGCCCCCTGCGGGCGCGGCATGACGGGAAGGCATGTCGACCGCGTCGATGGCCGGATGATCCGGCATTCAGTGGGTCAGCGCCATGGGGTGCGGCGGTTTGGCCTCGCCCTCCGGCGCAGGCAGCGGGGTCGGGTCGCTCGCATCGGGCCAGTCGGCACGGCGGGGCAGGCGCGGGGAAAGGAACAGCAGCGGCAGCTTCAGGAACAGCAGCTCGGAATGGATGAAGCCGTCGATCATCCGCTCCCACCAGGCGGGCGGACGCCGGCCATGGGTGGCGAGCCAGCCTTCATAGGGCTGCCAGTGGCTCGGTTCGTCCCGTTCGATGATGCGGAAGATCTTGATGAGCGCGGCATCCCGCCGCACGACCGGATGGCGCAGCAGGATGTCGACCTGCCGATAGCCGCGCCGCTCGGTCAGCGCGATGACGCGGGCCAGCCTTTCGAACAATGCGTCGCTGTCGATCACCGCCTGCGTGTCGAGCGTGTCGATCCGGGTGCGGAACATGATCTCCACGAAGCGGTCGATATGGCCGCAGGTGCGATCCACCGCAAAGGGCATGACGCCGCGCAGCGCGAACCAGCGGCGGAACATCATATAATGTTTCCGCTCGTCCATGCGATGCTTCTCGATCGCGGCGATGAATATATGGTCGCCGGGCGCACGCACGCGCACGGCGGCCAGCACGCGGTCGATTGCGGTATAACCGCGATGTTCGTTGTAGATATAGATCGACCCCAGCAGATCGAGATAGCGACGGCGAAACCAGGCAAGCATCAGGACGGAACCCTTCAAGCCAATAAGATTGCCCTTTTATGTCTGTTGCGTCGCATGCCGTTTCCGGCACCGCCTCGGCGGCGCGCGGATATCCTAATGCCCCGGTGCGTTTTTCGCCACGCTTTCCTTCATCCGGGCAAGCTGCTGCGGCGTCGCCTCGCCCTGGTGGCGGGCTTTCCATGCGTCGAAGGGCATGCCGTAGACGATCGCGCGCGCCTGCGCCTTGTCCATCGGCCGGCCCTGTTCGGCGGACGCATCGGCAATCCAGTCGGCCAGGCAGTTGCGGCAAAAGCCCGCCTCCCCCATCAGGTCGATATTCTGGACATCCGTGCGGTGGCGCAGATGCGCCAGCAGGCGGCGGAAGGCGGTTGCGGCGACCGCGTCATCCATTATGCTGTCGGCCATTGACTAATCTCCATCATTTCGTGTCATCGACATCTTATACCGGTGCCATAGCCCATCGTGCGGGGGGCGATACAGGCGCAGCATTGCAACAGGAGTATCCGTGAAGAAGTTTTTGCCCCGCACGCGCAAGGTGCGCATTCTCGCTACTCTTGGTCCCGCCAGCAACAGCCCGGAGATGATCCGGCGGCTCTTCCTTGCCGGCGCCGACGCCTTCCGCATCAACATGAGCCACGGCGCCCATGCCGACCATGCCGAGCGGATCGCCGCAATCCGCGCGCTGGAAAGGGAATATGGCCGGCCGACGACGATCCTCGCCGATCTGCAGGGCCCCAAGCTGCGCGTGGGCACCTTTGCCGACGACAAGGCGGTGACGCTGGAGATCGGCGCGCCCTTCATCCTCGACCGCGACGAGACGCCGGGCGATGCGACGCGCGTCAACCTGCCGCATCCGGAAATCTATGCCGCGCTGATCCCCGGCACGCGGCTGTTGATCGACGACGGCAAGCTGGTGCTGCGGGTGAAGGCGGTGAGCCCGGAGCGGATCGACACGGTGGTCGAGGTCGGCGGGCCGCTGTCGAACCGCAAGGGCGTGAACGTGCCCGACGTGGTGGTGCCGATGGCGGCGATGACGGACAAGGACCGGCGCGACCTCAGCTTCGCCATGCAGCAGGGCTGCGACTGGATCGCGCTCAGCTTTGTGCAGCGGCCCGAGGACCTGGCCGAGGCGCGCAAGCTGATGGGCGGCTATGGCGCGCTGCTTGCCAAGATCGAGAAGCCGGCGGCGGTGCAGCGGCTGGACGAACTGCTGGAACTGGCCGATGCGGTGATGGTGGCGCGCGGCGACCTGGGCGTGGAACTGCCGCCCTATGCGGTGCCGCCGATGCAGAAGCAGATCGTGGAAAGCGCGCGCCGCTGGGGCAAGCCGGTGGTCGTCGCGACGCAGATGCTCGAATCGATGATCGTCGCGCCTACGCCGACCCGTGCGGAAGTGTCGGACGTGGCCACCGCGGTCTATGATGGCGCGGATGCGATCATGTTGTCGGCGGAAACGGCGGCCGGCGCCTGGCCGGAGGAGGCCGTGGCGATGATGGACGCCATCGCCCATTCGGTGGAGCGCGATCCGGGCTATCTGGCCCGCCTGCACTTTACCGAGACCAAGCCGGACCCGACCACCGCCGACGCGCTGGCCGAAGCGAGCAGCACCATCGTTTCGACCCTGGGGGCGAGCGCGATCTGCTGCTTCACCTCCACGGGCAGCACGGTCCGCCGGGTGGCGCGGGAGCGCCCCGCCGCGCCGATCCTGGCGCTGACCCCCCGGCAGGACACGGCACGGCGCATCGGCCTGATTTGGGGCGTCCATGCGGTGCGCACCAAGGATATCGGCAGTTTCGAGGAGATGATCGGCAAGGCCCGCCGCATGGCGCTGCGCCACGGCATGGCGGCGGCGGGGCAGAAGGTGATCGTGCTGGCCGGCGTGCCCTTCGGCATCGCGGGGTCGACCAATGTGATCCATGTCGCGACGATGCGGGGCGACGAGTTGAAGGGGCGCGAGGAATAGAGGAGAGGCGTCGTCATTGACGCCCCGCTCTCCGTTCGGCCCCGGATCAGGTCCGAGGCCGAACGGGGGGTGAATCTTCAGGCGAATTCGGTCGTTTCGAAGCGCACGGGTTCGCCCACCGCATCATTGGCGAGGCTGTCTTCCCACATCACGCGGTTGCCGCGGATGATGGTGCCCACGGCCTTGCCGGTCAGGTCCATGCCCTCGAAGGGCGACCAGTTGCAGCGTGAGGCGAGCCAGTCCGGCCCCACCGTCCAGCGCTTCTTGAGATCGACGATGGTGAAGTCGGCGTCGTAACCCGCCGCGATCCGGCCCTTGCCCACCAGCCCGAAGACACGCTGCGGCCCGGCGCTCGTCAGTTCGATGAAGCGGGCGAGCGTCGTGCGGCCGTTCGCCACATGGTCGAGCAGCAGCGGCACCAGCGTCTGCACGCCCGGCATGCCGCTGGGCGAGGCAGGGTAGGTCTTCGCCTTTTCCTCGATCGTGTGGGGCGCATGGTCCGATCCCAGCACGTCGGGCACGCCCTGGTTGAGCCAGTGCCACAGGCCGTCGCGATGCGCGCCGCTGCGGATCGGCGGGTTCATCTGCGCATAGGAGCCAAGGCGGGGATAGGCCTCTTCGCCGGCCAGGGTCAGGTGCTGCGGCGTCACCTCGCAGGTCGCGATATCCTTGTGCGCGCTGATATATTCCAGCTCGGCGGGGGTGGTGACGTGCAGGATGTGGATGCGGCGGCGCGCGGCGCGGGCCAGCGCGATGATCCGCTTCGTCGCGATCATCGCGCTTTCATCGTCGCGCCAGACGGGGTGGGACGAGGCGTCGCCCTCCACCCGCAGGTCCTTGCGCGCGTTCATCCGCGCCTCGTCCTCGGCATGGATGGCGACGCGGCGATAGCCCGACGCCAGCACGCGGGCGAGCGCGCTGTCATCGTCCACCAGCAGGCTGCCGGTCGACGCGCCCATGAAGATCTTGACCCCGGCCGTGCCCGGAATGCGCTCCAGTTCCTTGAGCTGTTCGGCATTGTCCGCCGTCGCGCCGACATAAAAGGCATGGTCGCACCACATGCGATGATGGGCGCGGGCTAGCTTGTCGGTGACGCGGTCCGCGCTGTCGGTGTTGGGATTGGTGTTGGGCATTTCGAACACGGCGGTCACCCCGCCCAGCACCGCCGCGCGGCTGCCCGATTCGAGGTCTTCCTTATATTCGAGGCCCGGCTCGCGAAAATGCACCTGGCTGTCGATGACGCCGGGGAGAATATCCAGCCCGGTGCAGTCGATGCTTTCGCCCGCATCGCCAAGGCCGGCGCCGATGGCCGCGATCCGCCCGCCGATGACGCCGACATCGGCACTGGCCGGGCCGCCGGGCGTATGGACGGTGCCGTTGCGAAGGACGAGGTCGAAAGTCTGCGGCATGGGGCCTGCTCCGGCATGGGTTCGCGCGGAATCGCCCGCGAACGACTTGGAAGGGGATCGCTTCTGCCCTACCTAAAGCCGATGCCCAACACCACCCTTGCCGCCACCACCCCTGTCGTCACCACCTTGGCCGACCGCTCTGTCATTCGCCTGTCCGGGGAAGAGGCCGGCCCCTTCCTTCAGGGCCTTGTCACCCAGGATGTGCTGGCCCTGGCCGATGGCGCGCCGCGCTGGTCGGCGCTGCTGTCGCCACAGGGCAAGGTACTCTTCGACTTCATCCTGTGGGCCGATGGCGACGATGTGCTGATCGACTGCGAGGCCGCGCAGGCCGATGCACTGGCCCGCCGCCTTTCCCTCTATCGCCTGCGCCGCAAGGTGGAGATCGCCCGCGACCTGGCGCTGTTCGTCCACTGGTCGCCCGAATCGGCGTCCGAATCAGCCGCCGCGCCGCTGGACCCGCGCCTGCCCGCCCTCGGCCATCGCTGGCTGTCGCCCGAATCGGATGGCGACGCGTCGGCGCTCTGGCGCAGCCATCGGCTGTCGCTGGGCGTGCTGGAGGGCGCGGCTGAACTGGGGCAGGACCAGACGCTGTGGCTGGAGGCCAATGCCGGGGAGCTGAACGGCGTCGATTTCACCAAGGGCTGTTATGTGGGGCAGGAGAATACCGCGCGCATGCATTATCGCAGCAAGGTGAACCGCCGTCTGGTCGCCGTGCCGCTGGCGCAGGCCGACGAGAAGCGGCAGCGCGCGGCGCTGGCCGATCTTGGCCTGTCGGTGGAACTGCGCCGGGTGGAGGATCTGGCGGCGGCCGACCTGCCGCCATGGCTCGCCGCCGCCATCGCGCAGGGGGCGGAGTAGGCCCGATGCGGATCATCGCTGCGCTGCTTGGCGCGCTCCTGCTCGCCGTTGCGCCGGCCGCCGCCGAGACCCGCTGGACGCTGGTCAACAGCTATCCGCATGACCGCACGGCCTTCACCGAAGGGCTGATCTATGTGGATGGCCATCTCTACGAAAGCACCGGCCAGCCGGGCGTTTCCGACATTCGCGAGGTGCGGCTGAAGGATGGCAAGATACTGCGTCGGGTGCGGTTGGAGCCGCAATATTTCGGCGAGGGCATCGTCGACTGGGGCGACAGGCTGGTCAGCCTCACCTGGCGCCATCGCCGGGGCTTTGTGTGGAAGCGCGGGGATTTCACCCGATTGTCCGATTTCCGCTATGAAGGCGAGGGCTGGGCGCTGACGCAGGATGGCCGCCACATCATCATGAGCGACGGCACCGCGCAGTTGCGCTTCCTCGATCCGGAGACGCTGGCCGAAACGCGGCGAATCACCGTGACATGGAACGGCAAGCCGGTCTCGCTGCTCAACGAGCTGGAGTATGTGAAGGGCGAGATCCTGGCGAATATCTGGTACAGCAACCGCATCGCCCGCATCGATCCGGCGACCGGCGCGGTGATCGACTGGATCGACCTCTCCTCCATTGCCTCGAAGATGAATGCGCAGGCCGCCGATCAGGGGGCGGTGCTGAACGGCATTGCCTATGATGCGAAGGCCGACCGGCTGTTCGTGACCGGGAAATACTGGTCGCAGCTGTTCGAGATCAAGCTGGCGCGTTGAATGCGCGCCGCGCCTGCGCTCCTGCCTTCGCAGGAGCACGTCTGACAACAACCGCACACACGCAACAAGGCGCCCGATCGTGGATCAGGCGCCTCGCGGGGGACGTGCCGTCCCGGAAACCATGGGCGATGCCGTCAGGCGCCGCCCATCGTGGCTTCAGCCCTGGCGGGCCTTGAAGCGACGGTTGGTCTTGTTGATGACATAGGTGCGGCCGCGGCGACGGATCACGCGGTTATCCCGGTGACGGTCCTTGAGCGACTTCAGCGAGTTGCGGATCTTCATGAGCGCAGCTTTCGATTGATTCTGTGTGTCGGAAAAACGAAGCGCAGCCCCTATGGGGGGACGGGGGCAAAGTCAAGGGTCGGTCGCGGCTTTCCGTCCGGGTTTTCCGTCCGGGTCTTGCCGGTTGCCTCCGTTCATCGCGGGTGCATCCCCATGGGCGCACCCGATCATGCCATGGCGCATCCTGTCCGGGCGCGCTACGGAGAATGCGTGACGGCGGCGTCCTGCCGATGTGAGTCCCCTGACGAACCCTCCGCCGCGGAGTCGATATGATGTCTGTTTCTTCCCTTTCTTCCCACCGCCCCCTTCTGGTCGCCCTTGCGGCGCTGGCGCTTCCGCTTGCCGGCTGCGCGACGGCGGTGCCGCCGGTCGAGGTGACGCGATTCCACACCGGCGCGCCGGCGACATCGGGCACGTTCACCGTGGAGGAGATGATCGGCAATCCCGACGTCAGCCTGGAATTCCGCACCTATGCCGCCGCCGTCAGCCAGCAGTTGCAGGCCGTGGGCTTCAGCGCGGGCGATGCGAAAAGCAGCGATGTCATCGCCTCGGTCGCCTTCCGCCGGGGATTCCGCCCCAGCGGCATCGATCGTTCGGGCAAGCCGGTGAGCGTCGGTGTGGGCGGATCGACCGGCAGCTATGGCAGCGGGCTGGGCATCGGGATCGGCATCAACCTGTCGGGCAAGCCCAAGGATATCGTGAGCACCGAAATGTCCGTCCGCATCAAGCGCCGGTCGGACGGCGCCGTGATCTGGGAAGGCCGCGCGCTGACCGAAGCGAAGGAGGGCACGCCCGCATCCCAGCCCGGCCTTGTCGCCGGCAAGCTCGCCCAGGCATTGTTCAAGGACTATCCGGGTCAGTCGGGCCAGACTATACGGGTGAAATGACACTCAGCATTTCCAGTGCCTTCGACGCAGGCAATATCCGCGTCATCGCCGCCACGGACACCACCGCACAGCTGGAGATCGTGAAGGATCACCAGAGCGACTTCTATCAGTGGTTCCATTTCCGGGTGTCGGGCGGCGCAGGCAGGGAATTGACGCTCAGGATCACCAATTGCGCCGGCTCCGCCTATCCTGACGGCTGGCCCGGCTACAAGGCGCGGGTGAGCGAGGATCGCGAGAACTGGTTCCTCGCCGATACCGACTATGCCGACGGCACGCTGACGATCCGCGTCGAGCCGGACGGCAATGCGCTGTGGGTCGCCTATTTCGCGCCCTATGCGATGGAGCGGCACCATGACCTGATCGCTTGGGCGATCAACCAGCCGGGCGTGGCGCATCGCGAACTGGGGTTGACGCTGGACGGCCAGCCGCTCGACCTGCTGACGCTGGGCGAGGGGCCGAAACAGGTGTGGCTCTATGCCCGCCAGCATCCGGGCGAGAGCATGGCCGAATGGTGGATGGAGGGGGCGTTGGAGCGCCTGTGCGACATGGAGGATTCGGTCGCCCGCCTGCTGCGGCGCGAGGCGACCTTCCATATCGTGCCGAACATGAACCCGGACGGCAGCAGGCGCGGCCATCTGCGCACCAATGCCGCGGGGGTGAACCTTAACCGCGAATGGCATGAACCCAGCATGGAGCGCAGCCCGGAAGTCTTCCTGGTACGCGGCGCGATGGACAAGACCGGCGTCGATTTCGCCATGGACGTGCATGGCGACGAGGCGATCCCCCATGTCTTCATCGCCGGCTTCGAAGGCATCCCGTCGATGAAGGACGGCCAGCTCGCGCTCTACCATCGCTATCGCGATACGCTGGCGGCGCGCACGCCCGATTTCCAGACGAAGGTGGGCTATCCGGTGGCATCGGCGGGGCGGGCGAACCTCACCATGTCGACCAACCAGCTGGCCGAACGCTTCGGCGCGGTCAGCATGACGCTGGAAATGCCGTTCAAGGACAATGACGACCTGCCCGATCCCGATTTCGGCTGGTCGCCCGCGCGCTCGGCCCAGCTTGGCCGCGATTGCATGGCGGTGCTGGCGGAGATCATCGGCGACCTTTAGAACCAGTCGCCGTTCAGCCCCTGCGGGCGCGGGTCATTGCGGCCCTTCGACCAGCGGCAGCAGGTGGCGCAGCTTTTCCGGGTTGCGCATGATGTAGATCGCCCGGATCACACCGTCGGCGATGTCGAAGGCGGTCGATTGCAGGATGTCGCCCTTTTCCAGGCTGACATAGCCGGGCAGCCCGTTGATGAGCCCGCGATGCAGGATGCGGCGCGGATAGCCATCGGCCTTGCGCTCGATGCCGGCGAAGAAGCGCGCCACCTTGTCCGGATCGTGCAGGATGTTCATCGTCGCGCGGACGATGCCGCCGCCATCGGCATGGACGGTGATGTCGCCCGCGAGCAGCTGGCCGAGCGCCGCGACATCGCCGCTGCGCGTCGCCGCCATGAAGGCGTCGACCAGCCGGTCGCCTTCGCCGGCGTCCAGCGGGAAGCGCGGGCGCCCGGCCTGCACATGGGTCCGCGCGCGCGTGGCGAGCTGGCGGCAGCTTGCTTCGGATCGGCCAAGCTGGCCCGCGACCTCGGCGAAATCCATGTCGAAGATGTCGTGCAGCAGATAGGCCGCGCGCTCCAGCGGGGACAGGCGCTCCAATGCCAGCAGCAGCGCGACGGAGAGCGATTCGGCCTGTTCCAGCGCGACATCCGGGCCGACGCCGGCCACCAGCGGCTCGGGCAGCCACGGCCCGACATAGGTCTCCCGCCGCGCCCGCGCCGACCGCAGCTGGTCGAGGCACAGATTGGTGACGATGCGGGAGAGGAAGGCGCGCGGGTTGGCGATGTCCGCGCGGTCCTCGCCCTGCCAGCGCAGCCACGCTTCCTGCACCATGTCCTCCGCCTCGCTCAGCGCGCCCAGCATGCGATAGGCAAGGCCGAGCAGGTGCGAACGGTGGCGCTGGAAGGTGGCTGCCTCGCCTGTCACCGGTCGCGGGCCGGGTGGACCATGCGGAAGCCGACGCCGAAACGGTTCCAACCGTTGATGGCGACGATCAGCAGGGTCAGGTCGACCTTTTCCGCATCGGTGAAATGCGGATCGAGCGCGTCGTACAATGCATCGTCCGGGTGACCGGAGGGCAGCGTCGTCAACGCTTCGGCCCAGGCGAGGGCGGCCCGTTCGCGCGGGGTGAACAGGGGCGAATCATGCCAGCCGTTCAGCACGAAGATGCGCTGCGGCCGCTCGCCGGCCTGGATCATGTCATGGGCGTGCATGTCCATGCAGAAGGCGCAGCCATTCATCTGCGACACGCGCATGCGGATCAGTTCGGCGAGCGCCGCTTCGATGCTGGTGGCGCGCGCGGCGTTTTCCAGCGCCATCATCGCCTTGAACGCGTCCGGCCTGGCCTTGGCATAGTTCAGTCGGGTTTCCATCGGATCATCCTTTCATTTCATGTTTGGATGCCGACAAGACGGGGCAGCGGCGCATGGTGTGACATGCGCCCACCTTTTTAATTTATGTCATTCAGTCGAGGATTTCCTCCAGAAAATCCATCATCGCCTTCCAGCTGCGGCGATCGGCGTCGGGCTGATAGCCCATGCCGTGGGTCGCCAAGTCCACCGCCTCGTCGGTGAAGGCGTGGCTGGTATGGCCATAGGCGTGGATCTGCCAGTCGGCGCCGCCGTCCGTCAGTTCCCTTGCCAGCGCCACGGTGGCCTCTTGCGGGGCGACGGGATCGTCCCAGCCATGGCAGACCAGGATCTTCGCGGCGATCGGCGTGGCGCTGGCATAGGGCGCGGGATCATAGACGCCGTGGAAGCTCACCACGCCCTTCACGCCCAGGCCCGCGCGGGCCATGTCGAGCACGCATTTGCCGCCGAAGCAGAAACCGATCGCCGCGCAGCGGTCCGCGTCCACGCCCGGCAACGCCTTGAGCGCCGCCAGCGACGCGTCGAGCCGGGCCTTGAGCAGGTTCCGGTCGGCATTGAGTTCCGCCATGTAGCGGCCCGTGTCCGGTTCGCCGCGCCGGGTGCGCTTGCCCTGGCCGTAGATGTCCGCCACCAGCACCCGGTAGCCGAGCGCCGCCAGCCGCTCCGCCCGCACGAAATCCGCTTCCTTCGTGCCCAGTACATTGGGGATCAGCAGCACGCCCGGCTGCACGCCCGCCGAATCGTCGCCTGCCGCCATGCCTTCGAAGGGGCCGCCTGGACCGTCATACAGGGTCACAGTGCGCTTGATCGTCATGTCTTCATCTCCGCTTTGGTCGCTCCCGGCCCCGGCCGCTTGCATGGCCGACAACAGCCGTTATGGAAAGCCGCGACATGCCCTCGTGCAGGAGAAAATGCCCATGCCCACGCTCGTTCTCATCCGCCATGGCCAGTCCGCCTGGAACCTGGAAAACCGTTTCACCGGCTGGTGGGATGTCGACGTGACGGAAAAGGGCGCGGCCGAGGCAAAGGCCGCCGGCGCACTGATGAAGGAGAAGGGGCTGGATTTCGACAGCTGCTTCACCAGTGTCCAGACCCGCGCGATCAAGACGCTGAACCTTGCCCTTGAAGCCATGGGTCGCCTCTGGCTGCCGGTCGAGAAGGACTGGCGCCTCAACGAACGCCATTATGGTGGCCTCACCGGCCTCGACAAGGCGGAGACGGCGGCCAAGCATGGCGACGCGCAGGTGAAGATCTGGCGCCGCAGCTTCGACGTGCCGCCGCCGCCGCTGGAAGCGGGCAGCGCATTCGACCTGAGCCAGGATCGCCGCTATGCCGGCATCGCCATCCCGGCGACCGAGAGCCTGAAGGACACGATCGCCCGCGTGCTGCCCTATTGGGAAAGCCGGATCGCGCCGGAGCTGAAGGCCGGCAAGCGCGTGCTGATCTCCGCCCATGGCAATTCGCTGCGCGCGCTGGTGAAGCATCTGTCGGGCATCCCCGACGACGAGATCACCGAGCTGGAAATCCCGACCGGCCAGCCCATCGTCTATGATCTGGACGACAATCTGGCGGCGCGCGACCGCTATTATCTCTCGGAGCGTTGAGCAAAGGGCAGGTCGGGCGTGAGGGCTTGCCGTTCGCAGCCTTCGTCCCTAATGCGCTGTGCTTCTCCTGAAGGGGCGGATGATGGGCGAAGCAGCAACAAGTGGTCGGGCGGGCGCGGTGGACGTCGGCATCATCATGGGCAGCCGCTCGGATTGGGAAACCATGCGCCACGCGGCCGAGACGCTGGAAGCGCTGGGCGTGCCTCATGAGTGCAAGGTCGTTTCCGCCCACCGCACGCCGGACCGGCTCTATGATTATGCCAAGAGCGCCGCGGGCCGCGGGCTGAAGGTCATCATCGCGGGCGCTGGCGGCGCGGCGCATCTGCCCGGCATGGCGGCGGCGATGACGCGCCTGCCGGTGCTGGGCGTTCCGGTCGAATCGAAGGCGTTGAAGGGCATGGACAGCCTGCTCTCCATCGTCCAGATGCCCGCCGGCATTCCCGTCGGCACGCTGGCCATCGGCCGGGCGGGCGCGGTGAACGCGGCGCTGCTGGCCGCAGCGATGCTGGCGACGACCGACGAGGCGCTGGCGCAGCGGCTGGACGCATGGCGCGCGCGGCAGACGGCGGCGGTCGATGAAAGCCCGGTCGACCGGGACGGCGAAGGCGCCTGATGCGGACGATCGCGCCGGGCGGCACCATCGGCATATTGGGCGGCGGCCAGCTGGGCCGGATGCTGGCGATGGCGGCGGCGCAGCTTGGCTATCGCACCCATATCTACGCGCCGGAGACCAGCGGCCCCGCCGCCGACGTGTCGCCCCGCTGGACGCATGCGCCCTATGAGGATGCCGCCGCGCTCGCCGCCTTTGCCGATGGCGTCGATGTCGTCACCTATGAATTCGAGAATATCGACGCGGGCGCGGTCGACGTGCTCGCCGCCCACGGGCTGGTGCGGCCGGGCGTCAAGGGCCTGCGCATTGCGCAGGACAGGCTCGCCGAAAAGCGCTTCGTCAACGATCTGGGCGGCGTCACCGCGCCCTTCGCGGCGGTCGACAGCCTGGACGATCTGGAGATCGCGCTGGACGGGATCGGCAGCCCGGCGATCCTCAAGACCAA
Organism: Sphingobium aquiterrae; assembly: GCF_037154135.1. Lineage (NCBI taxonomy): Bacteria > Pseudomonadati > Pseudomonadota > Alphaproteobacteria > Sphingomonadales > Sphingobiaceae > Sphingobium > Sphingobium aquiterrae. Next base: position 144,127 of record NZ_JBANFL010000001.1, read on the forward strand.
CCGCATGGGCTATGACGGCAAGGGGCAGGCGCGGATCATGGTGCCCGGCGATGCCGTGGGCGCATGGAACGCCATCGGCCGGGTGCCCGCGATCCTTGAGGGCTTCGTCACCTTCGAGGCCGAATTCTCCGTGATCCTGGCGCGCGGGGCGGATGGCGACATCCGCTTCTGGGACAGCGCGGTGAACGTCCATCGCGACGGCATTCTCGCCACCTCCATCGCGCCGGCGCCCGATGTCGTGCTGGCGCAGGTGGATGCCGCGCGCGCCATGGCCCGCAATGTCGCCGATGCGCTGGATTATGTCGGCGTGCTGGCGCTGGAATTCTTCGCCTCGCCCGAAGGCCCGGTGTTCAACGAAATGGCGCCGCGCGTCCACAATAGCGGGCACTGGACGATCGAGGGCGCGCTCACCAGCCAGTTCGAAAATCACGTCCGCGCCATTTGCGGCCTGCCGCTGGGCGCCACCGCGCTCACCGCGCCGCGGGTCGAGATGCGCAACCTTCTGGGCGACGAGGCCGGGCAATGGCTGGAGATCCTTTCCGACCCTAGCAATCACCTGCACCTTTATGGCAAGGGGGAGGCGCGGCCGGGGCGCAAGATGGGGCATGTCACGCGCCTTGTCCGCTGACGGACGGATATAATCAAAGAATGAGGATGCAGCAGCGATGATCCCGGGAAACATTGCCGCATGAACCGTCCTGAAATCGTGTTGATGCTGGCCCGCGCCGACAATGGCGTGATCGGGCGCGAGGGCAAGCTGCCCTGGCACCTGCCCGCCGACCTGCGCCGCTTCAAGATGCTGACCCAGGGCCGCCCGATGGTGATGGGGCGCAAGACCTTCGAAAGCCTGCCGGGCCTGCTGGACGGGCGGCGGCATATCGTCCTGACCCGCGATCGCGACTGGCAGGAGGAAGGCGCCGAGGTCGTCCATGACGTGGAGGCCGCGATTCGCGTGGCCAACGCGCCGGTGATCGCCGTCATCGGTGGCGCGGATATCTTCCACCTCTTTGCCGACCGCGCGGACCGGGTGGAAGTGACGCAGATCCATGCCGACGCCATCGGCGATGTCGTCATGCCGCCTTTCGATCCCGCCATCTGGGAAGAGGTGGCGCGGGAAGACCATGGGGCCGATGCCGGGCGCCCGGCCTACAGCTTCGTCACCCTGAGGCGGCGGCCCTGAGCGTGTCGCTGGCCGCGATTGTGGACATTGCGCCGCATTGCGTGCTGCCGCAGCGCCCCCTATAGCGCGGCCGATGGAGCGGCTGGACAGCGGCGCCCCGGTCCCCGCGCATCTGCGCGGCGCGATCCTGGCGCTGGGCAATTTCGATGGCTTTCACCTGGGCCACCAGGCGGTGGTGGCGCGCGCCCTGGCGCTGGCCCGGGCGCAGGGGCGGCCGCTCATCGTCGCGACCTTCGATCCGCATCCCGTCCGCCTGTTCCGCCCGGATGCCGCGCCCTTCCGCCTGACCACGCTCGACCAGCGCGCGCGGCTGTTCGCGCGGGCCGGGGCCGATGCGATGCTGGTCTTCACCTTCGATCGCGCCTTTGCCGCCCTTGGCGCGGAGGCGTTCGTAGACCTGCTGATCGGCAAGATCGGGGCCGCAGGCGTCGTGACCGGACAGGATTTCACCTATGGATCGGGGCGCAGCGGCAATGTCGCCCGCCTGATGGAGGCCGGCGCGCGCCGGGGCTTCATCGCGGAAGCGGTTGCGCCGGTGACGGATGCGCATGGCGAGGTCGTCTCCTCCAGCCGTATCCGCGAGGCGCTGCAGGCGGGGGATTGCGCGACCGCGACCGGCCTGCTCACCCGCCCCTTCGCCATCGAGGGCAAGGTGCAGCATGGCGACAAGCTGGGCCGCACCATCGGTTTCCCCACCGCCAATATCGACATGGGCAAATATCTGCGCCCCGCCTATGGCATCTATGCCGTGCGCGGGCTGCTGCCCGACGGCCGGGTGCTGGACGGCGCGGCGAACCTGGGCATCCGCCCGACCTTCGATCCGCCCAAGGAACTGCTGGAACCCTATTTCTTCGACTTTGCCGAAAGCCTTTACGATCAGCTGATCGAAGTGCAGCTGATCGAATGGTTGCGTGCCGAGGCGAAGTTCGACGGTCTGGATGCGCTCGTCGCCCAGATGGAGGCCGATTGCGATCGCGCCCGGCAAATCCTTGCGGCGACGCCCCACCTCGCCTAATGCACCGGGCACGATTTTTCGTCCGTTTGCCCTGAACCTGCCGAAGCCCCGCACCTGTCTTGCAGGAAAAGGACGGCCCTTCGACAGGCTGAGGGCAAACGGACCTTTGTTTTGACCGGACCCGTATGACCGACCAGCCTGCCAAAGAAACCCAGGATTATAAATCCACCGTCTTCCTCCCCGTCACCGACTTTCCGATGAAGGCGGGCCTGGCGCAGAAGGAGCCGGCGATTGCCGCGCGCTGGGAAGCGATGGACCTTTACGGCCAGTTGCGCGCCCGCCGCGCCGGGCGTGAGCGTTTCATCCTGCATGACGGCCCGCCCTATGCCAATGGCGACATCCACATGGGCCATGCGCTGAACAAGGTGCTCAAGGACATCATCGTGCGCGCGCAGACCCTGCTGGGCAAGGACGCGCCCTATGTGCCCGGCTGGGACTGCCACGGCCTGCCGATCGAATGGAAGATCGAGGAGGAATATCGCAAGAAGAAGCTGAACAAGGACGAGGTGCCGGCGCAGGAATTCCGCGCCCAGTGCCGCGCCTATGCCGACAAATGGGTGGGCGTGCAGAAGGAGCAGTTCAAGCGCCTGGGCGTGATGGGCGACTGGAACGATCCTTATCTGACCATGAAATATGAGGCGGAGGCCGCCATCGTCGGCGAGCTGCTGAAGTTCGCGGAAAGCGGCCAGCTGTATCGCGGCGCGAAGCCCGTGATGTGGTCCCCGGTCGAAAAGACCGCGCTGGCCGAGGCCGAAGTGGAATATGAGGATGTGACGTCGACGCAGATCGACGTGGCGTTCGAGATCGTGGAAGCGCCGAATGCGCCGGAACTGGTCGGCGCCCATGCGGTGATCTGGACGACGACTCCGTGGACGATCCCGGTGAACCAGGCGATCGCTTATGGGGAAGAGATTTCCTATTGGCTTGTCACAATTAACGGCCAAGGACGTTTCTTGCTCGCTGAGCAACTGGTTGAGTCATTTGCTCAGCGTTTGGGTACTGAGGGCGCGCGGCTGGTTGATGTTCATTGGCGCGGCAAAGGCACAGACCTCGCCGGCGTCATCGCCCGTCACCCGATGCACCATCTGGGCGGCTTCTTCGCGCGGCCGCGTCCGCTGCTGCCGGCCGATCATGTCACCACCGATGCCGGCACCGGCCTTGTCCACATGGCGCCCGACCATGGCGAGGAGGATTTCCTCGCCTGCAAGAAGCTGGGCATCGATCCGGTGTTCGCGGTGGATGATGCGGGTTTCTACCGCGCCGACTGGGAATGGCTGCCCGGCCAGGGCAGCGTCATCAACACCAAGTTCAACGGCCCGGAAGGTCCGATCCTGACCGACCTGCGCGCCGTGGGCGCGCTGCTCTCGGCCAGCGACTTCAAGCACAGCTATCCGCATAGTTGGCGGTCGAAGGCGCGCATCATCTTCCGTTGCACGCCGCAATGGTTCATCCCCATGGACGATCGCCATACGAGCGCGGAGAATGCAGCGGAGCTGGCTGCTGCTGCCGGCAATGCCTCCACCCTGCGCGGCGTCGCGCTGGACGCGATCCAGAACACCCGCTGGGTGCCGGAGCGCTCGATCAACCGCATCCGCTCGATGGTGGAGGGGCGCCCGGACTGGGTGATCAGCCGCCAGCGCGCCTGGGGCGTGCCGATCGCGCTCTATGTGCATCGCCAGAGCAGCCATTATCTGAACGACCCCGCCGTCAATGCGCGCATCGTCGATGCCTTCAAGGCCGGCGGCGCGGACGCGTGGTTCGGCGCGGATCATCAGGCGCTGCTCGGCCCCGATTATGCGCTGGCCGATTATGAGGTGGTGAACGACATTCTCGACGTGTGGTTCGACAGCGGATCGACCCACGCCTTCACTGTCGAGGCGCGCTACGGCGCGGGCACGCGCGCGGACCTGTATCTGGAAGGGTCGGACCAGCATCGCGGCTGGTTCCAGTCCTCGCTGCTGGAAAGCTGCGGCACCCGTGGCCGCGCGCCCTATGCGGCGGTGCTGACCCATGGCTTCGCGCTGGACGGCAATGGTCGCAAGATGTCGAAGAGCCTGGGCAATGTCGTCGATCCGCTCAAGATCATGAGCGAGAGCGGCGCCGACATCCTGCGCGTGTGGGTGGCGAGTACCGACTATTTCGATGATGTGCGCATCGGCAAGGAAGTGCTGGCCGGGGCAAGCGACGCCTATCGCAAGCTGCGCAACACCTTCCGCTATCTGCTGGGCGCGCTGAGCGATTTCACCGAGGACGAAAGGCTAGCCCCCGCCGACATGCCGGAGCTGGAGCGCTACATGCTCCACCGCGTGGCGGAGCTGGATGCGGAGCTGCGCGGTGTGGTCGACAAGGGCGCGGGATCGGAAAGCTGGCTGGAATTCAGCCGCTACACCCGCGCGCTGATGGACTTCGCCAATAGTGACCTGTCTGCCTTCTTCTTCGATATCCGCAAGGATTGCCTCTATTGCGATGCGAAGGGCGACCTCAAGCGTCGCGCCTATCGCACCGTGCTGGACACGCTGTTCCATGCGCTGGTCCGCTATGCCGCGCCGATCATCCCCTTCACCGCGGAAGAAGTGTGGCAGAGCCGCTTCCCCAACGAGGCGGAGAGCGTGCATTTCCTTGAATGGCCGACGGTGGATGCCGGCTGGCGCGACGCGGCGCTGGGCGAGAAGTGGGCCGATATCCGCGCCACCCGCGATCAGGTGAACGAGGCGATCGAGCCGCTGCGCCGCGAGAAGATCGTCCGTTCCAGCCTGGAAGCGGACGTGAAGATGGCCGGCGTGCCCGCCGACGTCGATTTCGCCGAAATCTGCATCGTGGCGAAGGTGGAGGACGCAGGCGAGGGCATCAGCGTCACGCCCTCCGACTGGCACAAATGCGGCCGCTGCTGGCGCCTGCTGCCCGAAGTCGGCGAAGACGGCGCGCTCTGCGACCGCTGCGAGGATGTGCTGAAGGCATGATGATCTCCTCCTTCCGTCATCCTGAACTCGTTTCAGGGGCCATTGTGCCTTTGGTCACCGCCGCGCGTGGTGCGGGATGTGCAGCCGAGTCATGTGCCTCGGCCGCACTGAAACAAGTTCAGCATGACGATAGAAAAGCCGGCTAAGGACGCTTCATGGCCCTCACCAATCGCCCACTCGGCCTTGCCGCCGCCGCTGTCACGCTGCTGCTCGACCAGCTTGTCAAATATGTCGTCACCTGGCCGCTGCAGCTGCAGTCGCGTGGGGAAGACGGCATCGACATCCTGCCCTTCTTCCGCCTGCATTGGCTGGAGAACAGGGGGGTCTCGATGGGCTTCTTGCATGCGGACAACAGCACCATGCGCTGGCTGCTCGTCGGCATGACGGCGCTGATCGCCACGGTCGTCGCGGTGTGGATGTGGCGGGAAAAGGCGCGGGTCGATGCGATGGCGCTCGGCCTGGTGCTGGGCGGCGCGCTGGGCAATATCGCCGATCGCGTGCGGCTGGGCTTCGTGGTCGATTATGCCGATCTGCATATCGGCGAATGGCGGCCCTTCCTGATTTTCAACCTGGCCGACGCGGCGATCACCATCGGTGTGCTGATCCTGCTTGCGCGGGCGTTGCTGCTGCGCGAGAAGGGCGCAAAGACGGAGTCATGACCATAATGCGTAAATTTCCCCTGATGTCCGGCCTGCTGATTGCCGCTGCCACGTTGAGCGGCTGTGGATCGTCGGGCCTGTTCAACCGCGCCCGGCCGGATGAATTTGCCGTGTCGCGTCAGGCGCCGCTGGTCATCCCGCCCGATTTCGCGCTTGTGCCGCCCGCGCCGGGCGCAGCGCCCGCTGCCGGCACCGATGCCGGCCGTCAGGCGATGGAAGCGATGTTCGGTGGCCCCGCTGCCCGCAGCGCCACGGAAACATCCGCCCTGCGCGCCGCCGGCCGCAGCGATGCCGCGCCGGGCATCCGCTCCGACGTGGCCGATCCCGGCACGACCGTTGTCGACAAGGGGGCGGCCACCCGCGACATCATCGCCGCGCCGGAAGGCGACGGCCAGAATGCGAAGGCGGCCATCCCGCAACAGCAGTAATAATGATTGAGAGCAAAGGGGCGGCGCCTTTCCCCATTGGATGGAAAGGCGCTTTTCCTGGCGAATGCATAGGAGCGGGCCGCGTCTGATCGGATGCAGCGCGCTCCAATCCTTTGTTGCCGCATCGGTTTTTTTGCGGAAAACGACTTTCCGCTTTTTCCGCACGATGCTCTAGGCGCCCCCGCTGCCCCCATCCACTTCTTCGACAAAGGCCTTGAGCCGGGCCAGCGCGCCATCCCATTGCGCGCCGACCTGGGCCAGCCATGAGCGTGCGTCCTCGATCGCCTGACGGCGCAGGGCGAAATGCACCTCGCGCCCGCTCTTGTGGCGCTGGACCAGCCCCGCGCGCAGCAGCACGTCCAGATGCTTGGCCACCGCCTGCCGGCTGATCGGCAGGCCCGCCCCCATCTGCACGATCGACTGCGCCGTGCCATGGCTGAGCCGCCCGACCATCGCCATGCGTGTCGGATCGCCCAGCGCCGCGAACAATTCGGCGGGGCTGGGCGCCGGGTGCGGCCCGGATTCAGCCTTCGGCATAATCGCGGATATTCTTCACCTGCTGCGCCCAGCCGCCGTCATTGCTGCGCATCACATGCGTGCGGCGTGGCTCCGGCACCTTGTCGAAACCGCTTTCGGTGACGGTCAGGCGGGTGCGCTCGCCCGGCAGCGGCTCCAGCAGGAATTCGCACAGCGTCCATTCGGGCACCGGCACGCCGCTCTCCATCAGCGCCTTGTCCCCGCCGGTCGCGGGCCATTCATAGGCGAAGCGGGTCATCGGCTCGATGGCGACGACGCGCGCTTCCCAGCGATAATCCTCATAGCCCGGATAGGTCATCTGCCCGGTGGAGGGCTGGCCGACGGCAAAGGGCTGGTCCAGCGCGACGCGGAACCATGTGCCGAATTTCCGATGGTCGGTCAGCGCGTCCCATACCCTGGCGACGGGTGCGGCGATCTCGATGGTCTTGATGATCGAATCGGTCATATAGGTAACCTCCTGGTTGCCTATATGGTCCAGCCTGTAGAAATACGCAACCCTTTGGTTGCCCTATGCCCGCGCGCCCTCGCTGACACCTGCGCTATTATGTCGCAGGGCCGTCAGCACCGTGTCCACAATGGCGTCGGCGTCCAGCCGGGCCTGCGCATATTGCACTTCGGGCTTGTCCTGATCCTGGAAGATGTCGGGCAGGCGCAGCGTGCGGATCTTGAGGCCGGTGTCGGTCAGGCCAAGGTCGCTGGCGAGCGTCAGCACATGGGCGCCCAGGCCGCCGATGGCGCCTTCCTCCACCGTCACCGCCACTTCATGGGTGGTGAGCAGGCGGCGGATCAGCACTTCGTCCAGCGGCTTGGCAAAGCGCAGGTCGGCGACGGTCGCCGACAGCCCCTTGGCCTCCAGCGCGTCGGCCGCCTTTAGCGCTTCCTCAAGCCGCGTGCCGAGCGAAAGGATCGCCACGGTTTTGCCCTCGCGCACGATGCGGCCCTTGCCGATCTCCAGCCGCTCGGGCGTTTCGGGCAGGGCGACGCCCGTGCCGTTGCCGCGCGGATAGCGGACCGCGATCGGCCCGCGGTCATGCACCGCGCAAGTGTGGACCATATGGACCAGCTCCGCCTCGTCCGCCGCCGCCATCACGACGAAATTGGGCAAGGATGCGAGATAGGTGATGTCGAAGCTGCCCGCATGGGTGCTGCCGTCCGCGCCCACCAGCCCGGCGCGGTCGATGCCGAAGCGCACCGGCAGGTTCTGGATCGCGACATCATGCACCACCTGGTCATAGGCACGCTGCAGGAAGGTGGAATAGATCGCGCAGAAGGGCCGCATCCCCTGCGCCGCTAGGCCGGCGGCAAAGGTCACGGCATGCTGCTCGGCAATGCCGACGTCGAAGCAGCGATCCGGGAAGGCCTGCTGAAACATGTCGAGGCCGGTGCCAGACGGCATGGCGGCGGTGATCGCGCAGATCGTCGGGTCGCGATGCCCCTCGGCGATCAGGGCTTTTGCAAAGACGCTGGTGTAGCTGGGCGGGCCTGGAGGCGCCTTCGCCTGCGCGCCCGTCACCACGTCGAATTTCTGCACCCCATGATATTTGTCGGCGGCATTCTCGGCCGGGGCATAGCCCTTGCCCTTCTGCGTCACGACATGGACGAGGCACGGACCCTCGGCCGCGTCCCGCACATTTTCCAGCACCGGGATCAGCTGGTCGAGATTATGGCCGTCGACCGGGCCGACATAGTAGAAGCCCAGTTCCTCGAACAGCGTGCCGCCCATGGCCATGCCGCGGGCGAACTCGTCGGTCTTGCGCGCCGCCTTGTGCAGTGGGGAGGGCAGCTTGCGGGCGAGGCGCTTGAACGCGTCGCGCACGGAGAGGAATTCGCGGCTGGAGACGATGCGGGCGAGATAGGCGGACAGGCCACCGACCGGCGGCGCGATCGACATGTCATTGTCGTTGAGGATCACGACCAGGCGATTGCCCGCGTCGCGCGCATTGTTCATCGCCTCATAGGCCATGCCGGCGGACATCGCGCCATCGCCGATCACGGCAATGCCCTTGCCTGGCGTGCCGGCGAGCTTGTTGGCGATGGCAAAGCCCAGCGCCGCGCTGATCGATGTCGAGCTGTGCGCCGCGCCGAAGGGGTCGTATTCGCTCTCCGACCGCTTGGTGAAGCCCGAGAGGCCGCCGCCCTGGCGCAGGGTGCGGATGCGATCGCGCCGGCCGGTCAGCACCTTGTGCGGGTAGCATTGGTGGCCCACGTCCCACACCAGCCGGTCGTCGGGGGTGTTGAACACATAATGGATCGCGGTCGTCAGTTCCACGACACCAAGGCCGGACCCCAGATGGCCGCCGGTCACGCCCACGGCGGAGATCACTTCCTGCCGAAGCTCGTCGGCAAGCCGGCGGAGCTGTGCTGGTTCGAGTCGCCTCAGGTCAGCGGGCAGCTTCACCTGATCCAGCAACGGGGTCTGCGGTCGATCGGACATCGCTCGTGCCTAGCCTGTTTGCGCCTGTGTGTCGAACGCGTTTCAGGCGCACTTGGCGCAGGTGCCCAGCACTTCGATGACGGGCCGTTCGGTGGTGAAGCCCTCATGCGCGGCGACCTGCCGCACTTCGCCGGTCACGGCATCGTCATCGACATGCGTTGCTTCCCCGCACTGGCGGCAGACCAGGAAGATGCAGTCGTGCAGGCAGCCGGGATGGGCATTGGCGATATAGGCGTTGGCGCTCTCCACCCGCATGGCGAGGTTGGACTGCACGAACAGGTCGAGAATGCGATAGACGCTGTTGGGCGCCACCCGCTTGCCGCGCGCCTTCGACACCGCATCGGCGATGTCATAGGCGGAGGTCGGCTTGTCCTTCGTCGCCAGCGCCTCGAAGATCGCGGCGCGCATCGGCGTCCATTGTTCGCCCTTGCCCTCAAGCGTGGACTGTGCGGCACTTGCCAGCGATACGCCGGTCGGCTCGTGATGATGGTGCTGGCCCATGGCCCCTATTTATGCCGCGCAGGGGGCCGGGACAAGGGGTGCCGGGCCAGCGCGATGGTCATGCGGTCGCCAGTTCCTGCGATACCGGGTCCACCGGGGTCACGTCGCCATTATATATGGCCTCATCCAGCACCCCCTCGCGCTTCGCGACGATGGTCGCGACCAGCGCCTGCCCGGCCACGTTCACGCCTGTCCGGCCCATGTCCAGGATGGGGTCGATGGCGAGCAGCAGGCCGGCGCCCTCCAATGGCAGGCCAAGGGTGGAGAGGGTCAGCGTCAGCATCACCGTCGCGCCGGTGAGCCCCGCCGTCGCCGCCGATCCGATCACGGAGACGAAGGCGATCAGCGCATAGTCCGCCGGGCCAAGGTGCAGGCCGAAGAAGCCCGCGACGAAGATCGCCGAAATGGCGGGATAGATCGAGGCGCAGCCGTCCATCTTGGTGGTGGAGGCCAGGGGAATCGCGAAGGAGGCATAGGCCCGCGCCACGCCCAGCCGGCTTTCCGTCACCCATTCCGTCACCGGCAGCGTGCCGACCGACGAGCGGGAGACGAAGCCGAGCTGGATCGCCGGCCATGCCGCCGCGAAGAAGCGCAGCGGGTTGAGGCCGTTGATCGCGAGCAGCAGGGGGTAGACGACCAGCAGCACGATCGCGAGGCCGATATAGATGGCGGCGGCGAACCAGCCGAGCGAGGAGAGTGCATCCCAGCCATAGGTCGCGACGGCCGATCCGATCAGCGCGGCGGAACCGATGGGCGTCAGCTTGATGATCCAGCCGAGGATGGTGCGCACGATGGCGAGGAAGGAGGCGACGAAGGCCAGGAAAGGCTCCGCCTTTTCCCCCGCCCTGATCGCGGCAAGGCCGACGGCGATGGAGATCACCAGCAACTGCAGCACGTTGAAGCCGATCGTGGTGCTGGCGCTGGCGCCGTCTTCCGACAATTTGGTGCTGCTGGACAGGCCAAGGCTGTTGGCGGGCACCAGCCCTTTGAGGAAATCCAGCCAGCCGCCCACCGAATCGGGCCGCCCGCCGGTGAGCGCGGCGGCGTTCACGCCAAGGCCGGGCTGGATGATGAGGCCCACGGCGAGGCCAACGACCACGGCGATCAGCGCGGTGATCGCGAACCACAGGATGGTCTGCCCGGCCAGCCGTGCGGCATTGTCCAGCGCGCGCAGATTGGCGATGCTGGCGACGATGGCGGCAAAGACCAGCGGCGGCACGATGGCCTTGAGCAACTGGACGAAGATCGATCCGGTCGTTTTGAGCGCGACGGTCAGCCCGTTGGGGTCGCCGACGGCATCCGTGCCCATGTTGCGGGCGACAAAGCCCAGGATCAGGCCCACGACCATGCCGGCCAGCACCAGCAGCCCGAAATTGCGGAAGGATGTGGTCTTTGCCATGCGCGAACCCTTTGTGCGTGGCCTTGCCCCACGCGGGACGGCCGACGATGCCATATTGGTGCTGATCGCACGCCTGTCGCCCAAGCTTTTCTAGCCGATGCGAAAGCGCGGATTGCGGTGGGGGCGGGCTCGCGGTCGAGTACTGCCTGTTGGCGCGGGGGCGCTGCGTCGTCGTCTGCTGCGCTTTCGGCACTGCATCGGCGAGGCCCGCGAACGATCCGCGATGGCATGCTTTCTACGATGAAGCGGACGCGCTGGGCAAGCCGGCCGGCGGGAAAAGAGGGTGGCTGGATTATGATTCCCGCTTTTGCGCATTTCCCGGAATTATCTTTCCCTTTCTCCTGTGGAAGGCGCAACTTCGAAAAGCATTTCGCCGCGTCGGGTGAGAGATTCATCTCATGGCAGAGGAAAATATGATTCGGCCCGAAGAGGCCGCCGCAGACTGGACGATCCCGCAGGGGTGGGATCGGTACAGCCCGTCCGAGCATGCGATGTGGGACCGGCTGTTCGCGCGCCAGGCGGCGATGCTGCCGTCCCGCGTCGTTCCCGAATTTCTCGATGGCCTCGACATCCTGCGCATGACCCACCCCGGCATCCCCCATTTCGAGGAACTGTCGGAACGGCTGATGAAGGCGACCGGGTGGCAGGTGGTCGCCGTGCCGGGGCTGGTGCCGGACAAGGTCTTCTTCGAACATCTCGCCAATCGCCGTTTCGTCGCCGGGCGCTTCATCCGCACGCCAGAGCAGATCGACTATCTGGAGGAGCCGGATGTCTTCCACGATGTCTTCGGCCATGTCCCGCTGCTCGCGCACCCGGCCTTTGCCGATTATATGCAGGCCTACGGGGAAGGGGGGCTGCGCGCAGCGAGCCTCGATCACCTGTCCTCGCTGGCGCGGCTCTACTGGTACACGGTCGAATTCGGGCTGATCCGGCAGGGGCAGGACTTGAAGCTCTATGGCGCGGGTATCGTCTCGTCCCATGGCGAATCGATCTTCGCGCTCGACGATCCCTCGCCCAACCGCCTCGGCTTCGATCTCAAGCGGCTGATGCGCACCCCCTATCGCATCGACGACTATCAACAGACCTATTTCGTGATCGACAGCTTCGAGGATCTGCTGCGCCAGACGGTGGAGACGGATTTCGGGCCGCTCTACGCCGCACTGGCGGGTGAGCCGGATGTGGAGATCGCCGATATCCTGCCCACCGACCGGGTCTTTACCCGCGGCACGCAGGCTTATGCACGCAAAAGGGCCGATGCATGAACTCTCTGGACGTGATCGAACAACTGACCGTGCGCCCGCCGCTGTTTTCGGCGCTGGAACCGCAGCCGGCCGATGGCCTGCTGGGGCTGATCGGCCTGTACCGCGCCGATCCCCGCGCGGAGAAGCTGGACCTTGGCGTCGGCGTGTTCCGTGACGATCGGGGGGCGACACCCGTGATGCGGGCGGTGAAGGCGGCTGAGGCGCGGCTGCTCGCGGGGCAGGAGAGCAAGGCTTATCTCGGGCCTGAGGGGGACGAGCATTTTACGCGGCTTCTGGCTGATCGCGTGTTCGGTGGGGCGCTGGCCGGGTCGGATCGCCTGTCCGGTGTGCAGACGGCTGGTGGCACTGGCGCGCTGCGGCTGGGGGCGGAGTTGGTCGCGCGGGCCAATGGCGATGCGACGATCTGGGTCGGCGCGCCGACCTGGCCCAATCACGGCCCGATCTTTCGCGCGGCCGGGCTGCGGGTGCGCAGCCATCGCTTTTACGATCCGGCCCGCGGGGCGGTCGATTTCGACGGCATGATGGTTGACCTAGCGGAGGCGCGGCCCGGCGACATCATCCTTGTCCATGGCTGCTGCCATAACCCGACCGGCGCGACGCTGACCGCCGCGCAATGGGCGGCGCTGGCCGACATGATCGAGGATCGCGGTCTCGTGCCGTTCATCGACCTTGCCTATCAGGGGCTGGGCGACGGTCTGGAAGACGATGCCGCCGCCACTCGCATGCTGCTGGACCGTTGCCCCGAAGCGCTGGTCGCCTATAGCTGCGACAAGAATTTCGGCCTCTATCGTGATCGTGTCGGCGCCTTCTGGGTGCAGTCCGCATCGCGGCAGGCAGCCGCGGTCACGCAGGGCAATGTCCTGTCGCTGGCCCGCGCCATCTGGTCGATGCCGCCCGATCATGGCGCCGCCATCGTCCGCCTCATCCTGGAGGACGCCGCGCTGACGGCCGACTGGGAAGCCGAACTGGCCGCCATGCGCCTGCGGATCAACGGCCTGCGGCTGGCGTTGGCGGAGGCGCATCCTGCTTTGTCCGCCATCGGCGCGCAGCGCGGTATGTTCGCCCTGCTGCCGGTCACGCCCCAGGCGGTGATCGCGATGCGGGAGGCGCACGGCATCTACATGGCCGGCAATGGCCGCATCAACATCGCCGGGCTGCGCCACGACACGATCCCGGCCTTCATCGCGGGCGTCGCGCCGCATCTGACATAACAGAACATCCGAGGAGCCTGACCATGACCAACCCCGACATGCAGAACCCGCTGGGTCTCAACGGCTTTGAATTTGTCGAGTTCACCTCGCCCGAGCCGGAGAAGATCGCGGCGCAGTTCGAACAGCTGGGTTTCGTGCCGTCCCACCGGCACCCGACGAAGAACATCACCCGCTACAAGCAGGGGCGCATCAACCTGATGCTCAACCGCGATGCCGATGGGCGGGTGGCGGCGTTCCGGGGCGAGCATGGTCCCTCGGCCAGCGCCATGGCCTTTCGCGTGGCCGATCCGCAGGCGGCGCTCGCATGGGCGCTCGACCATGGCGCGCAGCCGACGGAGGAGGACGATACCGTCATCAAGGGGATTGGCGGTTCCTATCTCTATTTCATGGCCGATGGCGTCGATGCCTATGCCGACTGGGCGGAATTCCCCGGCTGGCGGGAGGCGGAGGCACGCAACACGGTCGGTCTCGACCTGCTCGATCACCTGACCCATAATGTCCGGCGCGGGCAGATGCGGGTGTGGTCGCAATTCTACCGCACGCTCTTCGGCTTCGAGGAGCAGAAATATTTCGATATCAAGGGCAAGGCGACGGGCCTGTTCAGCCAGGCGATGATCGCGCCGGACAAGGCGATCCGCATCCCGCTCAACGAAAGCCAGGACGACCAGAGCCAGATCGAGGAGTTCATCCGCGAATATAATGGCGAGGGTATCCAGCATATCGCGCTCACCACCGACAATATCTACGACACGGTGGAAAGGCTGCGCGCGCGCGGCGTGCGCCTGCAGGACACGATCGAGACCTATTATGAGCTGGTGGACAAGCGCGTGCCCGGCCATGGCGAGGATCTGGAGCGGCTGAAGAGAAACCGCATCCTCATCGACGGCGATGTCGAGCAGGAAGGCATTTTGCTGCAGATCTTCACCGAGACGATGATCGGGCCTATCTTCTTCGAGATCATCCAGCGCAAGGGCAATGAGGGCTTCGGCAACGGCAATTTCCAGGCGCTGTATGAATCCATCGAGCTGGACCAGATCCGCAGGGGCGTGATCACGGTCGAGAGTTGAGGAGAGGCGGCATGACCATGGTATCGCATCCGCCCAGGGACGAGGTTGCAGGCGGGCCGCACGCCGCCGCCGGTGAGTCCGTCCAGTCCGGCTTCGGCAATCATTTCGCGAGCGAAGCGGTGCCCGGCGCGCTGCCCATCGGCCGCAATTCGCCCCAGCATGTGCCCTTCGGCCTCTATGCCGAGCAGTTGTCCGGCACCGCCTTCACCGCGCCGCGCGGGGAGAACCGGCGCAGCTGGCTCTATCGCCTGCGGCCCAGCGCCGCCCATGCCGCCTATGCGCCCTATGGCGGGGCCACCTTGCTGCGATCGGCGCCCTTTGCCGACGGCGCGGTTTCGCCCAACCGGCTGCGCTGGAACCCGCTGCCGCTGCCGCAAGCGCCGGTCGATTTTGTCGATGGCCTCGTCACCTATGCCGGCAATGGCGATGTAGGCGGCGGCCATGGCTGCGCCATCCATCATTATGCGGCCAGCCAGTCGATGGTCGATCGCGCCTTCTTCAATGCGGATGGCGAGATGCTGATCCTGCCGCAGCAGGGGGGCTTGCGGGTGGTCACGGAAATGGGCGTGCTCACCGTCGCGCCCTTGCAGATGGTCCTTGTGCCCCGTGGCATGCGTTTCCGGGTCGAACTGATCGACGGGCCGGCGCGCGGCTATGTCTGCGAAAATTACGGCGCGCCCTTCCGCCTGCCGGAACTGGGGCCGATCGGGTCCAACGGCCTTGCCAATGCCCGCGATTTCGAAGCGCCGGTCGCCGCGTTCGAGGATGTCGAGCGGCCGGTGCAGATCGTCCAGAAATTCCAGGGCGCGTTGTGGACGACGACCCTGGGGCACAGCCCCTTCGATGTCGTGGCCTGGCACGGCACGCTCGCGCCCGTCCGCTATGATCTCAACCGCTTCAACACGATCAACAGCGTCAGCTTCGACCATCCCGATCCGTCGATCTTCACCGTGCTCACATCGCCCGGCGACACCCCGGGCACCGCGAATATCGACTTCGTGATCTTTCCGCCGCGCTGGATGGTGGCGGAGGACACGTTCCGCCCGCCATGGTTCCATCGCAACGTGATGAGCGAATATATGGGGCTGATCCAGGGCGCCTATGATGCCAAGGCCAGCGGGTTCGCGCCCGGCGGTGCGTCGCTGCACAACTGCATGTCCGCCCATGGCCCCGATCATGCAAGCTATGAGACGGCGGTGGCGGCAGAGCTTGCCCCCCAGAGGATGGCCGACACCATGGCCTTCATGTTCGAAAGCCGCCATGTCATCCGTCCCACCGGCTGGGCGATGGAAATCCCGCTGCTGCAGGGTGATTATGACGCCTGCTGGTCGGGCTTCCGCAAGGCGCAACTCCCCGGAGGCAAGGCGTAAACCGGATGCATTATTGGGACATAGACGAAACCCACGACCCCGCGCTGACCAGCTGGGTGGACAGCGCGCAGGGGCATCGCGATTTTCCGGTCCAGAACCTGCCCTTCGGCATCTTCTCGCCGGCGGGAGGGCATGCACGCATTGGCGTGGCGATCGGCGACATGATCCTCGATCTGGCCGCCTGCGCGGATGAAGGGCTGTTGCCCACCGCCGTTGTGGATGCTGCCGGCGGGGCGACGCTCAATGCGCTCTTCGCCCTGCCGGTGGAGGATCGGGTCGCCCTGCGCTGGCGGCTGAGCATCATGCTCTCCGACGCCGGTTTCCGCGCGCATGTCGAAGGACATCTCCACCCCGCGTCGGATTGCACGCTGCATCTGCCGGCACAGATCGGGGACTATACCGACTTCTATGTCGGCATCCATCACGCGACCAACATCGGCATGCTGCTCCGGCCCGATAATCCGCTGCTGCCCAATTATAAATATGTGCCCATCGGCTATCATGGCCGGGCCTCCTCGATCCGCCCGAGTGGCGTGCCGGTGGTGCGCCCCCATGGCCAGCGCAAGGCGCCCGATGCCGATGCGCCCACCGTGGGTCCAAGCGCCCGGCTCGACTATGAGCTGGAACTGGGCGTGTGGATTGGGCAGGGCAATGCGCTGGGCACGCCCATCCCGATTGCGGAAGCCCCGCGTCATATTGCCGGCTTCTGCCTGCTCAACGACTGGTCGGCGCGCGATTTTCAGGCGTGGGAATATCAGCCGCTCGGGCCGTTCCTGGCCAAGAATTTCCACTCCACCATCTCGCCCTGGGTGGTGACGGCGGAGGCGATGGCGCCGTTTCGTATCGCCCAGCCGAAGCGGCCGGAGGGCGACCCCGCGCCGCTGTCCTATCTGACAAATGCCGACGATCAGGCGCATGGCGCGCTGGCGGTGTCGCTGGAGGTGTATCTGTCCACGGCCGCCATGCGCGAACAGGGCCTTGCGCCCCATCGCCTGAGCCGGGGGCCGGCCAGCAACATGTACTGGACCGTCCACCAGATCGTGACGCACCATGCCTCCAATGGCTGTAACCTCAACCCCGGCGATCTGCTGGGCACGGGCACGATCTCCGCGCCCACGGCCGATGGCTATGGCAGCCTGATGGAGCTGACCGGCGCGGGCAAGGCGCCGATCACGCTGCCCTCGGGCGAGACCCGGACCTTCCTGGAGGATGGCGACGAAGTGATATTGCGCGCGTCCACTGCCGCGCGGGGATATGTCTCCATCGGCTTTGGCGAATGCCGTGCCATAGTGGAGCCCGCCCTGGAGTCGGCCATGGAGTCAGGGGGATGAGCGGCCTCATCCTGCATGGCTATTGGCGGTCGAGTGCCGCCTATCGCGTGCGGATCGCGCTCAATCTCAAGGGGCTGGCTTATGGGCAGGTCTCCCACGACCTGCGCACCGGCGCGCAGCGTGACCCGGATTATCTGCGCATCGCCCCGCACGGGCTGGTGCCGGCGCTGGAACAGGGCGATCGGGCGGTGATCGAAAGCCCGGCGATCCTGGAATGGATCGAGGCAAGATGGCCGGCGCCTGCCCTGATGCCGCGGGATAGTGACGATGCGGCGGTGGTGCGGGCGATGGCGGCGATCATCTGCTGCGATATCCACCCGTTGGGCAATTTGCGGGTGCTCAAGGCCCTGCGGGCCGATTTTGGCGCGACCGTGGACCAGGCCAATGCCTGGGCCGCGCGCTGGATCGCGGAGGGCTTCGGCGCGCTCGAAACATTGGTCGCGCGTCATGGCGGCGGCTTTGCCTTTGGCGGCAGCCCGACCGTGGCCGATTGCTGCCTGGTGCCGCAGATGTACAATGCCGACCGCTTCGGCGTCGACCTCACGCCCTTCCCGTATCTGGTCGCCGCCGCGGCGAGCGCGCGTGCCGTGCCGGCGGTCGCCGCTGCCCATCCCGATCGCCAGCCCGGCGCCGATGTCTGAAGAACGGGTGATGGCGACGCCCGCGGGGGTGCGCCTCTGCCCGCTGGAGGAGATTGCCGACGGCGCGGCCCGCAATTTCGTGCTGCAGCTTCGCGCCGGGCGCTTCCATGGTTTTGTCGTGCGAAAGGGCGATCGGCTTGCCGGCTATGTCGACCAGTGCCCCCATGCGGGCCTGCCGCTGGCGCGGATACTGGACGATTATCTGACGCCCGATGGACGGCTGATCGCCTGCAGCTGGCATGGCGCGCTGTTCCGGATCGCCGATGGGCGGTGTGTCGGCGGGCCATGCACCGGCCAGCATCTGCGGCCATGGCCGGTGGCCCTGGTGGACGGCTGGATCGTGACCGCCGGTTAGAGCGCCTTATTGCCGCGGACCGGCAGTGCGGTCGTATATTTCATCTCGGCCATGGTGACCGTCGACTGGATGTCCACCACGCCGGGCAGCTTCATGATGATGTTGAAGACGAAATTATGATACCATTCCATGGATTGCGCCATGACCTTCATCAGCAGGTCGCGCTCGCCGAAGACGGAATAGCATTCCAGCACTTCGGGAATGGTCTCGATCTTGCGCAGGAATTCGGCCCGCATGTCGCCGGTGATGGCGCTGGTCTTGAGCGTTGCGAAGATCACCAGGCTCGGCCCCAGCTTGGATCGGTCGACCAGCGCCACCTCGCCGCGGATATAGCCATCCTCGCGCAATTTCTGCAGCCGCCGCCAGCAGGGCGATTGCGACAGGCCCACCTTTTCCGCCAGTTCGCTGGTGGACAGGGTTGAGTCGCGCTGCACCTGTTCAAGGATGCGGATGTCGGTGGTCGAAAGTTCCTCTGCCATGGGCATGATTATGCAATTTCTGGCGCCGGATGCGCAACAGCAATGTGCATGAAGCGCCATGCGGCCATAATCCTTCCTCCCCGCCTGTGCGGGCAGGTGCTGGCGAAGCGCGCCGCAAGGGATTATATCCGCTCCATGACCATGCAAAAGCTGCACGCGCTGATCGCGCCCGTCCTCGGTTCGCAAACGGATGCCGCGATCGCCGATATCGTCATCCCTCGGGACATCGTGCATGATGCGCCCGATATCGTCAGCCGCGCCGAATGCGCGCTGGCGATGACGGTGGCGCTCCACCACGGCCTGATCGCGCGCGTGCCGACCGGCGCCGCCTATGTGGCCGACAGCCGCGCCGCCGGCCGCCCGATCCTGCTCGATCATGGCGCGCTGCGCACCATCGCCTTGCCCGATGGCGCGCCGACCGGCGCCATTCCGGGCGGCGTCGCGGCCTTTGCCCGCATCCTGGAGCCGCTGGGTTATCGGGTGGCGGATCTCTATCCGCTCGATCGGCTGCGGATGACCGGCTTTGCCTTTGCGCATCGGGATCATCCTGCCGACATCGCGCAATTCTTCGTCAGCGAGCTGCATGTGGATCGCTTCGGCGCCGATTTCGCCGCTGCCGCCGCACGCGTCTTCGGCACGACACGCGATGCGCTGGACGATGCCGCGCGCGCGGCGCTGGAGGTGTTTGCGCGCGACGGCGCGGCGCCGCTGGCGCTTGCCGCCGCCGCCATGCCGGCCATCGTCGCGGCGTTCGATCGGCATCATGACGTGCCCGGCCTAGCCGACTATGCCGTGCTCAAAAATGCGAGCGCCGAAGCCGCGTGGATCGCGACGGAGGGCAATGCCTTCAACCATGGCACGGATCGCGTGGCGGATGTGGAGGCGGTGGCCGCCGCGCAGCGGGCGCTCGGCCGGGCGATGAAGGACAAGGTAGAGGTGTCGGGCAGCGGTCGCGTGCGCCAGACCGCCTTTCGCGCCGATCAGGTGGAGCGGCAGTTCGTGGACGGCGCCGGCGCGCTGGTGACGTGCGCGGTGCCGGGCTCCTTCTACGAATTCATCTCGCGCGATGTGGACCCGGCGACAGGCGCGCTCGATCTGCGATTCGACAGCGGCAATGCGCAGGGCATCTTCAAGATGACGGCTTCGCTCGACGCCTGAGGGGGCGGCTGGGCGGACTCCCGCTTTCGTCTTCTGGCTCGTCATGCTGAAACGAGTTGAGCATGACGGGTAAAGGCACGTCCACGCACTGCTCACACAAACGCGCGTGATGTCTTGCGGCCCACCAGCCTAGACCCCCGGCACACCCAGCACGCTGGCCTCGTCCTTCAGCCGTCCCGCCTGCGCGGGGTTGGCGGCGGCGGCGCTCCGATAGGCGGCGGTCGCCTTACCCGTTTCGCCCAGGGTCATGCGGCTGCGCATCAGCATGATCCAGCCGTCGACATTGCCGGGATTGGCCTTCAGTTTCGCTTCGAGGCCGGAGACCATGCCCTCGATCATCTGGTCCTGCGCGCCCTTGGGCAGACCTGAAGCTGCCTGCATCTGTTCGCGCGTCGGCCCCGGAATGGCGGCGGCGGCCACGGAGGGCGCTGCGATGTCGGGATGGGGCGGCGCCTGCCTGATCGCGGCGAGGCGGGGCGCGACGTCGATCCTGTTGATCCGGCCGACCTGTTCGATCGTGCGGCGCAGGTCCTGCTCCCATGGCGCGCCGGGCGGGGTGTCGGCCAGCAGCGCCAGCCAGTCCCCGATCGCGCCGTCATGCTCGCCGCGAAGGTCGCGCCGCACCGCCATGAAATAGCGCGCGCGCGGGTCTTTCGCGTCGATGCCGATCGCCGTTTCAAAGGCCCTGGCCGCTTCGGACGGCATCGGGTCCTTCTCGCTGCCCATCACGATCGCTTCGCCCAGCGAGGACCAGAAGGTGGCGTTGTCCGGCGCGATGGCGGTCGCCCGGCGATAGGCGCGGGCGGCGTCGGCATAGCGCCGGTCGTCGAAATAGGCCCAGCCCAGCTGCTGCCACGCCCCGGCATCGTCGGGGTTGGCGCCGACCCGCTCCTGCAACGCGCGGATCGCGCTGTCCGGGTCCATCGATGGCTGCGCGACGGATGGCGGTGGCGTGGTGGGGGCGGGCGCGGGGGATGTGCCGCGCGTCACTGCATAGCCGATGGAAATGCAGGCAATGACGATGGCGACGATCAGCAGGAGCCGCCCGATGCCCCATGTCCCATCCCCGCCCTTTTCGCCTGCTGAACCTGCCTGCCCGGCCATGCCGATTTTCCCCCCGCCCAAAGCGCAGTCACCTCTAGAGCATCGTGCGCAAAAGTGGGAACCGGTTTTGCGCAAAAAGGACATGCCGACAAAGAATGAGCGCGCGCCCTGTGTCAGATTTAACGCAGCGCGCTCTAGCGCGCCGCGAAGGAAATGATAGAGTGCCCGCCACGGTTCGCACCCGTTGTACGCATAACCGGTTGGGGGAAAGGCCGGGGCGAGGGCATTGTTGGGGGACAGGCGTTGGGTGACCGCGTGCGTATCGCTATTGTCGGATCGGGGCCGGCTGGGCTGAGCGCCGCCGCACGCGCGGCGCAGCTTGGGCTCAGCCATGTGCTGCTGGAAAAGACGAATCACCTTTCCGACACCATCTTCAAATATCAGAAGGGCAAGCATGTGATGGCGACGCCGAGCCAGCTGGTGCTGCGCTCGGACTGCGATTTCGATGCCGGCAAGCGTGAAGCCATTCTTGGCACCTGGAACGATCAGGCGAAGGCATTGGGTGTCAATGTCGCCTATCGCAGCGAGGTGAAGGCGATCGAGGGCATGGGCGATCCCATCCCCGGCAGCGTGCAGCAGATCGTCACCCGCGCCCGCGACGGCAGCAGCCAGACCCGCGAAATCCAGCGCAGGGCGCCGCCCTATCGGCTGACGCTGACCAATGGGGAGGAGATCGTCGCGGAGACCGTGGTGATGGCCATCGGCACGCAGGGCAACCCCAATCTGATGCGGGTGCCGGGCGGCGACCTGCCGCATGTGCAATATCAGCTGGACGACCCGGCCGAATATAATGACGAGCATATCTTCGTCATCGGCGGCGGCGACGCTGGCATCGAGAATGCGCTGGGCCTGGCCGCCGACGAGGCGCAGGGCAATGTCGTGAGCCTGGTCAACCGGTCGGCGGAATTTTCCACCGCCAAGGACGCCAATGTGAAGGCGCTGATGGCGGCGGGGGCTTCCGGGCGCGTCAACATCCTGACCGAAAGCACGACCTCGCTGGTCGAGACCGGCTGGATCACGCTCGACACGCGCGATGGCGAGCAGAAGATCCGGTGCGACCGGATCATCGCCCGCATGGGCTCCGCCCCGCCGCGCGCCTTTGTCGAGGCATGCGGGATCGAATTCACCAGCGGCGACCGGCTGGCCTTTCCCAAGCTGTCGCCGGTGTTCGAGACGACGGCGCCGGGCATCTTCGTCATCGGCGCGCTGGCGGGCTATCCGCTCATCAAGCATTGCATGAACCAGGGCCATGACGTGGTCGAGTTCGTCAACGGCAATACCGGATTGAAGCCTGCGGACGAACCCATTCTCGCCGCGAAGTTCAAGGACTTGCCGGGCAGTCGCAGCGTCGACGAATGGCTGGAATTCCTGCGCACCAACATCTCCATCCTCGAAGGCATGTCGCCGCTGCAGATGCGCGAGTTCATGCTGGACAGCACGGCGCGCTTCTATCGCAAGAGGGAGGTGATTTTCGAGCGGGCGGCGCCGGGCTCCTCGCTCTTCGCCATCGCCTCCGGGCAGGCGCTGGTGGAGGTGGACAAGGAGGATGCCTCCGTCACCGTGCCGGTCGAAGCCGGCTCGATCTTCGGCGAGGTCGGCCTGATTTCCGGGCGGCGTCGCGGCGCCACCATCCGGGCGGGCGCGGATTCGGTCATGGTCGAGGTGTCGCGCACGGCGGCGCTCAAGCTCATGTCCTCCGTCCCCGCCGCGCGCCGGGCTGTCACTCGCATCTCCACCGAACGGCAGCTGCTGCAGCTTTTTGGCGAGGGGCTGACCTCCGCCGATGTCGCCGAGGTGATGGACACGTCCGAGATCATGCAGGTCCGCGCCGGGCAGGCGATCATCACCGAAGGCGAGGAGGGGGATGACATCTTCGTCATCCGCGTCGGTTCCATGGTGGTGGAAAAGAAGATCGGCGGGAAACAGGTGTTCCTCTCCTACCTCCCCGCCGGTTCCTATGTCGGCGAGATGGCGCTGATCGCGGGCGGCCGCCGCACCGCCACGGTCAAGGCGACGGTGAAGTCGGAAGTCATCCGGTTGCGCGGCGATGCCTTCCGCCGCCTGATGGACAGGAAGCCGGCGCTGCTGGAACGCGCCAAGCGCGACATGGCGGCGCGGCAGGACATCAACAGCTTCATCGAAGGCCGCAAGGACAGCTTCTCCAGCGTTGTCGACATGTATTCGGAAACCGCGAAGTTCCTGGTCGACAACGGCATCGGCGAAGCGACCGACGTGCTGCTGATCGACGAGCATCTGTGCGTGGGCTGCGACAATTGCGAAAAGGCGTGCGCGGACAGCCATGAGGGGCTTTCGCGGCTGGACCGGGAGGCCGGGCGCACCTTCGCGCATCTGCATGTGCCGACCAGCTGCCGCCATTGCGAGCATCCGCACTGCATGGCCGATTGCCCGCCCAACGCCATCCATCGCGGGCCGGATGGCGAGGTGTTCATCAACGACACCTGCATCGGTTGCGGCAACTGCCAGCGCAACTGCCCCTATGGCGTGATCCGCATGGACAGCGTGCCGCCGAAAAAGCCCTCGCTGCTCAGCTGGATGTTCTTCGGCGCCGGGCCGGGGCCGGGCGAGCCGTCGAAGAAATGGCGCTACAAACATGCCGAGCCGGACGTCGAAAAGCCCAAGAAGGCGATCAAATGCGACATGTGCTCGGGGATTGAGGGCGGCCCCGCCTGTGTGCGGGCCTGCCCGACGGGTGCCGCCATCCGCGTCGCGCCGGAGGATTTCCTGACCGTCGCGCGCCTCGAACGCGGAGACGCATGATGGCGACACGGGCGGCAAACCCGGCGCCCCGGCGCCGCAGCGGCGACACGCTGCACGAAGGCTTCCTGGCTCATGCAGGGTTCCGCTGGGCGAAGGTCGCGACCGCGCTCTGCCTTGTCGTCATCGCCAGCTATCTGCTGATCGACGTGAAGCCGCGCCACAATGGTGGCAGCTGGTATGGCTATACGCTGGGCACCGTCGGCGTGCTGTTGATCCTGTGGCTGAGCATATTGGGCGTGCGCAAGCGGGCGATGACGCGCGGGCGCTGGTCGCTCAAGGCTTGGACCTCCGCCCATGTCTATCTGGGCCTCAGCCTCATCGTCATCGGCACGCTGCACACCGGCTTCCAGCTGGGCTGGAACGTCCATACGCTGGCCTGGGCGCTGATGATGCTGGTGATCCTGTCGGGCCTGTTCGGCATCACCGTCTATGCCGCCCTGCCCGCCGCGCTCAGCAACAACCGCGACGAGATGACGCAGGCGCAGCTGCTCGATTCCATCCGCTCGATCGACCGCCAGCTGCATGATGCCGCCCAGCCGCTGCCCCATGACAAGGCGGAACTGGTGCGCCGGTCGCTGGTGCAGGACCCTTTTGGCGGCGGCATCTGGCGGCGGCTGACCGGCACTTATCGCAACTGCGCGACGGCGCGCGCCCATGCCGCGCTGCGCGCGCATACCGGCAGCCAGGCGGACCTGGGCAATGATCCGCTGGAAAAGGTGGACGCGCTGCTGGAGCGCAAGGAAGCGATGCTGGCCCGCCTGCGTCGCCACCTCAAGCTCAAGGCGCTGCTGGAGGTGTGGCTCTATGTCCATGTGCCCGCCACCTTCGCGCTGCTCGCCGCGCTGACCGCGCACATCGTTTCCGTCTTCTTCTACTGGTAAGGCCGGACGCATGACCTTCCTCATCCGGCAGATCAGCTTCACCGCCGACGGGCGGGAGATCGTTCGCCCGACCAGCATCGAAAAGCCGCAGATCGCCATCGGCCGCGATGCGGCCTGCGATATCCATCTGGCCGATCTGGCGGTGCTGCCCGATCATGCGCGCGTGACCCGGCTCAACGATCGCTCTCTGGGCGTGAAGGCGACGGGGACGCTGGGCTTCACCGTCGACGGGCGCAGCGTCGACAGGGCGGAAATCGACCTGGCCGAGGGCGCGGAGCTGCGCCTTGGCGGCCATCGCATCACCGTGTCGCGCGGCGAGGCGGGGGAGGCTGTGCTGTCCGTCCTGCGCGTGGATGCGCTGTCGGAGGCTTCGGAGGACAAGGAGGAGGCGCGCGTCTTCTCGCTGCGCGGGCTGTTGCCGGGCAAGCGGATGTCCGCATGGGGCATGGCGATCGCCATCCTCATCGGCTTCCTTGCCGTGCCGGTCATCAGCTATGCGACGCGCCCGGCCGAGGATGTGCGCAACATCCATGACGTGAAGCAGGATCTGGTGAAGGGCGACGGGGCATGGACCCCCGGCCCGCTCAGCAAGGCGCATCATGCGCTGGAGGGCAAGTGCGAGACCTGCCACCAGAAGGCGTTCGTCTCCGTCCGCGACAGCGCCTGCAAGACCTGCCATCAAGATATCCACGACCATGCGCCGCCCGCCCGCATCGCCGGCGCACGGGAGGCGCCGGGGGTTGGCGGGGCGATCCTGGCCAGCGTCGCCCACGCCTTTGGCAAGCCGCCCGAAGGCGCCTGTGTCGATTGTCATCGCGAACATGAAGGCGCGGGACCGATTCCGGCGACGCCGCAGGCCTTCTGCACCGATTGCCATGGTTCATTGAACAGCCGGCTGAAGGATACGAAGCTGGGCAATGCCGCCGATTTCGGCACCGCGCATCCCGAATTCCGCCCGACGATCATGGCCGATGCGCCCAGCCTTGCCTACCCGGTGCCGCATTTCGAGCGGGTGTCGCTTGCCGACCGTCCCAGCGAGGACAGCGGCCTTAAATTCCCGCACGACCTGCATCTGTCGAAGACCGGCGGCGTCGCCCGCATGGCGGGGAGCATGAAGGCGCAAACCGGCTTTGGCGATGCGCTCGCCTGCAAGGATTGCCACAAGCCCACCGCGGACGGCGTGCGCTTCCTGCCGGTACAGATGGAGCGCGACTGCCAGATGTGCCACAGCCTTGCCTTCGAGACGCTGGGCGGCACCGTCCGCACGCTGCGCCATGGCGAACCCGATCAGGTGGTGGCGGACCTTACCGCCTATTATCGTTCCACCGGCCCCGCCCGGCCGCTCCAGCTGGGCGGCATGGCCCGGCGGCGGCCCGGCGACTATGCGCAGGGGCAGGTCTATCACGCCTATTCCGGCGCGGCTGCGACCCGTGCGGGCAGCGCCGATGCGGCGATCCGCGCGGTCTTCTCAAAGGGCGGCGCCTGTTATGACTGCCACAGCGTCGTCCCGCCCGACGGCGGCAAGGGATGGCGGATCGCGCCGGTGCGCCAGCCCATGCGTTATATGATGAACGGCTGGTTCGATCATGCCGCGCATCGCACCGAACGCTGCGAAAGCTGCCATGCCGCGCCCAGATCCAGCAAGGCGAGCGACCTGATGCTGCCCAACCTTGCCTCCTGCCGCACCTGCCATGGCGGGGAATCGTCGCATGCCGATGTTCCCTCCGGCTGTGCTCTATGTCACAGCTATCATGCCGATGACGGCGCACCATGGCTGCCTGCACGGCGACTCGCACCGGCCGCGCGGGCGCAGATCGGGGCGCTGGCGCGCGACCGACAGGCGCGGCCGGACGGCTGACGGGGCGGAGGCAAAGGGGGAAGCCGGATGCTGATCGCACAGATCACCGACGTTCATCTGGGTTTCGAGCCCGACAATCCGGCCGAGTATAATCGCAAGCGGCTGGACCAGGTGCTGCGTGCGCTGATCGACGGGCCGAACCGCCCGGACCTGCTGCTGGCCACCGGCGACCTGACCGACAGGGGCGATGCCGACAGCTATCGCCGCCTTGCCAATGCCTTCAGCCAATGCCCTTTCCCGGTCTGGCCATGCATGGGCAATCATGACGATCGCGCCAGTTTCGCCCGGCATTTCCCGCATATCCCCCATGATCGCAGCGCGGGTGGCGACGGGTTCGTCCATTATGTCGTGCCCCTGGCCGGCGTGCGGCTGATCGTCATCGACACGCTCGACCCGGGCCGCCATGGCGGCGCCTTTTGCGCGGCGCGGGCGGCATGGCTCAGCGCGCGGCTGGATGAGGCGCCGGAGGTTCCGGTCATCATCGTCATGCACCATCCGCCGGTCGAGGTCGGCATCGCATGGATGAACACGTCGCCGCAGGAACCCTGGGTCGCCCGCTTCGCCCAGGCCATCGCCGGGCGCACGCAGATCCAGGCGCTGATCTGCGGCCATCTCCATCGCGCGATCGTTGCCCCGTGGAAGGGGACGACCGTCGCCATCTGCCCCTCCACCGCGCCGCAGGTGGCGCTGGACCTCTCCCCCATCGACCCGGAAAAGCCGGATGGCCGCCCGATGATCATCGCCGATCCGCCAGCCTATGCGCTGCACCGATGGACCGGGGAAGGGCTGGTGTCGCATTTCGAAACCGCCGGCGATCATGTGATGCTGGCCAAATTCGATGAGGGCCTGCAGCCCCTGGTCCGCAGCCTGCTCGCCGAACGCCCATCGGATTAGCGCATTTTTCCAGTCAGGTGGGTTTACCTTCTGGCTCGGAAAATGCGTTAAATCAAAAGCATGGAGCGGTTGATCCGATGCCATCGGAGCGCAAACTGCTGTAGCGCATCGTGCAACACATGCGGATCACTTATCCCCGTTCGGGCTGAGCCTGTCGAGACGCAGTCGACCGGAGGTCAACCCTTGTGCTTTTCTTCGACAGCGAAGGACGGCCCCTTCGACAGGCTCAGGGCCTGCCCCGGGCATGATCCGGGGCCGAACGGGTCAGATCAAGGGCATGATGCTGTAAGGGATTTGCCGGCCGGATGCTTTCATCCGGCGTCCCCGATCATGCCCGGCCTGCCGCTGCGGCGGGTGGGGTCAGCCCTGCGCCACCAGTTCTTCCTGCGGATTGTCCAGGACCTGCCGTATCTTGTGGGCCAGCTGGCTGAGTGTGAACGGCTTGGCCAGAAAGGCGACGCCAGGGTCCAGCATGCCGTTATGGACGATCGCGTTGCGGGTATAGCCGGTAGTGTACAGCACCTTGAGTTCCGGCCGGTCGACACGCGCGAGATCGGCCAGTTTGCGGCCGTTCATGTCGGGCATGACGATGTCGGTGAACAGCAGGTCGATGCGCGGCTGCAACGCCAGCACCTCCAGCGCATGCTGCGCATCCGATGCCTGCACGACGATATAGCCAAGGTCGCGCAGCGCATCCACGGAGACATGGCGCACCCGTTCCTCGTCTTCCACCACCAGGATGATCTCCTTGTCGATGGCGTGGGGCAGGTCGCTTCCGAAGATCACCAGTTCCGCGGCGCTGTCGTCATTCTCCGCCGTGGCGCCATAATGTCGGGGCAGATAGAGCTTGATCGTCGTGCCCTCGCCGGGTTCGGAATAGATTTTGACATGGCCGTGCGATTGCTTGACGAAACCGAACACCTGGCTGAGGCCAAGGCCCGTGCCCTTGCCCACACCCTTGGTCGTGAAAAAGGGGTCGAAGGCCCGTTCGGCGATGTCGCGCGGCATGCCCGTGCCGGTATCGCTGACGGAAATCATCACATATTGGCCCGCCGCCACTTCCGCATGGGCGGCGGCATAGGCATCGTCCAGAAACGCATTGGTCGTCTCGATCGTCAGGCGGCCGCCGTCCGGCATGGCGTCGCGCGCGTTGACGCATAGATTGACGATGGCATTTTCAAGCTGGCCCGGGTCCGCGAAACAGTGCCAGAGCCCGCCGGCCAGCACCGTTTCCATGCGCAGCTGATCGCCCATCGTCCGCCGCAGCATTTCCGACATGCCGCCCACCAGCCTGTTGGCGTCGAGCGATTGCGGGTCCAGCGGCTGCTGGCGCGAAAAGGCGAGCAGGCGGGAGGTGAGCTGCGCGGCCCGCTGCGCGCCATCCAGCGCATTGTCCAGATTTTGCGCGGCTCGCGGTTCCACATTGGCGCCCAGCCGCCGTCTGGCGATCTCCAGCGAACCGATGACGATGGCGAGCATGTTGTTGAAGTCATGGGCGATGCCGCCGGTGAGCTGGCCGATGGTCTCCATCTTCTGAATCTGGCGCAGCTGGGCTTCGGCGGTCTGCCGTTCCTCCGCCTCCGTCCGCAACCGGCGGTTGCTGTGCGCGAGCGCTTCTCCCGTGGCGACCGTATCTTCCAGCCGCCGCCGCGCATTCAGCAGCGCGGCAAGCCCGAACAGGATGATGAGTGCCGTGCTGGTCGTGAGCGCAGCGCTGACCAGCACGTTCAGCCGCTGGGCATTGCGTGTCCGCACCGCCAGAAGCTCCTGCTCCCGCGCTTTCATCGCGGCGATGTGCTGACGGATGTCGCCCATGAGAACCAGGCCGGGTCGAAATCCCTCAGGCGCGATGATCACGCCCCTGCGCTTGCGCGTGATGCCGATGTCGAGGGAGGCGATGCGACGATTGACCTTCTGGCGCAGCACCACCGCCGCCTTGCGTTGTTCCGGATTGTCGGCGACGACCTGCATCAGCGTATCCAGATCGCCCTTGATATGCGCGACGGCGAGACGATGCGGTGCCAGGAAATCGTCGAGGCCCGTCAGCATGAAACCGCGCTGCCCGGTTTCCGCATCCTGCACGCGCGACAATATGGTCGACAGCTGGGATTCGACGCGCAGCGTGTGGTTCACCCATTCCACGCTGCGCTGCTGGCTGGTGTATAGCCAGATGGTCGCGCCGACCACGCCGATCAGGACAATGAAGCCAAGGACCAGCGCAATCAGCGATCTATCGGGATGGACCGAAGGCATGGGCCTTTATGCGGGCAGGGCAGCGAAGGGGCAATCGCGGAAGCAGCCCTTTGGCCCTGATTTCATGGAGAAATTTGCCCCGATATGGAGTTGATGGAACTATGTTGCGCGCTTCGCTTCCATTCAGCGCGCCACCGCCTTCATCGGCGGGCGCCAACCCGCCATGTCCACATCGTCGCTGACCTTGTAGGGGATGCCCTTGCCGGTCAGGAACAGCCGCTCCATTTCGCTCCGGGTGAAGGGCCGCGCGCCAAGGCGGCCGAAAACCGCGATCTGCCCGCCGGTCTCGTCCACCGCCCGGTCGCGGTCCAGCCCCTTGGAGAGCGCCAGCGCGGGCGAGGGCGTGCGCGCCCAGGCGATCAGTTCCGGCATGGGGGCGGGCGAGAAGCCGTAAAAATTGGGCTGGCTCGCCGGGCTGGTGAGCTGGACCACCTTCATGCCGTTCTTCCCGTCCGCCACATAGGCGAAGAGCGAGGCGTTGGTGGTGGCGACGACGACATCCTCCGCATCGTTCATGGCGCCGCCGAAGGTCTCCTTGCGGTAGATGACGGGCTTGGTCGGATTGGTGATGTTGACGATGACGAGCCCGTCCGCCTTCGCCGCGACATAGGCATAGGTCCGCGCGAGGTAGACGCGGCGCGCATCGGCCAGCGGCACCGTGGCGGAGGGGACTGCGACCGGATCGGTCAGCCTGGTGACGTCGAACAGCTTGAGCCCGTCGGCATCCGTCACCCAGAGGTAGCGGAACTGGATGGCGCTGGCCCGCGCATCCTTCAGCGGGCGGACGGCCGCAAGACGGGGATGCAGCGGATCGGCAAGGTCCACCACCACCAGCCCCGCGTCCGCAGCGATATAGGCGATCTGCCCGGCCAGCTGGATATGCCGCGCACCGTTCAGCACGCCGTCCGGGTTCCAGGTGACGGCGCGTTTCAGGAAATTGTTGCGGAACTCGCCATCGGCCAAAGTCTCGATATTGACCATGATCAGCCCTTCGACGCTGTCGGTGACGGCGGCATAGGAATAGATCGGCAGGAAGGGCTGTTCCTGATTGATCCTGCGCAGTTCCGGAGTGGAGCGCAGCGGGTTGATCGGCTGGTTGGTGGGCAGCGCGACGCAGGTGGCGTTTTTCGACCTGACGCCGGTATCATGGCCGAGCGCGGAGAAGGGGCCGGAGACGATGCGCTCGGAAAAGCCCTTATTGGCGACCGACGCCACATCATAGGCGCGGAAACCCCCGCTGCCTTCCGCCACGAACATATATTCACCGCGCAGTTGCAGGCAGCCCACGCGACCCTTCGTGCCCTGCGTGACGTTGCGGAACTCCTCCATCGGCTGCGTTTCGCCCGAAGCCTTGCTGTCGAAGGTCTTGCCGCGCACCCAGTTGATGAGTTCCCGGCCATTCTTCTCCACATGCATCCGCCAATAATCGGGATAGGCATATTTCTGCAGATAAGAGCCGATCACCGCCTGCGGCTCGTCCCATTCGGTGACGCGGATCGCCTCGAACCCGTCCTGCAGCCCGGTCCAGGCGTTCATGCCCATGAAGTTCACGAAATTGGTGCCGAGCAGCAGCAACTGCGCCATGATCGCGTTGTTGTCGTCCTTCACCGACAGGTGGCAGTCCGAGCAGGTCTTCGTCTCGGTCTTGCGCACCGTATGCGGGAAATGCGGGGCGAAAGCTTGCGACGAGAAGCCGATGCCGGAAATCGGCGGCTGCTGGATGTAGATGCGCTCGCGGTTGATGTTCGTGGAGGACAGCACCAGCGCGGAGGTGGAGCGGACCGGGGTGATCTCATTACCCTTGGTCGTCATGTGGCGGCCCAACTGGAACATCTCGTCGCGCGCGACCTGCGGGTTGTAGGTCGCGAAGTTGCGCGTTTCCTCACCCTCGAAATGCTGGATCTTGGTTTTCCAGTTCGCCTCGATCGGCAGGTGACAGCCGCCGCAACTGGTCGTCCAGCTGAGGTGACAGGTGAAGCAGGCCATCTCGTCCGGGTTATGCGCCCGGTCTTCCTTGGGCACGCCGGGGCCGAAGGCGAAGCTGCCATCCTCCGCGCCGGACTTGCTCATCAGCTTCGCGCGGGCGGCGCGGGCGTTGAAATGCGGGCTGGTGGCGTCGACCGCATCCTTGACCAGGCTGACCTCCCATTCCAGCTTCGGATCGACGATGGAGCGCTGGATCAGCTTGCGGCGGCCGCCAGCGTCATAATACCATTCGAAGCGGCGCTTGCCGTCCGGGTTGCGCAGCAGGGTGAGGTTGGTGCCGCCCGGAGGCGCCGCCGGACCGGAGGTGAGCAGGGTCGGCCATGCGTCCGCCGTGCCGTGGCAATCCTTGCAGCCGATCTCGATGGCGTTCGCTACCTCGCCATAGATATAGCCATTGCCGTGGCTGTCCTGCGCGAAATGGCAGTCGGCGCATTGCAAGCCCTTTTCCGCATGGATGTCCATCATGTGGACGGCCTTGCCCTTCTGTTCTCCCGGCTGGACGAACTCGGGTGCTCCGGCCTTGCGGAATTTCTCCGGGTCGTCATTCGCCACGACCTTGCCGTCCGCATCGAGCAGATTGCCCTCGCGGTCGCGCTTGAAGATCGCACGGAAGTTCCAGCCATGGCCATGATAGTCGGCGAACTGGGTGTCCTTCGCCTTGGGGTTCACATCGTCATAGACGTTGCGCAGAAAATCGAGATCGGACCAGCGCCCGCGCGGCGCGGCACCCTCCGGGTTGCGTTCCAGCGTCTCATGCACTTCCGCAGCCGTGGGATATTTCTGCTTTTCCGGCCACATCAGCGGCGCGTCGGACTCATAGTCCCACATGGTGTAGCCAAGATAGCTGTTCAGGAAGATGTTGGGCTGGTGCATGTGGCAGTTCATGCACTGCGCCGTCGGAATGGCGCGGGTGAAGGCATGGCGGATCGGGTGGCCGCTTTCCTTGACCGCGCCGATGGGATGATCGGCAGGCGGCGCGGCATCATGCCCGGTGTCGCCATGGGGCTCTTCCGTCCCCTTCAGGGCACCATGGCCGCCGCCATGTTCGCCCTCAGCGCTCGCCATCTTGTTCGCGATGGTGGGATCGACCGTCGCCGTCTGCCCGTCCCGGCCATATTGGGCGTAGATCAGGCTGTGGCGCGGCTCGCGGTCATTGGCATAGACGACATGACAGCCCGAGCAGCCCGAATGGCGATAGTCGCCCGGCTGGTCGTTGGTGCCCATGAACCACATGAACGGATCGTTGAGGCGGGTCTTGTGGATGTTGAGCACGGGGATGGCGACGCGGATGCCGGTGGCCGGGCCACGGCTCGACTGCTTGAGGTCGGGCCGGCCCGGCTCCTCCAGCCGCTGGATGGAACCGGTGGGGTTGGGCAGGCCGATTTCTGGGAACTGGGTCGCGATATTGCGCCCGCCGCGCTCGAACACGCGGAAGATGTCGCCCGGTGGGATGACATGCCATGTCGGCAGCGGATACATTTCGGCAAGCGCCCCGCGCGCCTTCTGCTCGGCGGTCAGCGTGCCGGGCGGCGATCCGGGGGAGACAATCTTCGCCGGCTTGCCGTCGCGGGTATAGGCTTCGCCGAAGATATAGTTCTTGAAGGGGACGATGCCGTTATTATACGCCGCCCCGCCCCACAGCATCGCGCCAGAGGCCATCAGCGATCGCTCGGCTGCCTCGATCGTCTGCAGATGGCAGGCGCCGCAGGCCTCGCGCGCCACGCGATAGTCGCTGGGGTTCACGAAGCGGACGAATTCCGGCGCTTCCCGGTTCAGCAGCGCGTAGCTGCGCTTGGGATTGGCGGAGGAGGGATAGTGCCAGCTTTCGGGATAGGTCGGCAGCACATGCGCCTTCTCCCGCGCGGCGACATAGGCGGGGTCGTCAAACCCATGCGAGGGATCGCCGCGCACCGCCGCATTGCCGCCATGGCAATCCGCGCAGCCCAGCTTCACGGCGGGCGTGGCGTGCATCGAGGGTTCGTCGCTGGCGGTGTGGCAGCTGACGCAGCCGTCGGTCTTTTCCGCGACCTGCGCATCCGTCTGGCTCATCGGCGCGGACGGGGCGGTGACATAGATGCGCTTCACCGGCTTCTCGTCGTCGCTGGCCTTGAGCATCGCGACCGGGATCAGCAGCGCGGCGAGCAGCAAAACAGCCCATGTCCGCAGCGGGATGGCGGGAAGGAAGCGGGCGCGCGCCATCAATAGCTCACGATCAGGTTGGCGAGCACGGAATAATAGGCCTTGTTCCGGTCGCGATTGGTGAAGAGATCCTTGAAGCCGTCACCGGGCAGCAGCGTCGCGGCCGAGAGGCGGAACACGATGTTCTGCGTCGCCTTGGGCCGCCAGATCGCGGCAGTCGACAGGTCCCAGCCGATGGATTTCGGAATGCTGCCCTCGACGCGCAGCTGCTGCAGCGTCGCGCTATTCTCGAACCACAGATGATTGGCGTTGGCGGACAGGCGGACCTGCGGCGTCAGGTCGAAATCCGCGCCCGCGCCGACCAGCATCGTGCCGGGATTGTTGAAGTTCGACTGGCCCTGTTCCTTGGACGAGCGCAGCGAATTGAGGATGCCGTTGCGGCCGTTGATGGAGATGACACGCCCGCCGCCCGCAAAGGGGATGGTCTGCCTGATCCAGTAGCTGGTGTCGGCGCCCGCAAAGACCGGGTTCTCGAAGATCGCGTCGAAGCCGTTTTCGGTATCGTCATTGGGATCGCCATCGCCGCTCGCATAAAGGCCGGACAGGCGGAAGCGCATCCAGTCGATGTCGTAGCTCAGCTCCGCCGCCGCGAAGAAGGCGCGGATTTCCGCCTTGCGGTCGGTGAAGAAGCTGTTCCGGTCCTCGCCCAGCGCGCCATAGAGCGATCCGGTGAGGTTCAGCCGCCCGATCCGTCCATCGACACTATAGCCCAGATACACGACATCATAGTCTCGGCCCCGCAAGGTGCCGAGCAGCGCGGGGCGCACCGGGAAGCCATTGTCGTCGATCTCGACGTCGTTCTTCTCCCGGTTCATATTGTAGACGGCAGTGATCTGGCTGGTGAGGCCGGGCAGCAGGAAATCCTGCCGATAGACATTGGCGACGAAGACGAAATCGTCGCGCGGCTTGCGGGTGACGTTGTTCAGCCCGGAATTGGTATCCTTCTCCAGCCGCCAGAAGGCCGCGAGGTTGAACTGGAAGCGGTTGTTGTCGCGATTGCCGAACAGGCGCACGCCTAGCTGCTGGTCGTTGAACAGGAAGCCGCGAAAATCGCTCTGGAACGGCTGGATGCCGACCCGGATCGAGCGGAAGTCATAACGATCAGACGTGTTGGCGAGGTGATAGTCGACGAAGGCTTCCTGCACGCCCAGGAAATGGTCGGTGCGGCGGCTGCGTTTGCTGGGCTCCACGAACAGCACGCGCCGCTCGGGCACATTCACATGGTTGACGTTGAAGGCCAGCGTCAGGCGATATTCGATCTCCGGCGGCTTGAACGCGGTCGATCCTTTGATGAGCGCGACGCCGCCGATGAAGGTCTGGCTCAGCACATAGCTGGCATCCTTGCCGAACACGTCCAGGCTGCCGGGCCGCTCGGTGGTCTGCACGCCAACGGGGATGGGGAAGGTGCGCGGCTCCAGTACCGTGTCGCTGACGGCATTGACGACGAGGAACCAGTCGTCGCCC
This sequence comes from Sphingobium aquiterrae, assembly GCF_037154135.1. Taxonomy (NCBI): domain Bacteria; kingdom Pseudomonadati; phylum Pseudomonadota; class Alphaproteobacteria; order Sphingomonadales; family Sphingobiaceae; genus Sphingobium; species Sphingobium aquiterrae. The sequence continues at coordinate 179,531 of NZ_JBANFL010000001.1, forward strand.
TTGATCGGCAGCCACGGCACCTTGGCCCGGTCGATGGGCCGGTCGCCCTTCAGCGTGTTCTGATTATAGGGATCGAACCAGCGTTCCTTGACGACGCCCAGGCTCTCGATCAGTCGCCAGCGATCCGGGATCGGCACCTGATCGGTCGGGAAGGCTTCGGGCGGCGGCGCGGTGATGGCGCCGGTATTGGTCTGGGTGACGGCGTCCGGCAGCTCTTTCTCGAAGCCGGGGCGGCGGCGGCCGTCGATCAACTGGTCCTGCGCGGGGTCTTCAGCCGGCGGATTGACGATCTCCTGCCAGTTTTCGGGCGGCGGCGGGGGCACGGGGGCGCCCTGTTGCAGGGCGCCCTGCGCCGCCATCGCCGCGACCATCGGCAGGAGGGAGGCTATCGCCATCGCCTACAGCCCCTCGCACACATTCTGGTTGCTGGTGTCGAGGAACGGCGCGAAGGGGCAGCCGACAAAACGCAGCCGCACCGTGGCGTTGCCCAGATCGACCACGATCTGGTCGGAACGGATGGCGGCGGGCGCATTGCCGATGCCGCCCACCCGCTGCCCGCCATTATGCAGGCCAAGGAAGCTGATCATGTCGTCCTGATCGATGCCGTCGCCCGACACGCCGATGCCGCCGACCAATACATTGCCGCGATAGATGGGGACGGAGCCGGGGAAAATCTGGATGCCGTTCTGCAGCCGGTTCTGGCCGGTCGCGGCATCGGGAATGGCAGTGCAGCGTTGCGGCGTGTCGCTGGCCGATGCGCCGGTGACGAAGGCGAGATGCGCGCCCAGATTGCCCAGCACCAGCGCCGATTGCAGCCCGGTGGAGAAGGGGTTGAACTGCGCGATCGGGCGGGAGAACGGGCCGTTGGGGCGAGAGACCTCGCCATCGGGGAAATAGGGGCGCGAGATATTGCCGTTGGCGCGGTCGGAAAAGGCGTATTTGCCGGTGAGCGCGCCTTGGTCGTTGAAGAAAGTGCGCGCGGCGGCGACGAAATGCCGCACATCCGCGCTGGGATCGCCCAGCAGCTGGTCGCCGGCCTTCGCGTTGGAGAAGAAGGCGGCGGTGCGCGCCTTCTGCAGCGAGACATCGGTGCCGAAAATCGGCGCATCGGGCGAACGGACGACGCCCAGCACCTGCCCGCGCGTATCGACCACGGAGATGGAGACCTGCGCCCGGCTGTCCAGCGGCTTGCGGATCTGGGCGCGGGCGCGGCTCATCACCTTGAACGCTTCCTCCAGCATCGCCGTCACTTCGGCGGCGGTCAGCGGCTGGGTGATGTCGGCGCCGTCGGTCGCGGCGCGGATCGGGAAGCGGTCATTGCCCGCGCCATCGGTCAGGATGAAGGCGTCGACATTGGAGAATTCGGCGATGCGGGCGGGGCGGATGCCCGACGCCTCTGTGCCATAGGCGGTGCCCGCCAGGATCGCGGGCACGGGATCGCCATAATAGCCGCGCACCGCGACCAGCTGGCCCAACACGCCCACGGTCGCCGCATAGCTGGGCGTGCCGGTGGCGAGCAGGCTGGCATAGCTGGCGTCGGCATAGCGCAGCTGCGTGCCGTCGACGCTGATCTGGTTGGCGCGGATCGCTTCGGGCGCTTCGAAACCGACGGTGCCGGCGAGCGCGATATATTCCTCCGCGTCATCGTCCACATCGAGGATATTGGGATCGAAGCCATAGACCCCGTCCGCCATCACGCCGATGCCGCCGACGACCACCCCGTTCTTGTACAGCGGGAAGCCGCCCGGATCGGCGGCGAGGCCCAGCGGCGAGCGCTTGGGGCCGATCAGCGCGCCGCTGCCCGATGCGGCGAAGCGGGCGTTGAGATCGGAACAGGGCAACTGGCTGAACTGCACGCCGAACAGCGGGCCGCTTTCAAGGCCGACGGTGGTCGGCGCGGGCGGGAAATGCGGCTGCACGATCTGGCTCGCCGTGCGGGTGGAAAAGGCATTGCCGCCGCTGGAGAGATAGGCGCCGGTGATCGCCTTGGCGATGGCGCCGCCCGCCGCCGGGATCGTCAGGTCCTGCACGTCGATATTATCGCCATTGGGCGCGGCGGAGATGACGGCGTTGGCGCGCGCGCCGGTCATGGCGAAGATGGCGAGCACATTGCCGACCCGGTCGGTGACGGCGATGGTGGCGGGCAGGTTGCGCGCCTTGGCCTCCGCCGCCGCGCGCGCGACGATCGTCTCGACATCGGCGACACTCAGCGATTCCTGCGCGGGCACGGCGAAGACGCCCGTGGGTGTCGGCGTGGGGGTGGGCGATGGCGTGGGCGTGCCGCCGCCACTGCTCCCGCCTCCGCCGCCGCAGGAGGAGAGGATGAGGGTAGAGGCTGCCAGCAGGGTCGCCGTCCGCGCGATCTTCGTGGTTCGAAGCGACATCAGCGCAGCGCCCCGATGCTCGATACGGCGCTGCCCAGCGCGTTGCGGAACGCGGCGGGGTGGAAGCTGTTGGGCTCCCTCACGGCGGCATAGGCGCGGTTGATGCTGGCCCGGATGCCCGCCGCCGCGCCTTGCGTCACCCGGCCCGAGCGGACCATGGCGTTCAGCATGGTGTCGACCCCCATCACCGCCTGCACCGCGCCTTCATAATCGGTGAAGCGTGGGCTGAGCGCCGTGCCGCCGATCTGCTGCACGATGGCGAAACCCATGTCGCCGCCGGCCGAAGACGAGCTGGCCGAAGACAGCGCCGATGCCAGTGCGCCGGCCGTCTGCGAAAGCCGCCCGGCTGCCGCGATGGCGGCCCCCCGATCCTTCGCAATCGCCGCATGGAAGGCGCGGCTGTCGCTGTCGAGCCGCCCGGCGAGCGCGGGCGCGGCGACCTTGGCCGCGGCGGACAGCATGATCATATTCTCGTCGTTGAAGGGCGGCATGCCGGCCGGGATGGGCCGGGCGGGATTGGCTTCCCATGTCTTCACCCGCTCGTCCTGATCGTAGATGCGGCGGTGGCAGCTGTGGCAATCGAAGAAATAAAATTCGGGGAAGGCGCCTTCCGTGCCCCTGGCGCTGGCATAGAGGCTGGTCGCGCGCTCCACCGCCATCGCCTGTCCCACCGCCCACATGGCAACGCCGTCCATCCGCCCCTTGCGCTGGGCATAGTCGGCATCCTCATCATGATGCGCCTGCAGCGAGGAGAAGAGGTCAAGCTCGAAGGAGATGCGCGGATGCCCTGCCGCCATCAGCCGGTGGGTGACGAACTGGCCCGACTTCGCGCTGCCGAAATGGCAGTCGAGGCACATGGCAGCACGCGCGGCGGGCCGTTCCAGCGGCACCATGCCCTGCGCGACATTGGCGGCATGGGTGGCGCCCACGGCATAATGCGAGGCTATCCAGCCGCCCGCCGGGCCATGGCATGCCTCGCAGCCGACGCCGTCCTGCGTCAGGAAGCGCGCGCCGCGTGCCGAGGCCGCCGGGGTGGAATGGCAGCCAAGGCATTCGCCCGCACCGGTGGGGTCGCCAATGCCCAGTGTCGCGGCGATCTGCCTGCTGCGGCTGCCCGAAAGCACGGCAAAGGCGCGGCTGTGCGCGCCACCGGGGGTCGAGGGTTCCTGCCAGCGGCGAAGCTCGTCCTGCCGCACGACCTTGCCGTCGCCTTCCATGCGGCCATGGCATGTGGTGCCGGCGCAGGAGGCCACGCCCAGGAAGCTGCCCACGCCGCCGCCCGCCGCCGCATCCGCCCTGCCGTCGATGCGGCCGGGCAGGGCGATCGACAACGCGCACAGCAACAGTGCCGCCAGCAGCAGGGATGCCGCCAGCGACCGTGAAGGCCGGAACCTCGCCAGCCTGCTTCCTGAAGCGATGCCTGGTGCTGCATGTGAATTGCCTTCACGCGCAGCGACACGGCCCCCCGCCTGTACCCCCCCGAACCCCATGCTCTCGCCCCCGTTCGAGACACATGCCGTGTCCCGGATGGTAGTCCCTTGCGAGCGACCATATTTTCTGTCTTGTTGCGCCATCTTATGCGCGTGGCACCGCGCCTTTCAATCCTTATCGGCGGCGAATGACGAGATTGCGTATCTCCGTCATGTCCTCCATAGCGAAGCGGATGCCCTCGCGGCCCAGCCCGCTGTCCTTGACGCCGCCATAGGGCATGTTGTCGACCCGATAGCTGGGCACGTCGTTGATGACGACGCCGCCCACGTCCAGCCTGTCCCACGCATCGAACATCTGGAACAGGTCGCGGGTGAAGATGCCGGCCTGCAGCCCGAATTTGCTGTCGTTGACGATCTCCAGCGCCTGGTCGAAGCTGCTGAACGGCATCAGGAACGCGACCGGACCAAAGGCTTCCTCGATATTGAGATTGGTGTCGTGCGCCACCTTTTCCAGCAAGGTTGCCTCCAGCATCGCGCCCTCGCGCCTGCCGCCACAGAGCAGCGTCGCGCCCTTGGCGACCGCCTCCTGTATCCAGCCGTCCAGCCGCCTGGCCTCGCCCTCGGAAATCATCGGGCCGACAAAGGTGTTGCGGTCCTTGGGATCGCCTGCGACCAGCGTCTTCGTCCTCGCGACCAGCATGTCGCGGAAGCGGTCATAGACCTTCTCGTGGATCAGGATGCGCTGCACCCCGATGCAGCTCTGCCCGGACTGGTAGAAGGCGCCGAAGACCACTCGCTCCAGAGCGTCCTCAAGATCGGCGTCATGGTCGATGATGACGGCCGCATTGCCGCCCAGTTCCAGCACCACCTTCTTCTTGCCGGCCTTGGCCTTCAGATCCCAGCCGACGCCGGGCGATCCGGTGAAGGAGAGCAGTTTCAGCCGGTCGTCCTGCGTGAACAGGTCCGCGCCGTCGCGATGGGCGGGCAGGATGGAGAAGGCGCCCTCGGGCAGGTCGGTCTCCGCCAGCACCTCGCCCATGATGATCGCGCCCAGCGGCGTGCGGCTGGCCGGCTTCATGACGAAGGGGCAGCCCACGGCGATGGCCGGCGCGACCTTGTGCGCGGCGAGATTCAGCGGGAAGTTGAAGGGCGAGATGAAGCTGCACGGGCCGATCGGCACGCGTTTCCAGATGCCCTGATAGCCCTTGGCGCGTGGCGAGATGTCCAGCGGCTGGACCTCGCCGGTCATCCGCGTCGATTCCTCGGCGGCGATGCGGAAGGTGTCGATCAGCCGCCCGACCTCGCCCTCGCTGTCCTTGATCGGCTTGCCCGCCTCGACGCACAGCGCATAGGCAAGTTCGTCGAACCGCTCGCGAAAGCGCGTCACGCAATGGTCGAGCACCGCCTGCCGTTCATAGCTCGCCATCCTCGCCATCGGCTCGGTCGCGCGCACGGCGCCGGCTATGCCCTCCAGGATGGTCGCCGCATCGGCCTGCGCCACGCGGAAGGCGACCTCTCCGGTGAACTTGTCCGTCACCTCCAGGTCGGCATTGGGCTGGGCGGCCCGGTTGTTGAGGTAGAGGGGGTAGATGTCTTTCAGCATGGTCATGACGATGTCCCGTTCGGGCTGAGCCTGTCGAAGTCCTTGCCCCTGCCCGGCTGCGCGCGCGGGCAGGAGGTGCGGATGGGAAGACGCTATAACTTGGCACTCAGTTCCTTGATATCCTTGTTCAATATCTGGTCGTTCTCCGAATAGTCCACCGGGCAGTCGATCAGGTGGACGCCGGGCGTGTCGCGCGTGTGCTTGAGCAGTTCGACCAGATGCTCGGCGCTTTCCACCCGATAGCCATTGGCGCCATAGCTTTGCGCATATTTGACGAAATCGGGATTGCCATAGGTCAGGCCGAAATCCTTGAACCCCATATTCGCCTGCTTCCAGCGGATCATGCCATAGCTGCCGTCGTTGAGGATCAGCACGGTGATGTTGAGGCCAAGGCGCACGGCCGTCTCCATCTCCTGGCTGTTCATCATGAAGCCGCCATCGCCGCAGATCGCCATCACCTTGCGGTCGGGATAGACCATCGCGCTCGCCATGGCGGAGGGCAGGCCCGCGCCCATGGTGGCCAGCGCATTGTCCAGCAGCACCGTGTTCTGCTGCCGCGCGGGATAGTTGCGGGCGAACCAGATCTTGTAGACGCCATTGTCCAGGCAGATGATGCCGTCGCTGGGCATCGCCTCGCGGACCTTGCGCACCAGAAAGGGCGGGAAGATCGGGAAGCGGGCGTCGCTTTCCAGCGTCTGCGTATGCGCGACTTCCGCCTTGCGATAGTCCAGCATCGTGTCGAAATTCCAGCCGGCGGAGGGGACGATATCCTCCTTCATCTGCCAGATGGCGTTGGCGATATCGCCGATCACCTCGACATTGGGGAAATAGACCGGGTCCACCTCCGCCGAGCGGGTGGAGACATGGATGACCGGACATCCGCCATTCTTCATGAAGAATGGCGGCTTTTCGATCACATCATGGCCGATATTGACGATAAGGTCCGCGCTCTCGATCGCGCGGTGGACGAAATCGCCGGCGGAGAGCGCCGCGCAGCCCAGGAATTTGGGGTGCATCTCGTCGATCACGCCCTTGCCCAGCTGGGTCGTGAGGAAGGGGATACCGGTCTTTTCCACGAACTGCAGCAGCATCCGCCCGGTCATCTTGCGATTGGCACCCGCGCCGATCACCAGCACCGGCGATTTCGCCTTTTCCAGCATGTGGACAGCGGCGCGCACCGCCTTGGGATCGGCCGAGGGGCGGCGGGAGATGCTGGCCTTCAGCGGCAGGCTGTCGGTCTGCTCGTCGGCCACATCCTCGGGAAATTCCAGATGGGTGGCGCCGGGCTTTTCCTCTTCGGCTAGGCGAAACGCCTCGCGCACGCGGCTGGGGATATTGTCGGCGCTGGCGAGCTGGTGGGTATATTTGGTGATCGGCCCCATCATCGCGACGACGTCGAGGATCTGGAAACGGCCCTGCTTCGATTTCTTGATCGGCTTCTGGCCCGTCACCATCAGGATCGGCATGCCGCCCAGCTGGGCATAGGCGGCGGCGGTGACGAGGTTGGTGGCGCCCGGCCCCAGCGTCGCCATGCAGACGCCGGTCTTGCCGGTATGCCGGCCATAGGTGGCGGCCATGAAGCCCGCCCCCTGTTCATGCCGTGTCAGGATGAGCTTGATGCTGGAGCGGCTGAGGCTGTCCAGCATGTCGAGATTTTCCTCGCCGGGAACGCCGAAAATATAGTCGACGCCTTCTTCCTCGAGGCAGCGCACAAACAGGTCGGAAGCCTTCATCGCAGTTCCCCCCAAAGCGGGCATGCGGCGCCATTGCCGCACGCCCCGATATTATTCATCGGCCGGCATCATGGCATCGGCGTTTCCCACAGATCGTCATTGCCCGCGCCCGTCACCGGCTCGTCGATCAGCGGCGGATAGCCATATTGCGGCAGCGACCGCAGCTCGACAAAGGTGGTCGGGAACACCGGCTGGAAAATCTGGCGCGGATCGGTGTCGAATTCGCTGTCCAGCGTGTCCTTGTTGTCGACCGTGACCGGCTGCAACGTGCAGCCGCCGGTGCTGACGATCAGGCAACCGTTCACCGTCGACAACAGGTCGAAACCGCTGGCCACGCGACCGGACGCGCCGTTGATCGACACCAGCGGGATGACGTCCAGCCCGGTGACGAAGCCGGCCGCGCCCGACAGGCGACCGTTGATGACGATCTGCGCCCGGCCGCCGCCGGTGGCCGCATTCTGCGTGGCGATGGCGATGCTGTTGGCGGTGAAGCCGCGCCGGTCGGCAAAGGCATTGGTCGCGCCGACATTCTGGATGTAGACGCCACCGGTCGCCGCAAGGCTGATGGCGTCGGCGCGCAGCATCCCCTCGTCGATCATGATGCCGTCGTTGATGCCCAGCCGGTTGCTGCGGGCTGTCAGCGATGTCGCGGCGGCCACGTCAGCGATGGCGGCGGCGGTCGCGGCGATGATGTCGGCGCTGCGCAGCGAGAGCAGCCCGGCAAGGCCGCCATTGCCATCGCGCAGGTCGATGGTGCCGCTGCCCGCGATCACCTCCAGCGCCTCGTCGGCGGCCAGCGTCAGCCCGCCCTGCGCGCCCAGGCCGGTGATGCGGACATCGCCATTGACCCGCAGCTTGCCCGGCGTCGCGATGGTCAGCGTGCCGTTCTGGCCGATCGCGCCGCCGCTCCCCGCGTTCAGCGTGAAGCTGCCGATCACGACATCCGGCGCGCGGGTGGAGCCGAGCGACGCGCCCGACAATGCGGCCACGCGCGGCGCGGCAACGGCGATCGATCCGGCAAAGAGCCGCGCGATCTCATTGCCCGACAGGCTGTAGCCCAGGGTCGTGTCCGCGCCGCCGATATAGGTCGCGCGCTGGCTGTCCGTGGCGTTGAGCGTCAGCACGCCGGCCGAGGACAGGCTTGCGCCGGTGGCGATGGTGATGTCGCCCGATCCCACGATGATGGTCTGCCCAGCCACCTGCCCGGCAAAGCTGGCCGTGCCGCGCGCAGCGATGCGCAGCGCATTGCCGGCGGTGACGGGGCCGGTCAGCGCCGTGGCGCCGCCGCTGGATGTAATGTCGATATTGGTCGCCGACAGATTGGCCGCCTGCAGGCTGGTCGCGCCGCTCAGGGCAAGATCGCCTGTGGCCGTGCCGCTTCCGACGACCAATGCGCCTGCCGTCGTAACAGCGGCATTGCCTGCGGTCGCATTGAGCTGCGCGACGATGAGCGGACCGGCGGCATTCAGCGCCAGCGATCGCCCGCTTGCCGTCACCGCGCTCGCAGAAGCGATATTGCCCGTGACCGCGATTGCGCCATTGCCTGCGGTCAGGGTCGTTGCCCCGCCCGAGGCGAGGTTGGTGAGCATGATGCCCTGAGCCCCGGCCAACGTCACCGCGCCACCAGCCGACAGGCGGTCGCCGCTGACCGTTCCGTTCGCCAGAATGTCCACCGCGCCGCCGACCGCAAGCGTGCCGAAGGTCGCGCCCAGCGCCGTGATGTCCAGATTGCCGCCGATCGTCCCCTGGGTGAGCCCGACTGGACCGCCCGAAATGAGGGTGAGGCTGGCGAGGGCATCCACCTGCCCGATGGCGATGCTGGCCGCGCTGATCGTCTGGCCTTGCCCAACGGAAAGGCGCCCCAGCGAAAGCGCGCCCGATATGCCGAGCAACCCCGCTTGCGTCACTATGCCGTTCGCATCGACGCTGTCGACCGTGGTGCCCGCCGACAGCGTGCCCAGCGACAGGTCGCCATTGACCGAAAGGCCGACAGATCCACTGCCGATCAGCGATCCGTTGCCCAGCAGGCTGCCGGCCGAGAACAGCGTCAGGCTGCCGGTGCTGGAAAGCACGGCGCCATTGCCCAGGGTGACGGGCCCGGTCAGGCTGGCAAGGAACAGCCGGTCGATCGCGCTGGCACTCGCGGCGGTGGCGGCGGCGGTGGTGAAGGTCAGCGTATCGCGGGCGCGGATGACGATATCGCGCGCCGCCAGGGTGCCGGCGATGCTGACGCGGTTGGGCATGTCGGTGGTGCCGGTGACTGGCCCGATGCGGACCACGTCGCTCGCCGTGATCGCGCCAAGGCAGATATTGCCCTGTCCGCATTCGGGCGAGAGGGCGATGTCGTCGCCCGGGTCCACCGCGCCGGGTGCCGGCGCGCGCAGGATGGCGACGTAGAGGCTGCCCGACTGGATGCTGCTGGCGTTCGCCTGGATCGCCTCGCCCTCCAGGATGACGGGGCGGTTCGGCGCGGCCAGCGTGCCGTCGATCAGGATGGAAGCATAGCCCGGTGTCGTCAGGTCGCGGATGGCATTGCCCGCCGAGAGATAGAGCGCGGCCGGGTCGTCCACGGCATTGGCAAAGCCGGTCGGGCCGGCGGGGTTTTGGGCCGCCGCTATCTGCGCGCCGCTGTGGACGACGATGTTGTTGCCGGCCTCGATCTGGATGCGGTTGTCCGCGCGGACGGTGGCGCCGCTCGCGATGTCGATGCTGCCCAGCGCCTGCGCCAGCACGCCGCCGGTCGACGCGACCGTGCCGGTGATGTTGAGCAGGGCTGGCCCGCTGGGGAATGAAGCGCCGGCGCCGGCCTGCAGGGTCAGCAGGGCGCCGCTGGTGAAGGGATTGCCCGGCAGATAGCTGGTGACGCCCGTCGTCGCGGCATTGCCGATCGTCATGTCGCCCGCCGACTGTGCGGTCAGGCCGTTGACGGCCGCGATATCCGCCGCGCTGATCGTGCTGGTGCCGCTCAACATGTCGAGCAGGTTGCCGGCGCGCAGGCGCGTGCCCGGCCCGGCGGTGATCGGCCCGGCCGCGAAGATGGAGAGGTTGCTCGCGGCGAGCGTATCGACCGGTGTGGCCGGCTGGCCGCCATGGCTGATGGTGATGCTGTCGCTGGAGGTGATGTTCATGGCGCCGGTGGCTGTCAGCGATCCGCTGCCGGCAAAGCTCATCTGCGTGGCGCGGCCGCTGATGCTGGACAGGCTGCCGACGCGGATCGCATTGGCGATGCTGCCGACTGTGATCGCCGGTGTCGGGTTGCTGCTGGCGAGACCGCCGGTGTTGATGAGCGAAAGCTGGTTGGTGACGACCAGGCCGCCGCCGGTCGCCGTGCTGCTGTCGGTCAGTTGCAGGCTGCCATTGCCGCCGGTGTTGGCTGCGGTGACGGAGAGGCTGTCGAACTGGCGGACGGCGCCGCTCGCCATGGTGCCATTATCGCTGTTGGCGATGGAGATATTGCCGCCAAGGTCGAGGCCGGCGGTGCCGGGCGCGCCTGTGGTCGATCCATTGCCGCCCAGGCCGGGCAGGCCGCCCGTGCCGATGGTGCTGATGCTTGTCGTCTGGAAGGCGAAGTCGCCGGTGTTCGCCGCGAAATCGACAAACCCGCCCTGGCCGTTGCCGCCCCCGCCGCCATTGCCGCCGGTCCCCGACGACAGGCTGTCGCCGCCCTGGCCGCCCAGCGCGCCGATCCCGCGCGCGGACAGGCTGTAGAGGTCGGCGCTGGTCGTGCCGATCGTCGCGCGGGCATTGCCGATGCGATAGGTGACGGTGCCGCCCGTCCCGTTGCCGCCGGCGCCGCCATCGCCCCCGTTCGCGCCGCTCGGGCCAAGGCCGCCGACCCCGCCCGCGCCATCGGCAGCGATGCCGCCGCCGGTCATCGAGAGTGCCGCGCCGTTGAGGATGGAGAAGCCCGCATCGCCGCCAGTGCCGCTGCCGCCTGCGCCACCCGCGCCGCCATTGCCGCCGGCGCCGGTCGCGCTCACGAGCGTGTCGACCAGCGTGATGACGGTGCCCGCGCCCGATGCGCTGAAGGCGGCGGTGCCGGCCTGTCCGTCGCCGCCCGACAGGCCGGGCCCCGACAGCGCGTCGCCGGACATGCCGCCTGTCGCATCCGCCGACACCGCAAGCGGCCCGGTGAAGATCGCCGTGGTTGCCGTGGAGAAATCGGCCGAAGCGGTGCCGCCCAGCGCGATGCCACCCAGGCCGCCAGTGCTGCCGATGCCGCCCGTGCCGCCATAACCCATGGCCTCGATACGGGTTTCGGGCAGCAGCAGGCTGGCGGTGATCGCCGTCAGCATCGCGGTGCCGCCCGTGCCATTGCCGCCATTGCCGCCGATACCGGTGGCGCCGATCAGGGTCGAGAAACTGCCGCCTGTGCCGCCAGCGCCGCCCTGGCCGCCGGTGCCGATCGCATGGATGCCGAAGGTATCGGAGACCCCCGCGCCAAGCTGCAGGCTGCCATTGGTGACGGCCAGCGCCGCGCCGCCGCCCGTCGCCGCGCCCCCTGCGCCGCCGCTGCCGCCTGTCCCGGCGACGCCGGTGCTGCTGCCGGTGCCGCCCTGTCCGCCGAGCCCGCCATAGCCATCGCCCGAGGCGAAGAATGTCGTGACGAGGGCGGTGGCGCCGTCGATGCTGAACCGCGCGTCGCCGCCGGTGGCGCTGCCGCCCGCGCCGCCATCGCCACCCTGGCCGCCCGCGACGGTGGATGTGCCGTCGCCGCCCCGGCCGCCATTGCCGCCGACCGCCTGCGCCGAGACGCCAAGGCTGTCGAGCGTTGCCGCCGCGCCGTTGGACAGCCCGAACAGCGTCGTGCCGGCCAGCGCACCGCCGCCCGCGCCAGCGGCGAGCAAGGCCGCCGATCCATCGCCGCCCTGTCCGCCTGTCGCATTGGCGCCAAGGTCGACCAGCGCGAGCTGGAGCAGTGCGCCGCCGCCATCGCCGGTTATCGCCGCCGCGCCGCCCATGGCCGCGCCACCGGCACCGCCGCTGCCGATGGATGCGAGCCCGCCCGCGCCGCCCGTGCCACAGGCGCAGGCGGTGATGCTGTCGACCGCCAGGCTGCCGCCGCTGAGCGTGATCGCCGCCGCGCCGCCATTGCCCGTGCCGCCCCGGCCCCCGTTCGCCGCCGGGCTGAAGCCGCCATTGCCGCCCACGCCGCTGCCGTCGAGATCGAGCGGCCCGGCCAACTGGAGCGTGCTGCCGGTGCCGAGGAAGGATGCGGACCCGCCGGTCGCGCTTCCGCCATTGCCGCCATCGGCCAGGGCGCTCGCACCCTGGCCGCCGGTCGCATGGGCATCGACGCGGACGGACAGGAACTGTGCCTGCGATCCCGTGGCGCTGAACCGGGCGGACCCGCCCAGCGCGTCGCCGCCATTGGCCGCCGTTGCGCCCGGGCTGCCGGAAGGGGCCGTGCCGATGCTGTCGCCACCCAGCGCGCTGGCGCTCAGCAGGATCAGCGCCTGCGGATTGCTCGTCACCATGGAGGCGAGGGCGTCCGTCAGCTGCATCGTGGCGCTGCCGCCGGTCGCATTGCCGCCCTGTCCGGCCGTGCCGCCGGTGCCATAGGTGCCGGGCGCGGCAAGGCCCTGCGCGGTCACGCTGGTCGCATCCCGGAACAGCACCGTCGCGCCATTGCTGGCCGAGAAGAGCGCCGTGCCGCCCGTGCCGTCGCCGCCGCGCGTGCCGGGCAGGGTGACGCCCGTGCCAAACCCGCCCAGACCGCCCGATCCATTGGACGATACCGAAAGAACCGTCGATTGCAGTGTCGCGCTGGTGCCGTCGATCGACAGGGTCGCGTCGCCGCCGATGCCGTCGCCGCCACGGCCGCCCACGCCCGCCGACCCATTGCCGCCCGCGCCGCCGGTGCCTTCGGACTGGACGAGCAGCGTGCCCGAAACGTCCAGTAGGCCGAAGCTGTGGGTCAATATCGCGCCGCCGCCGCCCGTGCCACCGCTGCCTGTGCCGCCCGTACCGCCGATGGCGCCATTGGCGCCCGCCGATCCGGTGCCGCTGGCGGTGATGGTCAGGTTGGCGAAGCTGGGATCGACATCGACCGTCAGCGCCGCCGATCCGCCCGTGCCATTGCCGCCATTGCCGCCATTGCCGGGGCCGAAGCCGTATATCGGGTTGTCCTGCGCGTCATAGCCGATGATCGTGCCGGCGAGACCCGCGCGCCCGCCGCTGCCCGTTGCCGACACGACCATCGTGCCGATGCTGTGGCCTTCGCTCAGATAGGCGATCGTGGCGCCGCCGCCCGATCCGCTGCCGGCATTGCCGCCATTGCCGGCGCTGCCATTGTCGCCGCCCGCACCGCCCGCGCTCCCTGCCGTGACGGTGATCTGCCCCGCGGTCAGCGCGCCGCCCGAAAGGTCCAGCCTTGCCTGCCCGCCGGCGCCGTTGCCGCCATTGCCGGCGATGAAGCTGTCGGGCGAGGACGAGATGAAGACGCCGCCGCCATTGCCCCCGATGCCCGCCGCCGAAACCGTGATCGCGTTCGCGCCGACAGTTGCGGCGCCGCCGGCCGCCATGGTGAAGGTCGCGGTGCCGCCGGTGCCGTTGCCGCCATTGCCGGCATCGGATTCGAACCCGTCCTCGGCCAGCCCGCCGGTGCCGTCCGCGACGATCTGGATCGTGTCGGCGTTCAGCGTTCCGCCCGATGCGGTGAAGCTGGCCGATCCGCCCGTGCCATTGCCCGCAGTGCCCAGCGTGCCGCCGGAAAAGCTGCTCGCAACGCCACCGCCTATACCGCTGGCGTCGATGGCCAGCGTGACGAGGGTCATGGTGCCGCCGCGCAGATCGACATTCACGGCGCCGCCGATCCCGTCGCCCGCGACATAGGGCGCGCCCGCCGAAACGCCGACCGCCCCGCCGGTGCCCCTTGCCCGCAGAGACAGGTCGGTCGCCGACAATGTGCCGGCGTCCATCGTCAGGGTGAAGGTGCCGCCCTGGCCGATGCCGCCATTGCCGCTGTTGAAAAGGGGCCCTTCCACGCCCGGATCGCCGCTGCCGTCGAGATAGCTCTGCACCGTGCCGAATGTCAGCGCCGCGGTCCCCTGCGTGCCCTGAAGGCTGGCGATGGTCACGCTGCCGCCGGTGCCGTTGCCGCCCGTGCCGCCGGCGTCGGCGGTCGATACCCCCGCCTGTCCGGTCGCGCTGATATAGGCAAAGCCGTTCATCGTCAGGTCGGCATCGCTGGCGGAGATCTGGATGGTGCCGCCTGTCGCGTTCGATCCGGTCAGGCCGGTTTCGCCCCTGGCGTCGGCGCTGATGGAACAGCCAAAGCTGCAGCTGCCCAGATCCATGACGCCGCGCGTCGCGGCGGGGGTGTCGGCGAGGATGGAAATGCTGCCTGCCGTCACGTCGCCGGCCACCAGATTGCCGTCCTTCGCATAGGCCGAAACATCCAGCGTCAGCCCCTGGGCGCTGAACGTCCCGCCGCTGGCCGCGAGGGTGATGTTGCCGCCGGCCATCGCCGCTGTCCGGTCGAAGATCGTCGCGCTGAACGATCCGCGCCCTTCGCCCATGGCGGACGCGAACAGATCATTGGCGATCTGGATGCGGCCGCCGTCGCGCGCCCGCACGGTGATGTCGCTGGCCCTGACCGTGCCGGTCCCCGCCGCGCCGCCGCCATAGGCATAGGCGTCGCCATAAAGCGACATCGACTGGCTGAGCGTCAGGCTGCCGGTGCCGCTCACATCGATCAGCACGCCGTCCGCGCCCGGCGTCGCGCCGCCAAAGCCGCCGCCATTGCTGGCGAAGCCGGCCGCCGTCGTCACATCGCCCCGGAAGCTCGTCCATTGCTGGTCGCCATCGGTGATAGCGATGCGCACGTCGCCGCCGGTGGCGCTGCCCGCCTGGCCGGTGGTGGCGGTGCCTGCCGTCGCCTGCGCCGATGCGACGACATCGCCGAACGCCAGGATGCCGCCGCTGCCGGCGCTGATATCCACCGAACCGCCAAAGGCATTGCCGCCGTTGACGGGGGAGGAGACCGCGTCGAACTGGACGGCGGCGGAGGTGTCGATGGTGACATTGCCCAGCGCGAGCGTGCCGCTGCGGGTGGCGGCGAGCGCGACGGACCCGCCGCGCGCGTCGCCCGAGGAATTGGTGCCGATCTCGCTGAAGCTGGTGGCGTTTGCGGAAAAGCTGCCGGCGGTGATCGACCCGAGGTCCGCGATGACGCTGATCGTGCCGCCCGTCGCATCCGCACCGTCCAGCGGCGAAAGCCCGGCTTCGGCACTGGCGTTGGCGTTGATGGAGAGCGCATCGGTGACTCTGATCTGGCCCGGAATAGCGCTCACCGCATCGCTGCCGGTCGCCACCAGGGTGATCGATCCGCCCGCGGTTCCGATGCCGGTCGTCAGGTTCAGCGATTGCGCCGCGCTGATCGTGCCGGAATCGTCGACCCGCATGGAGATGCTGCTGGCTGCGGTCAGCGAAGCTGCCGCCTGGAAGGCGAGCGTGCCGAACAGGCCCGGATCGGCGCTGATCGATCCGGCGGCCAGCGCGGTCATGGCGGATGTGAAGCTGGTCGCGCCCAGCGCGATGTTGGACGTGCCGGTGCCGCCGGTCGCGCTGAAGACATCGGCGTCGCCGTTCGTCACATTATAGCCGGCGGACAGCACTACGGCGCTCTGCTCCTCCGCCACGCTCGCGGCGGCGGCATAGCCCACGGAGCCGGAGAGCAGCATGGTGAGCGCATCGTTCTTGGCGATGCCGACCATGTAGACGCGCTGCGGATCGGGCACGGTCGGCGTCGGCGTGGAGGCGGGGCCGCCGCTGGTGCCGGTGTGGACGATGCCGTTGCCGTCGGTCGTGCCGGCAAGGATCGCGATGTCGAACAGGCCGTTGTTGATCGTGATGTCCGCCTGCTCGGCGGCGACATAGGCGATGGAGCCGTTGGACGAGACGGTGCCGTTCTGCACGATGCGCGGCGCCACCAGCGCGACATAGCCGCCCTGCGTCGCCGCGTTGATCTGGGCTTGTCCGGTGATGGTGATAGCGGAGGTGCTGTTCGCGATGCCCCGGAAGCTCAGGCTGTTGGTGCCAAGGCCGGCGGTGATGTCGTTCGTCGTGAGGATCACCGACCCGGCGTTGATCGCGCCGGTGGGGCCAAGGATGAAGCCGCCGGGCGTGTAGAAATAGACGCTGCCGCCGGTCACTGCCCCGGAGGCACTGAATTGGGTGCTCGTGATGCCGCCGTTCAGCGCCACCGTGCGGTCGAGCACCGGCGCGCCTAATGTATCGACCGGCAGGATGCGGTTGAGGACGGTGAAATCCTGCTGCGCGGACGGGTTGTTGGTGAACTGCGCCGTATGGCCGGAGGGCAGGAAGTCGATATTGCCGGTGCCGTTGGTGTCGGTCGGCCGCCAGTTGATGATGGCGGTGCTGCTGTCCACCTGGATCGTGTCGCCGGTCGCGCCGCTGTTCGAAAAGGTGACGGTGCCCGATTGCACATTCGCCTGCCCGGCAAAGCCGACGCCGTCATAGGTCTGTGCCATGGCGCCGGCGGCATGGAGGCCGCCCATCAGCGCGAGCGCGCTGGCGCAGCCCGATTGCAGCAGGGAGAGGCGCAGGCGCGTGGAGCGGCGGTTCGCGGTCATGGCCATTATCTCCAGGGAACCAGCTGGGCGGTGATCGAAAACAGCACGCGCACGTCGCCGCGCTCCGTCTGGAAGCCGGCGCGGCGCAGCGGAGCGGCGACCGTCAGGTCGAAGCGCGCCCGGTTGCCCCACATGCCGCGCACGCCGCCGCCCGCCGAGGTGAGTTTCTGCGGGTCCAGCCCGTTGAAGCTGCTGTCCCTGTTCCACATCCAGGCGGCATCGAAAAAGGCGTAGGGCTGAAGCGAGAGGTCCTGCAGCCCCTTGGGCATCAGCGATCCCAGCCGCACTTCGGTGGCAAAGCCGACGCCGCTGTCGCCGATCAGCGTGCCGGGGTCGTAACCGCGCCCGACCGTATAATTGCCCGCGCTCATCTCCTCATAGGAGAGCAGCGCATGCGGGGCATATTGGGCGCGGGGCGCGACGCTGATCGTGAGGATGGGCGCCGGGCGGAATTCCGCCTGGGCGCTGGCGCGCAGCACCAGCGCCGTGGGGTCGCCCTCCACCCGGCTGATCGGGGTACGCGGCGGCAGGCAGCGGACGAAGCCCGCGCCGCAACCATCGCTCGCGCCAAGGGCGCTCAGGCCCTGCCGCGCCTCGATCGCGCCCCCGATCCGCCAGCGCGGCTCGGCGGCCGAATAGCCCTGCGTGCTCACCAGGCTTTCCGGGTCGATGGCTTCGGCCTCGACCCGCGCGAACAGCACGCGCAACTTGTCGGTGGTCAGCGGATTGCCGCCGAATTTCACATCCTGATCGACAATGTCGATCCCGGCGGTGCCGAGCAGATTGGATGTCTGGCGGCGGATCAGCGGATAGCTGAGCGCCAGCGATCCGATCAGCGTGGTGGAGGAGAGCTGGCCGTTCACCAGCCCCGGCTTGCTCCACGCATAGGTGAAATCGCCGGTCAGGCGCAGGCCGTTGGCGCCGATGGCGAAGCTGTGCTGCGCCTGCAGCACCGTCTGCTCGCGGGTCTGGGCGGTGTTGAAGATGGAGAGCACGGTGCTGTCGCCCATGCCGGTGATGTCGTTCACTTGCACGCGCAGCAGCCCGCCATAGCGGCCGGCCGATTGCGACCCCATATTCTGGATATTGGCGTCGATGCGGACGCGCTGGCGCGTCACCTGCACGTCGCCGATCACTTCGCCCGGCGTGGTGCCGGCCGGGCGCAGCGCCAGCCGCACATCATAGCCGGGCAGGTCGCGGGCGAGCAGCAAATGACGCTCCGCCTCGCGGATGTTGAACACCGGCTCGTCCTTCAGCGCTTCCAGATGCGCCGCGATCAGCTTTTCCGAATTGCCGGCATTGCCGCGCACCTGGATGCCGACCAGCTTCGCCATCAGCACGTCGAAGACGACCGTGCCGCCCTTTTCGATGCGCTGCGGCGGCACCTGCACGGCGGCCAGATAGCCCATCTGGCGCAGCGCCGTGGCGGCGCGGTCGCGGATTTCGCACAGCGACGCGATCGGCACGTCATGCCCGGCCATGTCGGCCCAGCTGTCCCGCAGTGCGGCGGGATCGACAATGGCGGGCATGGTGAAGCGGACGTCGGCGAAGTTCACCGTCACATTGGCATAGCGCGGATCGGCCAGCGCGCAGGGCGCGCGCTCGACGCCGCCCGTCACCGTCAGCCGGGACCGGTCGGCGGGCACGGCGCCGGGCGCGCGGGCGCGGTCGATTTCCTCGCGTGTGGGTGCGCCGGGAACGGTCTGGGCATGGGCGGCGACGGGAAGGGTCATGGCGATCGCCGCCAGCGCGGAACCGGCACGATGCCCCAAGACCCCCGGCAGGGTGAGACGGACGCGCCCTTCAGCAGCCGTTTCGCGCGATCGATACGATGACATATTTCCCCCAGGGCGTGGCGCCGGGGGGTGGTGTTCTCCCCCGACGTCCCGCGTTCAAACGCAGATGCTGCACCGCTGTCCGCTTTGGCGGATCTTTCGGCAATGCGCGACCTCAGGGCATGCGCCGGCGAGCCTCCCCCATTTCGGACTCAATTGGCGTGACGGCGCAGACGCTACCAGCCAAATATGGGGGTTACAAGGCGCGTTGCCCGATTGTGTCAGGCTGTCACGCCGGCCCTGCGCCGCATCATAGATCCGGCGCCGGATCGGGCAGGGCGACCGTCTCGACCAGCAGGTTGAGCTGGGCGTCGCACTTCCGTTCGATCAGGGTCGCGGCCATGCTTTCCAGCCCGCCCGCGCCGTTGCCCAGCACCGCGAAGCTGATCTCGACCGGCTGGGCCAGGCCCGCCCAGCTCAGGCGATAGCGCGCGCCGTTGGCGATGGGCAGGCCGGCGGGCCAGCTGGCTACCGCTTCGCCCTGGGCAAAGCTGATCGTGCCGCTGGCGGCGCCCGCGCCGCCGTTCGCCCCCATGCCCGTCGCGGTGATGCTGGCCGGCTTGCTGATGTCGGGCCGCCACAGGCGGACATTGGCGGGGTCGGGCACGCAGGCCGTCGAAGGCTGGCTGATGTCGACATACCACAGGTTCGGGCTGCGCGGCGGCGGCGCGTCTTCCGTGCCCGGGCCGCGCACGGCCCCGGTGCGTGCCCGCAGCACGCGCTTGGTTTCCAGCAGGGAGGCAAGGCTGGTGCGGGTATCGCTGCCCGCCGCTGCCTGCGCGCTGCTGTTGAACGTGCCCGGCCCGCGCAGGGTGCGGGTGCCGCGCCCGTCGAGCAGGGTGACGACGTCGCCGGCCTTCAGGGTCAGCGATCCGCCGTCGGCCAGCTTGCGGCCGGCGGGATAGCCCTTGGCCGAGGGGCCGGAGGCACGCACGACGAT
The DNA here is from genome assembly GCF_037154135.1 of Sphingobium aquiterrae. Taxonomy (NCBI): domain Bacteria; kingdom Pseudomonadati; phylum Pseudomonadota; class Alphaproteobacteria; order Sphingomonadales; family Sphingobiaceae; genus Sphingobium; species Sphingobium aquiterrae. The sequence goes on from NZ_JBANFL010000001.1 coordinate 199,052, forward strand.
CGTTTCCGCCGCCGCGGGCACAGCCGCCAGTGCAAGGGGAGAGAGGAGCGCCGCGGCGATCATGAGCCGCGCGGTTCCCCGCTGTTCGCTAACCCAGGACATATGCTTCTCCATCATCGCTGTTTTCCATTCTGTATAACAGATGCGCCAGGGCGGTGTCTTCGGGATGTCGTGCCACCAGCATCTTCAACCCGGCCAGTCCCGCCGCGCGATCATGCTCTAGCGTGGCGAGGGCGCGCCGTAAGTGATCCCGGTCACTGGCGGGGAAATCGGGCGCGGGCTCGAACAGGTCGACCGGCGTCGCGCGGCCGCGCAGCACCACCCGGCCCATCGGCCGCCACCAGTCGAGGCCGGATCGCTCCATCGCCTCGCGGCTCGCCATGACGCTGGATTTCAGCTCCTTGTTCGCCGATTCCAGGCGCGAGGCGGTGTTCATGCTGTCGCCCAGCGCGGTATATTGGATGCGCCCCTCGCCGCCGAAATTGCCCACGATCGCGGTGCCGAAATGCAGGCCGACGCGGGTCTTGCCGATCGGCGGCAGGCCGCCCGGCACGCTGGCGTGCAGCGTCGCGTGGACATCCTCGCGAAACGCCTCGCCCGCCTGCCACAGCGCATGGGCGGCCTTGGCGGCGTTGGTGCCATCGTCGGGGCGGGAAATGGGGGCGCCCCAGAAGGCGACGATGGCGTCGCCCACGAACTTGTCGATGGTGCCGCCATGGGCGAGCACGATGTCCGACAGCGCATCCAGATAGCTGTTGAGCAATTGCGCCACGGTTTCGGCGGGGATGGCGTGGCTCAGCTTCGTGAAGCCCTCCAGGTCGGTGAAGACGACGAAGATCTCCCGCTTCTCGCCATGCAGGGCCAGCTTTTCCGGCTCGTCCAGGATCTGCGCGGCAATGTCGCGCGGCAGATATTTGCCCAGCGCCGACTGGGCGAACCGCCGTTGCTGCGATCCCACGGCCCGCGCCGCCGATCCCATGGCGGCAAAGGCGATGCCCCAGCCCATGATCCATCCGACCGCCGGGAGCCCCTGCGTGTCCCAGCCCCTGTCCTGCAGCCAGAAGGGTAGCCCGCCGAACAGCCCCGCCTGCACGACCATATAGGGGATGAGCTGCCACAGCCGCAGCTCGGCCAGGCTGGTGAGCGCGGCGGCGGCGATGGCGAGGATGGCGACCGACCAGATGACCCAGCCGGGCACCGCCCGCAGCCGCGCGCCATCCAGCATCTGGGCGAGCATGTTCGCATGCACCTCCAGCCCGATCATCGTCTTGCCTTCATAGGGCGTGTTGGGCAGGCCGGTCATCGGCGTCAGATACTGGTCGATGTCCAGGATATCGCCGCCGATCAGGATGTGCCGCCCGCGCACCTGTTCGGCAAAGGCGGGCGCGAGCGCGGGATCGGCGAACAGGTCGATCTGGAAGGAGGGGAAGATCGGCCGGTCGGCTTCCTTCGGCATGCGGTAGCGGATGCTGCCGGTATAGTTGCGGAAGGCGGGATCGGGGTTCATCGCCTCCACCAGCAGGGCAGGCAGGCGGCCGATCCGCTCCGGCCAGCTGCGGGCGACATCGTCCGCATCCGTCACCAGCCGGATGCTCGCCGGCTTAACCTTGTCGGTACGTGCGCGGGCGACGAAATCGTCCAGGAATTTCTGCTGCTCATAGCCGATCTGGTCTTCATTCTCGGCGACATCGGCATAGCCCAGATAGGTCGGCGTCTTCATCGCGCGCAGGGCCGCGATCAGTGCCGCATCCTCGTCCTGCGGCTGGTCGAACAGGATATCGATGCCGATGGATTTCGCGCCCATCGCATCCAGATTGCGCAGCGCCCTGGCCAGCAACCCCCGGTCGAGCGGGGACCGCTTGCGCGCCGCGATCAGCGTCTGGTCGTTATAGACGACCATGGTGACGCGGTCGTCCTGATCCACCACCGGGGCGAGGGAGGTCATACGCAGGTCATAGAGATTGCGCTCGGCCGTCGCGAGCAGCGGGATGCGCCAGCTCGTCAGCGCCACGATCAGGGCGATGGCGATGACGAGGGCGGTGGCGAGCAGCCGCCACTTGCCCGCGTCGGCGATGATGCGGGCGCCGCGCCGCAGCCACCATGCCTCTCTTTTGGGCGGCGCCTCGGGCAGCGCCGCGGTCGCGTCCGTCGCCGGTTCGGCCATGTCCTGTGTCAGCGCCGGGCGATCATCGGCCGCGCGCCGTCGCCGATGATGGCAAAGCCCGACCAGTAGAAGGGATGGGATGTTTCCGCCCGGTCCATCAGGCCGATTTCCGCCTGGCGCATGGCTTCGGCGATGGATTGCCCCTGTGCCGCGGTGAAGAGGCCGCCGATCAGCCGCTCGGTCGCCTGATATTCCTCGGGCGCGGGCCAGTGGCTGGCGATGACGGAACGCCCGCCCGCGCCGATGAAAGCGCGCACCAGCCCGTCGAGCGCGCCGCCGCCGCCCGCGCCCAGCCCTGCCGCCCGTGTCGCTTCCTCGCTGGCCCGGCCGGCCGTGTCGCAGGCGGAAAGGATGACAAGATCCGCGTCCAGCTTCATGTCGAAAATCTCGCCGAACTGCAGCAGGCCGTCGGAAACCGAAGCCGGGCCGAAGGAGGTGAGCAGCGCCGGGCGCGCGGGGCAGCCCGAATGCGGCGCCGTCACCAGCCCATGGGTGGCGAAGTGCAGGATGCGGAAGCTCGACAGGTCGTTGCGGGCAAGGATGGCATTGTCGGTGAAGGCGGCGCCCGTCACCACTTCCGCGCCCCGGGGACCGACGGCTCCCGCCGCCTCGCGCAACTCGGTCGCGGGGATGGGGTGGTTCCATGTCGCCGGCGACCAGCTGCAATCGACATTGGGGCCGGGAATGGGGGAACGGGTGAACGCCGCCTGCCGCATCCCCGCCGCAAGCGGCATGTTCTCGCCAAAGCCGATATAGTCGCGCGACGCGGTGGAGGGCGCTGCCTGCCGCGCATCGCGGAAGGCGCGGGCGGACAGGGCGGTGCTGATCGCATGGGTGCGGCCCAGCCAGTCGATGCCCCGGAAGTCGAATTCGTCGCTGCCGGGCGTGGCGATGCGCTGTTCATAGGCGTCGACGCCCGGCTGGCTGGCGATCAGCAGGTTGACCGGCAATTGCAGCATCGCGCCATCGGGTTCGAAGATCAGATGCCGGGCCGTGGCGAGGCGGGCCTCGACCGGCGCGAACAGGTCGAGATACAGCGCGCGGGCGATGGTCACATCCAGCGGATAGGTCGCCTGCACGCCGTTGACCGTGGTGGAGATGGTCTCGCGCAGCGCCGCGACCTTGGCGGCCAGCTGCCGCGCGCTGATGGGCATGCGGTATCCGGTGGCGCCGGCGCCGTCGATATAGACGGCATAGAGGCTGTCGCCCAGCATCGCCATCTTCAGATAGGCTTCGCCCGGCTTCAGCACCGATTGCATGTCCGCCAGCGTCAGCGTCGATTTGGAGACGGCGCGATATTGCGGAAAGGCGGAAAGCGCGGCCAGCGTTTGCGTCTGCTGCGTCGCCAGCGTGTCGATATCCTTCTGCTGGGCGGCGATCAGCGCTGCGGTCGATGGATCGCGGGTCTGCGCCTGGGTCAGTTGCGCCAGCGCGATCCGCGCCCGCTCGATATCGCGGGAGAGGGAGACGGACTGGCGGAACAGCCGTGCCGCCTCGTCGTCGCCCGCCGAAAGCGACCGGCTGAGCACTTCCAGCGTGTCGGCGGCACCCGGCCGCACCAATGTCTGGGTAGCAAGAAAAAGGTCGGCGGTCAGTTCCGGCCTTGCCGGGATCTGGTCGGTCAGCAGGGTCAGATAGGGCTGGAGCTGGTTGGAAAGGCCGGTCAGCGCATTGCCGTTTTCCACGGTCGAGGCGATGATCCTGCGGTACAGCGCGATGGCTTCCTCATTGCGCCCGCGCCGGGCGAGAAAGGCCGCCAGCCGCCCGCGCGCGCCGTTCATCGCCACGGTTTCGGGATATTGCGCGGAAATGAGCGCCAGCCCCTGGTTCAGCAGCGCCTCCGCCTCACCATGATTGCCTTCCGCTTCGTAAGTGAGCGCGGTTTCGTCCAGCAACTGCACGCGCAGCCGGGTGATGGAGGTGACGCGGCCTTCGCGGATGGCGGTGGCGTTCGCCATCGCCTGTTCCAGCACCGCGCGCGCCTCCCTGGGCTTGCCCTGCAGGCGCAGGATGGTGCCGCGCAGCTGCAGCGCCTGCGCGTCGATGATCGCCACCCGCTCGGCCACGGTCAGCCGCGTCGCCTGGCCGATGCCGATGGCGCTCGCGCCCGGCTGGTTGCCGTTGATCTCCGCCGTCAGCGCCGGGCTCAGCTCCACGCCTTCGCCCGCCTCCAGCACGGTGAGGCCGGGGCTGACCAAGGGGCGGTCGAGGATCGCCTGCGCGCGACCGATATTGCCCTGATTGAGCTGGTGCATCGCCATGAAGTTGCGGCGCAGGCGCAGCTGCACCGGATCGATCGCCGGCAGCCCGGCGGCCTGCGCGAACAGGGCGTCGGCCTGCGCGAACTGGCCAAGGTTGGAGAGTTGCAGCGCCCGGTTGACCGCATATTCATGCGCGCGCGCGGTCCGCTCCGCCGCGCTCAGCCCGGCGCTGTCCTTCTCGTCGGCCAGCCGGTCCTGCAGGCTGTCGAAAAATTCGGCGGCTTCGGCATAATTGCCCGAATTATTGCGGCGATAGCCTTCGGCAAGCACCGTCTGCGGATCGAGCGATGCGGCCTGCAACCGCGCATAGGCGGCGGCATCGCGCGAACCCAGCGTGGCGATCTCCACCTTGCCCTCGGCGATCCTGTCGGTGACGATGCTGCGCAGGCCAAGGTCGAGCGCGCTGTTATAGCTCGCGAGGCCCTGCGCCACATAGACGAAGCGGGAATCCTGCAGCCAGCTGATGCGATAGGTGGCGCCATTGCCGGCGATGCTGCAATTGCGCGTCATGACCGGGCCGATGTCCGGCAGGGCGGCGGCGCCGGCGGCGCTGCATTCCACCGCCATGGGCTGTGCCGCCGCGATCCGGGCGAGCAGGCTGTCGGCGGTTTCGCCTTTGGCCTTGCGCAGGGCGTAAAGCTGGCCCACGGAGCGCGCGGAATCGCGGCATACCATGGTCCAGGCGCGATCGAACATGCCAGTGAGCGCCTTGTCCGCGCCCGCGCTCTGCGCCTGGCACAGCGCGCCGCCGCCCGTGCCGATGCGGAAGCTGTCCGCCAGCAGCGGGGCGGCATCCTGGGCACGCAGGGGCGTGGCCGGGGGCAGCGCGCACGCGACAAGGGCCGCGCCAATGGCCGCCCGGCGAGCGAAGGTCGTCAACATCGCGTCCAGCACAAAATGGTCCCCCAACCAGCAACGCACGCCCGGCCTGTGGCCAACGCGCGAGCAATTCCCCTTGCGACCATTGGATACACAGCCCCACTGCCGGGTGCCTTGCTTGAACGGCCGGGACATTAGACCCGGCCAATGGTCGCTCGCAAGGTCAAATGGAGGTTAACCACGGCCCTTGCGTTCCGGGCCTGTTAGATCGTGCGGCTGGCCGGCATTGTGTCGGACAGCACAGGGCCTGCCGATGGGCGACAGGTTGAAGCGCGGTCAGCCCGTGCCCAGCAGTTCCCGCGCGCGCGGCGCGAGCCGTTCCACCGCGGCCGCATGGATGCCCGCCGTGCAGCACAGCACGCCAAAGGCGGTCGGGTTCTCGCGGTTGAAGGAAATGGGCTGGCCCAGTGCGTCGCTGACGATGGCGCCGGCCTCCTGCGCGATCAGTGCGGCGGCGGCGATGTCCCATTCATTGCCCCAGCGCACGGTCGCGACCAGATCGGCCTGGTCCGCCGCGACCATCGCCATGCGCAGCGCGATGCTGTTGGGCCGGGCCACGGCGACAAGATCGCGGTCGACCTTTGGCAGCACGTCCGCCGGTACGCGCGCGCCCGGCAACATTGTGCGGTTGCCGGCCCGCACTGCCTTGCCGTTCAATGTCGCGCCCTGCCCCAGCCGAGCGACCCATAATTCATTCCGGGCGGGCGCGGCCAGGATGCCGAGGCGCGGCATCCCGCCTTCCACCAGTGCCACCGACACCGCCCAGCCGGGCCGCCCGCGCAGATAGTCGCGCGTGCCGTCGATGGGGTCCACCACCCAGACGCGGTCCGTGCCCAGCCGGTGGGCGCTGTCGGCGGTTTCTTCCGAAAGCCAGCCGGCATGCGGGTCGATCGCGGCGAGCGCGTCGCGCAGCATGGCGTTCGATTCGATGTCGGCATCGCAGACCGGCTGGTTGGGTTCCTTCTCCCACCGGCGCACCTGCGTCTTGCCGCCCGCCCAAAGGGTCAGGGCGTGGTCGGCCACCTGCGACACAGCGTCGACGACGCGCCGATCCCTTGCCTCATCCCCCGGCAACGGTCATCCCGTCCACCCGCACGGTCGGCGCGTTGGTCGCGTAGCGGAAATGCAGGTCGTTGGCTGGCACGAGCGATCGGAACATATCCTTGAGATTACCCGCGATGGTGATTTCCGCAACCGCCTGCACCACGGCGCCATTCTCGATCAGGAAGCCGGATGCGCCACGGCTGTAGTCGCCGGTGATGCCGTTGACGCCCATGCCGATCAGTTCGGTGACGTAAAGCCCGCGTTTCACATCCGCCATCAACTCGCCGGGCGACACCCTGCCGGGCTCCAGATGCACATTGCTCGCCCCGGCGCCCGGCGCGCCCGCGCCGCTGCGGCTGGCATGGCCGGTGGGCGCTGCGCCCAGCTGGCGGGCGGAGGCGCTGTCGAGCAGCCAGCCGGTCAGGCGCCCGTCCTCCACCAGCAACCGGCGCTGGGTTGGCAGGCCTTCGGCATCGAAAGGCTTGGAGCGCAGGCCGCGCAGGCGCAACGGATCGTCCACGATAGCGATGCCCGGCGCGAACAGCTGTTCGCCCAGACTGTCGAGCAGGAAGCTGGACCGTCGCGCGATGGCGGGGCCGACAATGCCGCCGATCAGATGACCGATCAGGCCGCCGCTGACGCGGGGATCGAAGATCACCGGCATCGCGCCGCTTTCGATCTTCATCGGATTGAGCCGGGCGACGGCGCGCTGGCCCGCGCGCGTGCCGATCGTCTCGGCCTCATCCAGGTCTTCCAGATGGCGCACGCTATGGCTGGCATGGTCGCGCTGCATGGTGGCGCCGGCGCCGGCCAGTACGCTCGCCCAGGTGCCGTGCGAGGTCGCGGCATAGCTGCCGGCAAAGCCATGGCTGGTGACAAGCGCCACCTGGCTGCGGCCGTTGCTGGCACCCGCGCCCTCGCTGTTGCTGACGCCGGGCACGCCGCGTGCGGCATCCTCCGCCTCCAGCGCGCGTTCGCGCAGCGCTTCGGGGCTGGGCTCGCTCTCGTCGTCGGTCAGGTCCAGCGCGGGCGGACGCTTGCGGATCAGCAGCTCTTCGGGGGCAAGGCCGGCATAGGGGTCTTCCGGTGCCTCGCGCGCCATGGCGATGCAGCGTTCCACCAGGCTGCCCAAGGTCGCCGGGTTCATGTCCGAAGCGGAGATGGTGGCGGAGCGGCGGCCGACGAACAGCCGCAGGCCGATCTCCTCGCCTTCGGACCGCTCCACATCCTCCAGCGCGCCCAGCCGCACCGATACCTGCGTCGCGGCGGTGCAGACATAGAGCGCGTCGGCGGCATCGGCGCCGGCCTTGCGAGCGGCGGCAACAAGGTCCTCCGCATGGCTCTGTGCGTCTTCCAGGGTCAACATGATGGGTGGTTACTCGGTCTATGGGCTGGGGTGGGGCCTTAACGTTCCCACAAGATGGGTGCAATGCGTCGTGGAACAAGCGGCTTTGTTACAGGCGCTGCTCCGCCCGGCGGTCCAGCCAGTGCGCGAACAGGTGCCAGGCCACGGCAAGCTTTGGCGGCGCGAGGAAGGGGGCATCGGGCGATCCCTCCATCGCGGCGCGCACGCCTGCCTCGTCCACCCACATCGCATGTTCGATCTCGGTCTCGTCCAGCGTCAGCGCGTCGCCGGTCGCCTGCGCGATGCAGGCGATCATCAGCGAGGAGGGGAAGGGCCAGGGCTGGCTCATCACATAATCGACCCTGTCGACATGGATGCCCGCTTCCTCGAACAGTTCGCGCGCGACCGCCTCCTCCACGGTTTCGCCCGGTTCGATGAAGCCGGCGAGCGCGGAATAACGGCCCTGCGGCCAGCGATGCTGCCGGCCGACAAGGATGCGGTCGCCATATTCGGCCAGCATGATCGTCACCGGATCGACGCGGGGGAAATGCTCCGCCCCGCAGCCGCCGGTCTCGATCTCGCAGCGGCGGGCCCAGCCGGCCTTATGTGGCTGCGTGGGCTGTCCGCAATTGGCGCAGAAACGGTGCCGCTTGTGCCAGTCCACCAGGCTGCGCGCGCCGCCGAACAGCGCCAGTTCCTCGGGCGGCAATTGCGACGCTAGCTGCCACAGTTCGGGCGTGGGGGTGGCGCCATTGGGGATATCGTCGTTCAGCGCCACGAACAGCGGCCCCTGCGCGTCGATGCCCAGCAGCACATGGTCCTCCAGCCGGGTGTCGGCCGGCAGCGGCGTCATCGCCAGCGCCAGGCCATCGACCGTCACGGGATTGAGGCCGTCCATCAGCAACAGCCGCGCCCGCGCATCGGCAAAGGCATAGCCCAGCCGGGCGGGATCGCTGCGGACCTGATCGGCACGATCCAGCGTGCCGCCAACGAAGCCGGGTCTTGCTGCCCTGGTCATTCCTGCGCCATCCTCACTCCTCGATCCTGATGCTGGCCGCGCGCCGGGCGGCCTTGGCGAACACGCCGGGGAGGCCCGCTTCGGCGATGCGTGCGTGGGGCCACCATTCACCGGAGCGGCCGGCCATGCAATCGCTTTCCGTCCGGCCGCCCGCGATGCGTGCGCGGTGGACGGTCAGCGACAGCGCGAAATGGGTGAACACATGCTCGACCGGCTCGGCGGCCGTGCTCCAGCGCGCGGCGATGGGCGGGGCGGGATCGGGCGCCTCGCTCCAGTCCGACGTCGGCAGGCCGCGCATGCCGCCCAGCAGGCCCCTGGCCGGGCGCTGTTCCAGCCAGACATGATCGCCCTGTTCGATCCACCAGATATGGCCATGGCGTTGTGGCCGCGCCTTTTTGGGCGCCTTGACTGGATAGGCGGCGGGATCGCCCGATCGGAAGCCCGCGCACTCGGCATTGAGCGGACAGGCCATGCAGGCCGGGTTGCGCGACGTGCAGATGCTCGATCCCAGATCCATCATCGCCTGCGCGAAATCGCCGGCGCGGGCGTCGGGGGTGATCGTGTCGGCGGCCCGCGCGATCTCGATCCGGCCGGCGGGCAGGGGCGTGGCGATGGCGAACAGGCGGGCGGTGACGCGCTCCACATTGGCGTCGATGGCGACGGCGCGAAGGCCGAAGGCAATGGCGCTCACCGCCGCCGCCGTATAGGCGCCGACGCCGGGCAAGGTCCGCAATGTCGCCTCGTCCGGCGGAAACTGGCCGCCATGGTCGCGCACCACGGCGCGGGCGCAGGCGAGCAGGTTGCGCGCCCGGGCATAATAGCCAAGCCCCGCCCATGCGGCCATCAGGTCGGCATCGGGCGCGGCGGCAAGCGTCTCCACCGTGGGCCAGCGGCTGGTGAAGCGATCGAAATAGGGGATGACCGCCGCCACCGTCGTCTGCTGCAGCATGATTTCCGACAGCCAGACGCGATAAGGGTCCGTCCGGTTGGCGCCGGGCGGCGCGCGCCAGGGCAGGGTGCGGGCGTGCAGATCATAATGGCGCAGCAGTTTGTCGGGAACGGCGGCGCATGGGCTATCGACGGGCATGGCCGCCCTATGCCATTAAGTGGGCCATGACGGAACGCCCCAGCGACAAGGTGAAAAAGAGCGGCGCAGGCCGCAAACCCGGCGGCGGCGCTGCCGGAAGCGAGCGCCCGCGCGTCAACGGCCCGCGCGCCATTGCCGATCTGATGCCGGAAATCGGCCGCGCGGCCTTCCGCCGATTCGGGTTCGTGCAGTCCAGCGTGGTGTCGCGCTGGGCCGATATCGTCGGGCCGCGCTATGCCGGCATCTCGGCCCCCGAATCGATCCGCTTTCCCGTCGGCAAGAAGGCCGGCGGCACGCTCAGCCTTGTCGTCATGAGCGGGCATGCCCCGATGATGCAGCATGTGCTGCCGGAAATTGTCGAGCGGGTGAACCGCTTTTTCGGCTATGAAGCGGTGGCCAGGGTGGCGATGCGGCAGGGCGAGGTGATCGCGCAGGAGCCCGATCGCCGGCCGCCGCCCCGCAACCTGAAGCCCCTGCCGGTGGAGCTGGGCGATTCGCTGCGCGACATCGGCGACCCGGAACTGCGCGCCGTGCTGGAATCGCTGGCGCAGGGGCTTGCCAATTCCGCCGGTATTCCCAAGATCGGCTGACCACTCAGAACGGACTTCACCTGATGACGAAACGCATGTTCCGCGCCGCTTTCCTTTCCCTCCTTGCGGTGCTGGCCATTCCCGCGGCGGCGGCGCTTGCCGCGACGGCCGCCGACTGGACGACGAAGGTCGCGCTCGCCCGCTCGGGCGGGCATGTGATGGGCAATCCCGCCGCCCCGACCAAGGTGGTGGAATATGTCAGCTACACCTGCAGCCATTGCGCCCATTTCGTCGCGGAAGGCACGCAGCCGCTGAAGACCGGCTGGGTCAGGGGCGGCAAGGTCAGCGTGGAAGTGCGCAACGCCGTGCGCGACCGCTATGACATGACCGCCGCGCTGCTCGCGCGCTGCGGTGGCCCGGCGCGGTTCTTCGGCAATCACGAGGCGCTGTTCGCCAATCAGGACGCGTGGATGGAACAGCTCCAGACCTATGAGGCGGCCCACCGCCAGCCCGTGCCCAATCAGACGCCCGCCGCGATGTTCCAGGATATCGCCGCCAGTACCGGCCTGATCGCGCTGATGACGAAGCGGGGCTACACCCCGGCGCAGCTTAACGCCTGCCTTGCCGACAAGGCATCGCTCGCCACGGTGACGGCGATGACGGACGAAGCCTGGAACAAGGTGAAGATTCCCGGCACGCCCGGCTTTACGGTCAACGGATCGCTGCTCGCCAACACCTCAAGCTGGGATGGACTGCGCGCTGCATTGCCCGGCGGTTCCAAGTGAATTAAAGCCGCAACATTGGCGGCACGCCGGCCCGGTGGCCGGTGCCGGCCAGCCAGATGATTTCCTCGCCGGAGCCCGGACCACATATGAAAAGCCTTTCTGCCTTCGCTTCCATCGCCGCCGTTTCGCTCGCCTTCGCTCTTGGCGCCTGCGGGTCCAAGGACAGCGGCAACAGCAGCGCCGCGCCCGCCGCGCCGGTGGCCGGGGCTGCCGCGCCCGCCGGCACGACCTGGGCGGAGACGGTCGCACCTTCGCCCGAGGGCAGCTTCATGATGGGCAACCCCAATGCACCGATCAAGCTGGTCGAGTTCGCCTCCTACACCTGCAGCCACTGCCGCGATTTCTCGGCGGAATCGGCAGAGCCGCTGCGCGCGATGGTGAACAGCGGCAAGGTCAGCTACGAACTGCGCAACTTCCTGCGCGATCCGCTCGACATGGCGGTGGCGCTGCTCGCCCGCTGCGGCGGCAAGGACCCCTATTACCCGCTGTCCGAACAGTTCTTCACCAATCAGGCGGCGATGTTCGAAAAGGCGCAGGCGCAGCAGGCCGCCTATCAGGCCGCGATGGCCGCCCCTGCCGACAAGCGCTTCGTGCTGCTGGGCGAATCCATGGGGCTGATCGACTTCGCCAAGCAGCGCGGCATTGCCGAGGATCAGGCCAAGCAGTGCCTGGCCGACACCAAGGCCGCCGAAACGCTGGCCGACGGCGTGAAGAAGGCGACGGACAGCTATGCCATTTCCGGCACGCCGACCTTCCTCATCAACGGCAAGGTCGTGGAAAATTCGGCCAATTGGGAAACGCTCAAGGCGAAGCTCAAGGAAGCAGGGGTCTGATTGACCTGGGGGGGCACACAGCATTGGCCTGATGCCGCGCTCCCTTGCCGGAGGCTTGCGTGCCGGCGATGCCCGGCCGTGCCGGAGCATGCGCCATGGAGATAAGGCGGCTCAAGCTTTCCGGCTTCAAGAGCTTCGTCGATCCGGCTGAACTGCGGATCGAAACCGGGCTGACCGGCATTGTCGGCCCCAATGGCTGCGGCAAGTCCAACCTGCTGGAGGCGATCCGCTGGGTGATGGGCGAATCCAGCGCCAAATCCATGCGCGGCGGCGGCATGGAGGATGTGATCTTCGCCGGCACCGCCACCCGCCCGCAGCGCGACTTCGCCGAAGTCTCGCTGCAGACGGTGCAGGATGCGGGCGAACATTATCCCGCCGTCGATGCCGGGCCGGATGGCGAGGTGGAGGTGATCCGCCGGATCGAGCGCGGCGCGGGCAGCGCCTATCGCGCCAATGGCCGCGACGTGCGCGCAAAGGACGTGGCGCTGATCTTCGCCGATGCCGCCACCGGCGCGCACAGCCCGGCGCTGGTCAGCCAGGGCAAGATCGCCGCCGTCATCGCCGCCCGCCCGCAGGAACGCCGCGCGATGCTGGAAGAGGCGGCGGGCATTGCCGGGCTCCACGTCCGCCGCAAGGATGCCGAGCAGAAGCTGCGCGCGGCGGAGGGCAATCTCGCCCGGCTGGACGATATCCTTGCCGATATGGAAACGCGCGCCAATGCGCTGCGGCGGCAGGCGCGGCAGGCGGAACGCTATATCGCGCTCTCCGAACAGATCAGGCTGGCCGAAGGCCGCGCCGTCTATGCCCGCTGGCGCGATGCCGCCGCCGCCGCCGATGCGGCCCGCGCCGAGGCTAAGGCGGCGGAAGCGACCGTTGCCGAACGGCAGGAAGCGCAGATGGCCGCCGCCGCCCATGCCGGTGCCGCCGTGGAGATGCTGGCCGACCGGCGCACAGCGGCGCAGGCGGCGCGCGATGCCGCGAACGAGGCCGGCCACCGCCTGTCCGCGCTGCGCAGTGAACTGGTGGCGGCGACCCAGCGCCTTGCCGATCTGATCGCGCAGGCCGACCGGCTGGAGGAAGACCGGGCGCGCGAGGGATCGCTGGCCAATGACGCCGCCGACGCCATCGCCCGCCTGACGGACGAGGCAAAGGCGCTCAAGGACCGCATCGCCCTCACCGAAGCCGGGCTGCCGGGCGCCGCCGAACGCATATCCGGGGCGGAACATGCGGCGCGCGATGCCGAGCTGGACCTTGCCAGGGCGATGGCGACGCAGGCGGGCGAGCAGGCGGAACTGCGCGTGGCCGACGCTGCGCTGGTCGCCGCCCGCAGCCGGCTGGAACGGGCCGAGCGCGACGTTCAGCGGTTGTCGGCCGAGCGCGATGCCTTGCCCGACAGTGCACCGGTGGAGGCACGGCTGGCCGAGGCACAACGGGCGCAACAGACTGCGCAGGCCGATCGCGCGGCGGCTGAAACCGCGATCGCGACCGCCGAGATACAGCGGCAGGCAGCGGCGGAAGCGCGTGGGGTGGCGGAATCGGCGCTGTCCTCCGCCCGCGCCGCGCTGGCCGCGCATGACAGCGAGGCGGCCGCGCTCACCCGCGCGGTGGAGGCCGGCGCGCGCGGCGATGCGCGTGCCCTCGACCGGATGAAGGCCGCGCCTGGCTATGAACATGCGCTCGCCGCCGCGCTGGGCGATGATCTGGAAGCGCCGTTGGGCGCAGAGGGCAAGCGCGGCTGGGCCGGGGCGCAGCCATTGCCGGGCGACCCCGCCTTGCCCGCCGGTTGCACGCCGCTGGCGGAGCATGTGGCGGCGCCCGACGCGCTTGCGCGCCGGCTGGCGCAGGTCGCCGTCGCCGCCGAGGATGGCGGGCAGGCGCTCGCCGTGGGGCAGCGGCTGGTGACGCTGGACGGGCAACTGCGCCGGTGGGACGGTTATGTCGCGCGGGAGGGCGGCGCGGCGGCGGCCGAACGGCTCATCCGGCTGAACCGCATCGAGGCGCTGGCCGCCGCGCGCCCGGCACTGGTGCAGGCGGTGGAACGGGCGCAGACGGCGATGGCGGGGGCCAGCGAGGCGGGAACGGCGGCGCAATCGCTGCTGGCACAATCGCGCGCGGCCCTGTCCGATGCGGACCAGCGGTTGCGCACCGCCCTGCGGGTGGCGGACGAGGCGTCGGCCATGCTGGAGCGGCTCGGCGGCCGCAGCGCCGAACTGGACAGCCGTCTGGTCGAGACAGGCCGCGATTTCGAGACTGCCCGCACCGAATATCAGGAGGCGGAAGCGGCGCGCGCCGGCATGTCCGATGGGGCGGAGACACGCGCGCTGGTCACGGAACTGAGCGCCGCGAGCGACAGGGCGCGGGCGCTGGTGGGGCAGCTTCGCGCCGACCGCGCGCTGGCGGACCGTGCCTTGGCGAGCGACCGTGAGCGGCTGGCCGCGGCGGAGGCGGACAAGCGCAGCTGGGCTTCACGCGCGGGTGAGGCGGCGAAGCGCATCGCCGCCATGGCGGGCCGGGCGGAGGCGATCACCGCCGAGCGCGCCGCCATGGCCGACACGCCGCAGCAGTTGGAAGATGCCATCGCCGCGCTTGTCGCCAGCAGCGGGGCGCTGAACGACGAGGCGAAAGCGGCGGCCGATGCCGAGCGCGCCGCCGAACAGGCCCTGCGGACAGCGGAGGCGAGCGCCGCGCAGGCGGCCGAAGCGCTCGCCTCCGCGCGTGAAGCGCGGGCTACCGCCGCCGCCCGCGCCGAGGCCGCCGACGAACGCCGGCTTGAGGCAGGCCGCCTCTCCGGCGAGCGCTTCGAATGCCCGCCGCCGGTGCTGCCGCAGAAGCTGGGTTTCGCCAGTGCCGAAGTGCGTGCCGCCGCCGAGGAACAGGCGGCCATGGAGCGGCTGTCGGCGGAGCGGGAGCGGATCGGCCCGGTCAACCTCGTCGCAGCGCAGGAACTGGAGGAGCTGGAAAGCGCGCAGGCGACCAGCCGCGCCGAAAGCGAAGAGTTGACCCAGGCGATCAACCGCCTGCGCGGCTCCATCGGCAGTCTCAACCGCGAGGGGCGACAGCGCCTGCTCGCCGCGTTCGAGGCGGTGGACGGGCATTTTCGTCGGCTGTTCACCACGCTGTTCAATGGCGGGCAGGCGCATCTTGAACTGGTCGACAGCGATGATCCGCTGGAGGCGGGGCTGGAGATCATGGCGCAGCCGCCCGGCAAGAAGCTGTCGGCGCTCACGCTGCTGTCCGGCGGGGAGCAGGCGCTGACCGCCGTGGCGTTGATCTTCGGCCTGTTCCTCACCAATCCGGCGCCGATCTGCGTGCTGGACGAGGTCGACGCGCCGCTGGACGACGCCAATGTCGAGCGTTTCTGCGACCTGCTCGACCGGATGGTGACGGATACGAAGACCCGCTATCTGATCGTCACCCACAATGCCGTCACCATGAGCCGCATGCACCGCCTGTTCGGCGTGACGATGGTCGAGCGCGGCGTCAGCCGGCTGGTGTCGGTCGATCTGGGCGGCGCGGAGCAGCTGCTGGCGGCGGAATAGGGCGCGCCAATATTTGTCATTCCCGCCTGCGCGGGAATGACAGGAAAGGAGGAGTGAGGCTCATGCGCTGCCGACGACGAGGCAGCCAAGGAACATCAGCAGCCCGGCAAACCGGTTGGAGCGGAATTTCGCGAGTGGATCGGCGCCGTCATCCTGGCGCAGGGTGGTCACTTGCCAGAGCAACTGGCCCGCCATCGGCAGCAGGGCGAGCAACGCCAGCGCCTGCGGCCGGACCTGCCAGATGGCCATGGTCCACAGCGCGATGGCCAGCGCATAGCAGAGGGTGACGCCGCCACGCACATGGGCACCCATGGCGCGCGCGCTGGACTTGATGCCGACCAGCGCGTCGTCCTCCCGGTCCTGCACGGCGTAGATAGTGTCGTACCCCACGACCCAGAAAATGCAGCCGGCATAGAGCAAGATCCCCGGCAGGGTCAGTTGCCCGGCGGCTTCCGTCCAGGCGACCGGCGCCGCCCAGGAAAAGACCAGCCCCAGCCAGAGCTGCGGCCACCATGTGATCCGCTTCATGAAGGGATAGGCGGCGACCAGCGCGAGGCTGAGGAGGGCGACCAGCATCGCCAGCGGCCGCAACTGCACCCACACGATCAGCCCCGCCAGGCACAGCGCCAGCAGCCAGGCCCACGCCGCCTTCAGCGAGACCGCGCCGCTGGCTAGCGGGCGGCTGCGCGTGCGCTCCACCTGTGCATCGAGGTCGCGGTCGACGATGTCGTTATAGACGCAGCCTGCGCCGCGCATGGCGATGCTGCCCAGCAGCAGCCACAGCACCAGCGGCCAGCGCGCCATCGCCTGCCCCGCCAGTGCCACCGCCCAGGCGCCGGGCCAGAACAGCAGCCACCAGCCGATCGGCCGGTCGAACCGCGCCAGCAGCGCAAAGGCCCGCACTTTTCCGGGCAGCCGCGCCACCAGCCCCCGGGCTTCGCTGTCGGGAACGATCTGCTCGGTCATCATGTCCTGGTTCACCCCGTACTTGTCCAAAGGCGGCTCATGCTCTTTAGAGAAGTGCAGGGCGGCGACAAGGCTCCGCCCGGACAAGATGGTGACTGAAGATGACCGCGACCCCCGCCTGGCCCCCGCAAAGTGCGCCGCGCCTCTATGTCGATACGCCTCTGGCGCAGGGCGTCGCGGTGCCGGTCGATGGCAATGCCGCCCATTATCTGATCGCCGTCATGCGGGTGAAGGCGGGCGACACCGTGCTGCTGTTCGACGGGACATCGGGCGAATGGGCCGCGACCGCGCGCGACATCCGCAAGCGCGATCTGGTGCTGGACTGCGTCGCCAATACCAAACCGCCAGAGGCGGTGCCCGATTTCTGGCTGTGCGTCGCGCCGGTGAAGAAAGGGCGGATCGACCTGATCGCCGAAAAAGCCTGCGAACTGGGGGTCGCGCGGCTGCGGCCGGTGCTGACCCGGCGGTCGGTGGTGGACAAGCTCAATCTCGACCGGCTGCACGCGCATCTGGTGGAAGCCGCCGAGCAATGCGGCCGCACGGCCATCCCCGCGCTGGACGAGATGGTGAAGCTGGACGCGTTGCTCAAAAGCTGGCCGGCCGAACGCCACCTGTTCTTCGCCGATGAAACGGGCGGCGCACCGCTGGCATCGGCCTTTGCCGCGCATCCCGGCCCCGCCGCCCTGCTCGTGGGGCCGGAGGGCGGCTTCGACCCGCAGGAGCGCGCGGCGATCCGTGCGGTGCCGGGCGCGGTGCCGGTCTCGCTCGGACCCCGCATCCTGCGCGCGGAAACCGCCGCGATTGCGGCCACCGCCGCGTGGATGACGCTCAACGGCGACTGGGCGCCGGCGGCATGATATCGGTTTTCATTCGAAATTGGATTGCACCCGTCATAGACGCAACTTATGTGCGGGCCGCGCACTTCATTTGACGTGCGTTGGGTAAAGGATAAGGGGCGGGGATGAGCACCAGAACCGATTCAGACGGCGACGACCCGATCATCGAAAGCCGCGACCAGCTGATCGCGGCCTTCGCCAAGGGGGAAAAGCCGCCCGAGCGCTGGCGCATCGGCACCGAGCATGAGAAGTTCGTCTACTCGGTGAAGGATCATCATGCCCCCTCCTATGAGGAAAAGGGCGGCATCCACACCCTGCTGATCGGCCTGACCCGCTATGGCTGGAGCCCGGTGTTCGAGGGTGAGAACATCATCGCCCTGTCGGGCGCCGACGGCACGATCAGCCTGGAGCCCGCCGGCCAGCTGGAACTTTCCGGCGCGCCGCTCGACAATCTGCACCAGACCTGCGCCGAGACCGGCCGCCATCTGGAGCAGGTGAAATATGTCGGCGACATGCTGGGCCTGGGCTTCCTGGGCCTTGGCATGTGGCCGGACAAGACCCGCGCCGAGCTGCCGATCATGCCCAAGGGGCGCTATGAGATCATGCTGCGGCATATGCCGCGCGTGGGCTCCATGGGCCTCGACATGATGCTGCGCACCTGCACCGTCCAGACCAATCTCGACTATGCGAGCGAGGCGGGGATGGCCAAGATGTTCCGTACCTCGCTTGCGCTGCAGCCGCTGGCGACGGCGCTGTTCGCCAACTCGCCCTTTACGGAAGGCAAGCCCAACGGCTTCCTGTCCTATCGCAGCCACATCTGGTCGGATACCGATCCGGCGCGCACCGGCATGCTGCCCTTCGTGTTCGAGGATGGCTTCGGTTATGAGCGCTATGCCGACTATGCGCTGGACGTGCCGATGTATTTCGTGTTCCGCGAGGGGCGCTATATCGACGCGTCGGGGCTGTCCTTCCGCGATTTCCTTGAGGGCAAGCTGAGCGTCCTGCCGGGCGAGAAGCCGACGGAGAAGGACTGGGAAGACCATCTCTCCACCGCCTTCCCCGAAGTGCGGCTGAAGAGCTTTCTGGAGATGCGCGGGGCCGATGGCGGTCCGTGGAGCCGCATCTGCGCGCTGCCGGCGCTGTGGGTCGGGCTGCTTTATGACGGCACGGCGCTCGACGCGGCTTGGGACGTGGTCAAGGATTGGTCGATGGACGAGCGGCAGCTGCTGCGCGATTCCGTGCCGAAACTCGGTCTCGATGCGCCGATCGGCGGCGGCCGCACGCTGCGCGCCATTGCCGGCGAAGTGGTGGACATCGCGCGCAGCGGCCTTGCGGCGCGGGCGCGGCTCGATTCCTCGGGCAATAATGAGACGGGCTATCTCGCTGCGCTCGACGCCGTCATCGCCAGCGGCAAGACGCCCGCCGAAAGCCTGCTGGACCGCTATCATGGCGCATGGAACGGCGATGTCAGCCGCGTCTATGCCGAGGAAAGCTTCTGATCCACGCCCGTGAAAGCGGCGCGCGGCGGGTTATTCCGCCGGCTGGAGCGTGGGGTCCGGTCGCCGCCCGCCGGTGATCAGCGTCACCAGGCGCGGCACCGGCCCGTTGCGTTCCATCCATGCATGATAGGCCGCATAGGCGGAGTCGGCGAGCAGGTGCTTCTCCTCCGTCCGCGCGCGCCAGTAATAGATGGCGCTGACGATCCCCATGATCGCGCAGTTGCGTATCATGTCGACCATGCTGCCGCTGGTCGCGAGGAAGGGCAGGGTGGAGCACCACCAGAAGAGATTCTTCGACAGATAGGCCGGGTGGCGGCTCCAGCGATAGGGCCCATGGGTCAGGATGCCGCGATGGGTGAGGTTGGAAAAGCGGAGCCCGAAGGCCACCGTCGCCCAGGCATAGACGCCCGTCAGCAGCACCAGCAGCCCCCCCATTGCCCATAGCGCGGCGGGATATGCGCCCAGCCATATGTCCCATTCCGCCGTATTGTGATGATAGTCCAGCGGGCCTCCGGGGCCCATCAGCACGAAGGGCGGGTAACAGATCAGCGCCGCCGCCCAGCCTGCCAGATAGGGATTGGCGCTGCGGATATGGGCGTCCAGCGGCCTGCAGGTCAGCATATAGCCCACGGTCGCAAAGGCGACGTCGATCAGGAACATCAGCGTGATGAGGAAATTGGCGAGGCTGACCGGGCCTGCGATCGCGTCCGCCGGTTTCCAGTGGACGAGGTTGGCGAAATTCGCCGGCACGATGGAGAGCATGAAGGCGAGGAAAAAGCCCTTCACCAGCCATGCCCGGGCATGATTGGCCACTTGCGCCATGTCGGGCGCCCCCGCCGCGCCGCCGATCACCCACTGGCCGAAAGCATAGGTCGCATCGCGCGGTTCCTGCAGCCGCCGCTCAAGCCACAGCACATAGGGAATGGAGAAGGCCAGCAGCCATGGGGCCGCCATGCCCAGCATCTGCATGGCAAAGCGATAGCCGCCGTCCCAATACCAGCGGGCGATGCAATAGCAGACGGCGATCGCCCCCCATGTCGCCCACAGCCCGGCGATCTTGACGAGGCCGGTGTCGATCACCGCGCGCCATGGCCGGGGCGCTGCCTGCCAGTCGATGCCGGTCGAGGGATTGCGATGCACCTTGTCGACCAGCAGCGACCACAGCAGCATCGGCAGGCCGCAGGCGACCACTGCCGTCATCCCCGCATAGGGGCCATCCATGCCATAATGCCAGGCGACCGCCGTCCACAGCGCCAGCCCGCACAGGCCGGCGATGCCGACGGCATGGCCGACGGCCGACGGGGGGCAGGGATCGCGTGCATCGCTCATCCCGCCGCTCTAGGCGAAATTGGTAAGCAAGCGATGAAGGGGCCGGAGATCGGTCGGCCCCCCTTCCCCCGGGCGGCGGCGGCCCGGCTCAGTTGCGGTGGACCAGCCCCATCATCACCAGCATGGCATAGACCCCGCCTGACGCGATGATCCCCAGCGCGGCGGCCATCACGGTGCCGGCCGTACCCTGCGCAAAGGGAAGCCCGCCGGTGTTCATCCCGAAAAAGCCGGTGACGAGCGTCGCGGGCAGCAGCAGCGCGGAGAGGATCGAGAGCACATAGAGATTCTGGTTGGTGCGCTGTGCCGCCTGCAAGTCCGCCTCTTCGCGCAGCAGCCGCAACTGGCTCTGGATCGCCATCATCTCATCGTCGATGGCGGAAAGCTGCTGCGCCAGCTTTTCGATGGTGGGGCGCAGGTCGGGCGGCAGCTCTTCATCCTGTTCCAGGCGCCTGAACGCGGCCCGCATGCCGGAAAGCTGGCGGTGGAACTGCACGATCCGCCGCCTGATGCCCACGAGCCGGCGGTGATCGAAGCCCGCCGGCATGTCCAGCAGCTCATCCTCGAACCGTTCGATCTGCTGCGCCTGCGCGGATGCGACGCTGCCGATATTCTCCACGATCGCGGAGACGGCGAGGTCCAGCGCGTCGGCGGCATGGCGCACGAGCCGCCCGTCGCGCTCGATATGGCGGCGGATGATGTCCGCCGAGCGCAGCGGATGATGCCGCGCCGTGATAATCAGCCCAGGCCCCAATGCGATCCGCAGCGTGCCGGTGCGATCGGTATCGAGCCGGTCGAAATCCCGCTCGACATCGTGCAGCACGCATCCGATCCATCCGTCCGTCACCAGCGCGCGCTGGTGCCCGTCATTGTCGAGCAGCAGCGCGCGCAGTTCTTCGGGCAGCGTGTCCGCCGTGCGAATCCAGTTGCGTGTCGGCTGGTCGGCAAGGCTCAGGTGCAGCCAGCGGAACTCCCCGCGCTCGGCCGTGCAGCCGATCGTGCCCTCCGGACAGGAAAGGGCAAGGCCGCCCGCGAAATCGATCGCCCAGATGACAGAGGGGGTAATATCCATGCCTGTCTCCACGGAGTCGGGATCGCATGGCCTCTATAGCATGGGCAGCGGACACCGCATCCATGGCGCCGAGAGTGTGTGAGAAAGCCGGTTCCAGCCCGCGCGCCCACGCTTTCTCAAACAGTCCCTCAGCCCCCGCCCAGCACGTTGATGGTGAAGGCGATGATGCCGAGGTTGAAGACGAACGCCGCCAGGCAGTGATAGGTCACGATCTTGCGGATCGCCGACGTCCGGATGGCGACATCCGATGTCTGGAACGTCATGCCCAGGGTGAAGGCGAAATAGATGAAGTCCCAGTAGCGCGGCTCCCTGGTGGCGGGAAAGGCGATGCCGCCGCTATCCTTGCCCGTTACGCCCTTCACATAGAAGATATGGGCATAGTGCAGCGCATAGACCATGTTGGTGAACAGCCAGGCCAGCGCCAGAGTGCTGAGCAGCAGCGCGATCTCCACCGGCTTTGGGCCTCCGCGCGCAGACACGGCGACCCCGACCGCGATCAGGATGATGACGCTGACAATGCCGGTCAGCAGCAGCATCAGTTCGCGATTGGCGTCGTTGCGCTCGGCATTGCGCCGCATCGTGCCAGCGTCGTTGCTGATCAGCGGCGCGACCGTGACGAGGAAGGCGAGGGCGGCGATATCGAAGCCCGCCATCATCGCTTCATGCCATGGCAGCCAGAAGGCGAGCGGCAGGGAAAGCGCCAACAGCGCAAGGAACATGCCGTAGCGCCAGGGGAAAAGAGGGGCGAGCGATGGGCGGGGACGCATGCCCGGGAATAGGCCCGCATCCCCTGCGGGACGCAAGGGGAATCAATGCGCGATCAGGCTTCGCGCCCTGCTGGTCGCCGATTGGGTATGGACCGCGAGCGCCTTGATCTCGGCCGCGACGACGGCAAAGCCGCGCCCCGCATCGCCCGCCCGGGCCGCCTCTATCGATGCATTGAGCGCGAGCAGGTCGGTCTGTCGGGCGATGCTGTCGATGGAATCGACAATCTCCGCCACCTGCGCCAGCACCGTTTCCACAACGGCCCGCCGGTTGCTTTCCTGCGCGCGGAGCATCCGTTCCGCGTCCTCGCGCGCGGTGATGGCCCGTTGCTCGGCGCTGATGTCGTGGACGAATTTGACGACGCCGGTCTGGATGCCGTCGGCGTTGAAAACCGGATTATAGCTGCCGCGTATCCAGATTTGCGCGCCATTGCGGTCGCGCCGGCAATAGGCGCCGGTGTCGAACTGGCCGGAGCGCAGCCGCGCCCAGAATTGCCGATATGCCGGCGTTTCAATATAGTCCGGATCGCACAACAGCTGGTGATGACGGCCGACAAGATCCTCGAAGCGATAATCGAACAGCTTCAGGAAATTCTCGTTGGCGCCCGTGACGTTCCCGGCCACATCGAAGCTGGCGATGGCGGACGACCGGTCCATCGCCTGCCACATCGCCTCGGACTCGATATCCACTCCACGCACTGGACCACCTCATTTTTCTTGAGGGCACTCCCCTGTGCGTAGCGGATATGACGGGAACGTCGACAGGTTTTTGCGATCAGCCGTTGCGGCGGCCCAGCAGACGCAGGCGCAATGCGTTCAGCTTGATGAAGCCTTCCGCGTCGCGCTGGTCATAGGCGCCGGCATCGTCCTCGAAGGTCACGACCTTTTCGCTGTAGAGCGAATAGGGCGACTTGCGGCCGATGACGGAGACGTTGCCCTTGTACAGCTTCAGGCGGACGGTGCCCGTCACCTTCTCCTGGCTGTGGTCGATGGCGGCCTGCAGCATCTCGCGCTCGGGCGAGAACCAGAAGCCGTTGTAGATCAGCTCGGCATAGCGTGGGGCCAGCTCGTCCTTCAGATGCGCGGCGCCCCGGTCGAGCGTCAGCTGCTCGATGCCGCGATGGGCGAGGTGATAGATGGTGCCGCCCGGCGTCTCG
Organism: Sphingobium aquiterrae; assembly: GCF_037154135.1. Classification (NCBI taxonomy): domain Bacteria; kingdom Pseudomonadati; phylum Pseudomonadota; class Alphaproteobacteria; order Sphingomonadales; family Sphingobiaceae; genus Sphingobium; species Sphingobium aquiterrae. The sequence goes on from NZ_JBANFL010000001.1 coordinate 222,157, forward strand.
TACATGCCGCGCGACTTCATGCCCACGAAACGGTTCTCGACCAGGTCGAGCCGGCCGATGCCATGCTTGCGGCCATAGTCGTTCAGCGTTTCCAGCAGGGTCGCGGGGCTCATGCCCACGCCGTTGATGGCGACGCCGTCGCCACGCTCGAAATCGATGGTGATGATCTCCGGCGCGTCAGGCGCGTCCTCGGGGTTCACCGTGCGCGAATAGACATAGTCGGGCACTTCCTGCCACGGATCTTCCAGCACCTTGCCCTCCGAAGAGGTGTGCAGCATGTTCGCGTCGGTCGAGAAGGGGCTTTCGCCGCGCTTGTCCTTGGCGATGGGGATCTGGTTCTGTTCGGCGAACTCGATCAGGCGGGTGCGGCTGGTCAGGTCCCATTCGCGCCAGGGTGCGATCACCTTGATGTCCGGCTGGAGCGCGTAATAGCCCAGCTCGAAGCGGACCTGGTCATTGCCCTTGCCGGTCGCGCCATGGCTGACGGCATCGGCGCCGACTTGTCTGGCGATCTCGATCTGGCGCTTGGCGATCAGCGGCCGGGCGATCGAGGTGCCGAGCAGGTACAGCCCCTCATAGAGCGCATTGGAGCGCATCATCGGAAAGACATAATCCTTCACGAACTCCTCGCGCAGGTCGTCGATGAAGATATGCTCGGGCTTCACGCCCATCAGCTCCGCCTTCTTGCGGGCCGGTTCCAGTTCCTCGCCCTGGCCGAGGTCCGCCGTGAAGGTCACGACCTCGCACTGATAGGTCTGCTGCAGCCATTTCAGGATGACGCTGGTGTCGAGGCCGCCGGAAAAGGCGAGGACGATGCGATTGATGGACTCGGACATGGGGTTCCCTCAGGGCGGCGAAATACGGGCGCGCGGGTAACAGGCGCAACCGCGAAGCGCAACCGCAAAGCCGGATTTCGCGCGGCATCGGGCCATCGGCACCGGGGCGATCAGAGCCAGCCGGCGAGCCCTGCGAGCATCCACAGGCCCAGTGCCAGGAACAGCAGCGCCGCGCCGATCTGCAGCGCGCGCATCGGCACCCGTTTGGCCAGCGCTTCGCCAAAGACCACGGCGGGCACATTGGCGATCATCATGCCCAATGTCGTGCCGGCGGTGACGGCAAAGACATTCTCGAAGCGGGCGCCCAGCGCCACCGTTGCGACCTGCGTCTTGTCGCCCATCTCGACCAGGAAGAAGGCGACCAGCGTCGTCACGAACACGCCGGCTTTCGATGGTGCCTTGAGTGGGGCATCCTCGTCGATCTTGTCGGGCACGAGCGTCCAGATGGCCATGGCGACGAAACTCAGGGCTACGGCATAGCGGAACCATGGGCTTTGCAGCAGCCCGGCCGCTTCATGGCCGACCAGCGCGGCGAGGAAATGGTTGGCGATCGTCGCGAACAATATGCCCATGATGATCGGCACCGGCTTTCGAAAGCGGGTGGCGAGCAGCATGGCGAGCAATTGCGTCTTGTCGCCCATTTCGGCGAGGGCGACGAGCGCGGTAGAGGTGAGGAGGGCTTCCATCGGGGCGTTCTTCCGGGCCGGGCGCGAAACGGACACAATGCCACCGCGCCTCCCGCCCGGCCGGACGGAGGTGCGATGCCATTGGTCTCGACAGACGCGATGCCCTGCATCCCGTCCCGCGCGCCATGGTGTCTCCACCAAATATGTTGACGCGCGGCCCACCGATTCTTCGGTGGTTGGCTACTCCCCAGATGACGGGCTAGGCTGTAGGCGAGTCGCAGGGATGGCGCAAGCGTGGGAAAGGCTGGCGCATAAATCGACTTATCCGATCAGTGTCTTGTCACTAATCAATTTCATTGGAAGAGGTGGGGGCTTTAATACGGTTCGCACAACCAAGAAGGAGATGCGCGATGACCGATAGACCGACGATGACCACCAGCGCCGGCGCGCCGATCGCCGATAATCAGAACAGCCTCTCCGCCGGGCCGCGCGGCCCCCTGCTGCTGCAGGATTACCAGCTGATCGAGAAGCTGGCCCACCAGAATCGCGAGCGCATTCCCGAACGCGCCGTGCATGCCAAGGGCTGGGGCGCGCATGGCACGCTGACGATCACCGGCGATATTTCGCAATATACCAAGGCGAAGGCGCTGCAGCCGGGCGCCGAAACGCCGATGATCATCCGCTTTTCCACCGTCGCGGGCGAGCTGGGCGCGGCCGATGCCGAGCGCGACGTGCGCGGCTTTGCGATGAAATTCTACACGCCCGAAGGCAATTGGGATCTGGTCGGCAACAACACGCCGGTCTTCTTCGTGCGCGATCCGCTGAAATTCCCCGATTTCATCCACACGCAGAAGCGCCACCCGCGCACCAACCTGCGCTCGCCGACCGCGATGTGGGATTTCTGGTCGCTCAGCCCCGAATCGTTGCATCAGGTGACGATCCTGATGTCCGACCGCGGCCTGCCGACGGACGTGCGCCACATCAACGGCTATGGCAGCCACACCTACAGCCTGATCAACGAAGCGGGCGAGCGTTTCTGGGTGAAGTTCCACTTCAAGACGCTTCAGGGCCACAGGCACTGGACGAACGAAGAAGCCGCAGGCGTCGTGGGCCGCACCCGCGAATCGACGCAGGAAGACCTGTTCGAGGCGATCGAGACCGGCAATTTCCCCAAATGGAAGATGCAGGTGCAGATCATGCCGGAGCTGGACGCGGAAAAGACGTCCTATAATCCGTTCGACCTGACCAAGGTGTGGCCGCATGCCGACTATCCGGTGATCGACATCGGCGAGTTCATACTCAACCGGAACGCGGACAATTATTTCGCGGAGATCGAGCAGGCGGCGTTCAGCCCGTCCAACATCGTGCCGGGCATCGGCTTTTCGCCCGACAAGATGTTGCAGGCCCGCATCTTCAGCTATGCCGACGCGCATCGCCACCGCATCGGCACCCATTATGAAGCGCTGCCGATCAACGCGCCCAAATGCCCGGTGCATCATTATCACAAGGACGGAGCGATGCGCTTCTTCCCGAACAATCCGAACCCGGCGGCCTATTATGAGCCCAACAGCTTTGGCGGGCCGGTGCAGGAGGATCGCTTCCGCGAGCCGCCGCTGAAGATTTCGGGCGATGCGGACCGGTGGAACCATCGCGAGGGCAATGACGATTTCGGCCAGCCCCGCGCATTGTTCACCCTGTTCGATGATGCGCAGAAAGCGCGGCTGTTCGCCAATATCGCGGCGGCCATGGGCGATACGCCGGATGAGATCGTGGAACGCCAGTGCAGGCTTTTCGATCAGGTCCACCCGGACTATGGCGCGGGCGTGCGGGCGGCGCGGGCGACGGCCAAAGGTCGTAACCCGTCGATCTCCGCGCCGACCGACCAGACGCTGGCCGACGCTTCCGCCTGATCGCATGCCCTGACACCCTGCCGCTGTGCGCGGCGGCAGGGCTCCGAATGCCGCTGGCCTCTCCCCTGGGCCGGCGGCATTTGTTTCCCGCCTGTATCCCGCGGCTGCAATCCCCGTGACGTGCCGCCTCATGTGCATATGCGGCGTTGCAGCATGGCGCGCGGCCCGGTAGGCAGCGGGCAACAGGGAGTTTCTTTTGCATGCCTTCGGGATTGATCGCACTGCTCGACGATGTGGCGGGCATCGCCAAGCTGGCCGCCTCCTCGCTGGACGATGTCGCCGGCGCCGCCGGCAAGGCGGGGACGAAGGCGGCGGGTGTCGTCATCGACGATGCGGCGGTGACGCCGCGCTATGTGACCGGGCTGACCCCGGACCGCGAGCTGCCGATCATCTACAAGATCGCCAAGGGCAGCCTGAAGAACAAGCTGGTCTTCCTGCTGCCGCTGGCGCTCGCACTCAGCGCGTTTGCGCCCTGGGCATTGACGCCGCTGCTGATGCTGGGCGGGGCCTTCCTCTGCTTCGAAGGCGCGGAGAAGATCATCGAGGCGATCCAGGGCGGGCATGACGAAGCGGCCGATGCCGCCGCCACGCTGAGTTCGAAGGAACTGGAGGACGAGAAGGTCAGCGGCGCCGTCCGCACGGATTTCATCCTGTCGGGGGAGATCATCGCCATCTCGCTGGCCAGCGTCGCCGGGTCGCCGCTCTGGGAACAGGCGATCGTGCTGGTGGCCGTCGCCATCTTCATCACCGTGGGCGTTTATGGCGCGGTCGGCTTCATCGTGAAGATGGACGACATGGGGCTGCACCTGGCCAAGGGGTCGACCGGCTTCGGGCGTGGGCTGGGGCGCGGGCTGGTGCATGCCATGCCGGTGCTGATGCACATCCTCGCCTATGTCGGCACGGCGGCGATGCTGTGGGTCGGCGGGGGCATCCTGCTCCACGGGATCGAGACATTCGGCTGGGATGCGCTGCCCCATGCCGTCCATGGCGCGGCGGCTGCCGTGGGCCATGTGGCGGGGCCGGCCGCCGGCTTTGTCGAATGGCTGGTGACGGCGGCGGCCTCGGGCATGCTGGGCCTTGCCGTCGGCGCGATCATCGTTGCGGTGCTGTACCTCGTCCCGCGCAAGAAGCACTGAGCCATTTCCGCCGTGCTCCTGCGTAGGGCAGGAGCCCAGAGTGCGACGCATCAAGCTCACCTCTGTAGAGACCCTGGGTTCCTGCCTACGCAGGAACACCGCATCTCATGACTATCCCTTCGCCCGGATTTCGGCTTCCGTCCGTGCGATATAGTCGCGGGTGATCGGCAGCGTATGCCGGTTGCGCGCATATTGAATCTGGTAGTTCAGCATGCCGCCATCCTCGAAGGCGGATGTCGCCCCGGCCAGATAGAGCGTCCACATGCGGAAGAAGCGCTCGTCATACAGCACCTCGATCTCCGCGCGGTGCGCCACGGTGCGCGCATACCATTCGCGCAGGGTGAAGGCATAATGCAGGCGCAGCGATTCGACGTCCGTCACCATCAGCCGGGCGGGCTCGGAGGCGCTCACGATTTCCGACAGGGCGGGGATGTAGCCGCCGGGGAAGATATATTTGTCGGTGAAGGCGTCGGTGCTGCCCGGCCCGCCCATGCGCCCGATGGTGTGCAGCAGCATCACGCCGTCCGGCGTCAGCAGGTCATGGCATTTGGCGAAGAATTCGCGAAAATGCGCGGTGCCGACATGCTCGAACATGCCGACCGACACGATCCGGTCGAAGGGGCCGGCAACGTCGCGATAGTCGATCAGTTCGAAGCGGACATGGTCGGCAACGCCCGCATCCTTCGCCCGCTGCTGCGCGATCTTGAGCTGTTCCTCCGAAAGGGTGACGCCCAGCACGTCGACGCCGCAGGCGCGGTGCAGGTACAGCGCCATGCCGCCCCAGCCGCAGCCGATATCCAGCACTTTCATGCCCGGCTTCAGCGCCAGCTTGGCGGCGATATGCGCTTTCTTGTCCACCTGCGACTGGTCGAGCGAGATCGGGTGTGCGCCGATCGCCGTGCCTTCGGGCCAATAGGCGCAGCTATATTGCCGGTCCTTGTCGAGGAACAGGTCGTAGAGCGCGGCGGACAGGTCGTAATGATGGGCGACATTCTGGCGGGAGCGCCAGCGGGCATTGGCGCGGCCGGCGCGGCGGCCGATCCCCTTGGCGAATCGCTTGAGCGGCGACTGGTTCTCGATCGAGCGCTTGCTTTCCCAATTATTGTTGCCGCGCACCAGCTTGACGAAATCCATGATGTCGCCGCCGCCGATGATCGCGCGGCCGTCCATATAGGCTTCGGCCAGGCCAAGGCGCGGGCTGCGGATGATGTCCCGCCCGACCTTCGCGTCGGTGAAGCGCAGCGTCAGGTCGGGGAAGGCGGGATCGGCGGTGCCGAAAACCCGGCTTTTGCCATCATGGCGGATGAGGGTGAGTTGGCCCTTGCGGATCAACCGGTCGAGATAGCGTTCGAACAACCACATAGGTCTTCTTTAGACACTGATTACGCGAAGTTCAAAGCCCCGCATACCATTCATAGCCCGCAACATCCTCCCAATAGCCCCCTTTGCCGCCATGGATGCCCCTGAGCGAGGCGACGGCTTCGATCCCGACCAGATATTTCGCCTGTTTATAGCCAAGCTGTCGTTCCACCCGCAGGCGCAGCGGCGCGCCATTGGCGATGGGCAGCGGCCGGTCGTTCAGCGCATAGGCAAGCATAGTCTGGGGGTGGAAGGCGTCGATCATGTCGATGCTCTCATAATAGGGCCGCGCCCCGCCATTGGTGTCGGCGCAATGGAAGACCAGATAGTTGGCGTCAGGCCGCAGCCCCGCCGCGCGCAGCAGGGGGCCAAGCGGCGCGCCCCGCCATTTGCCGATGGCGCTCCACCCCTCCACGCAGTCATGCCGGGTGATCTGCTCGCGATGGGGCATGGCCTGGAGATCGGCGAGGGAAAGGGCGATGGGCCGTGCGAACAGCCCCGTCAGCCGCAGCCGCCAGTCGACGAAGCGCCGGGCCATCCAGGCATGATATTCGGGCGTGCCGGGGTCGCGCGTGCCGTTGGAGCGGAAGATGCGGGAGCGCTCGGCCGGATCGAACTCGCGGGCCAGCGCATGGCGATCGGTCAGCGTGCGCTGCGTCCAGCGATGGAAATTCTCGGCGTTGAACAGCACCTGCTGGACGGGTTTTTGCTCCGCCAGCCAGTCGCAGCCGGTCAGCAATCCGCCCGCGCCCAGCGCCATGCCGGAAACGAGCGCGCGGCGGGTGATGAACGGGCTCATGCCGCCTCCTCCACGCGCGCCGGGCGCGGCCTGTACCAGCCGGTGATCATCGCGCGCAGCTCATTGACCGGGCCGGCCAGCAGTACCATCAGGATATGCACGATGAAGAAGGCGACGGTCGCCCAGGCGGCGATGAAATGCAGCGACCGGGCCGACTGCCGCCCGCCGAACAGGTCCAGCAGCCATGGCCATGCCGCATCGATGCCCGGCGACATGGTGAGCCCGGTCCCGATCAGCACCGGCAGCAGGATGAACAGCACGCCGTTGTAGCTCGCCTTCTGCAGGATATTGTAGCGCAGCGCCGCGGCGCCGGTGGGGAAGCGCAGCCGCGCATGATCGGCAATGTCGCGCAGGATATGGCGGGGCGACAGCTCCGCCCGGCGAAAGGCGAGATCGCGGCTGAAATGCCGGCCGGCCACGCTCCACAGCATGTAGAACAGCAGCCCGAAGGCAAGGACCGGCGCGAAGGTGAAATGCCAGTGGCGCGACATGGCGAGGTTATAATGCCCCGGCAGCGTGATCCAGCCGGGGAAGCGCGGCAACGCCAGCCAGGCATAGTCGAAATTCGCGCCATATTGCCCCCAATAGAGCCGGGGATGGGCGTTGAAGATGCCCAGGCCGCTCATGAACAGGGTGAAGAAGGCGACGACATTCAGCCAGTGCCACAGCCGCGTGGGCAGCCGGTGCCGCCTTACCGCCTCGCCCTTCATCGTCTCCGCAGCCATGGCGCGCTCCCGTTCCCGATGCGTCTGCTTGGGTCCATCGATGCTTTGGTTACAGCAGCTTAGACCCGATCGGCGCGACTGTATCCTTCCTGCATCACCTTTGTCCAAATCTCCCGACCCTGACGGCGCCATTCATGTGACAGAAAGGTTACAGTTCCATAAGGCCCTCCTGCGTCGCAACATGACGTAGAAATGCAAGGGGTTACAAGATCGCCAGTCGATCAATTCAAGAGGTATCGAGTTAAAAATTCTCTGAACGTCACCCCTTTTAAATAGCATTTCGAAACCTACATCGCCTTCACCTGGCGACGGGTATCGATTATTGAATGAGGTTTATTATGAAAACTGCGATTTTCGCAGCCATTGCTGCTGCTTGTGTTTCTGTTCCTGCTTTTGCTCAGGATGAGGCGCCTTTTACTGGTCCTCGCGCAGGCGTCACTGTGGGCTATGACAAGTTCCAGGGCGAAGACGGCGTCTCCTATGGCGTCACCGCCGGCTATGACATCGCACTCGCACCGCGCGTCGTTGGCGGCGTCGATGTGGCGCTGGGCGACTCCACCGTCGATGGCGCCAGCACCAAGGTCAGCCGCGATCTCGCCGCTTCGCTGCGTCTCGGCTATGTTGTGACCCCGCGCATCCTCGCGTTCGGCAAGGTCGGCTATGCTTCGTCGCGCTTCGAGGTTGGCGGCGTCGGCGCCGCGCTTGAGGGCGTGCGCTACGGCGGCGGCCTGGAATATGGCGTGACCCCGCACACCTATATTTCGGCTGAATATCAGCGCTCGGAATATGAGCAGAACATCGGCGGCCGCGACGCTGGCGTCGTCACCATCGGCTATCGCTTCTAAGCGAAGCGCCGAGGCGTAAGAATGGGGAAGGGCGGCCAGCGATGGCCGCCCTTTTTCATATCGGGCCAATTCAGGGCGTGCGGCGCTCAATCCGACGCAGGCGGCGTGCTCCGGCTTTTCGGTGTCACCCGGCCCTCGTCCGAGTCTGGCAGGGCCGTCAGGTCGGGTTCCACCCAGCTGCGCCTTGCTTCCACCGACATCAGCCGGTCGCGCGACCAATGGACGAACAGCCAGTCCTTGTCGCCAAGCGGGGAGGCCATCAGCGCGGCAAGCGCGTCCTGCGGCGAGACCTCCGCCCAAAGGCCGGCGAGCAGGTGCCGCGCCACCCGGATCGATGCCTGGGTGATCGTTTCATGATAGCCCGAAGTGTCGCTGTTCACGCCGCCCACCGACTCATTATAGCGGCGGATCATGCCCGGCATGTCGCGTTCCGGCAGGATGTCCGGCCGCCGCATCAACAGCCACAGCGCCGTGGCGAAATGCGCCTGGTGCGTCCATTCCGCCTTGGGCAGGCTGAGGTCGGCAAAGCCGGTGGCGATGCGCGCCATCTCGGCGCAGCTCATCGGGATCATGCTGTCTGTCTCCTTCGTTGATGGCGCGCCGGGGAGAGGGGGCGCGACGCGCAAAGAAAAACCCCGCCGGTGCGGCGGGGCTGGTCGGGTCATGGTCGGCTTGAGGGGCGGCTGTCGTTCAGTCCGCTCCTCGCTCGCCATGCATCCGGGCATGCCCCGCGTCGTGGCGGAGTTGTCGCGTGCGAGCAGGCAGGGTGAACGGGCTGATCATGGCGCGGCTCATAATCCATCGGGGCCGCGATCGCAACGAATCGCGTTCGAACGTCAGCCCGCCGCCGCCTGCTTCTCCTCGGCCAGCCGGTCCATCTCGGCACGGCTCTTCTTTTCCGATGCGGATTTGAGCTGGCCGCATGCCGCCATGATGTCGCGCCCGCGCGGGGTGCGGATCGGCGCGGAAATTCCGGCTTCGAACACCAGGTTGCTGAACGCGCGGATGCGCTCGGGCGTCGAGCATTCATAGCCCGCGCCCGGCCATGGGTTGAACGGGATCAGGTTGACCTTCGCCGGCAGCTTATATTTGCGGATCAGGCGGACAAGCTCGCGCGCATCGTCGTCGCTGTCATTCTTGTCCTTCAGCATCACATATTCGAAGGTGATGCGGCGGGCATTGTTGGCCTTGGGATAGTCGGCGCAGGCCTGCAGCAGCTCCTCGATCCCATATTTGCGGTTGAGCGGCACGATCTCGTCGCGCACCTCCTTGGTCACAGCGTGCAGCGAGACGGCAAGGTTGACGCCGATCTCTTCGGCGGCGCGCGCCATCATCGGCACCACGCCGCTGGTCGACAGGGTGATGCGGCGCTTCGAGAGGGCAAGCCCGTCGCCATCCATCACCAGCTTCAGCGCGTCGCGGACATGCTCGAAATTGTACAGCGGCTCGCCCATGCCCATCATCACGATGTTGGTCAGCATCCGGCCGTCGGGTGAATATTGCGGGGCGTCCTCATCCTCGTCGTCGGCGTCGATATCGACGGCAGACGCCATGGAACCCTTGGGCCATTCGCCCAGCGCATCGCGTGCCAGCATCACCTGCCCGACGATCTCGCCCGGCGTCAGGTTGCGGACAAGGCGCATCGTGCCGGTGTGGCAGAAGCGGCAGTTGAGCGTACAGCCGACCTGGCTGGAGACGCAGAGCGTGCCCCGGTCGGCGTCCGGGATGAACACCATCTCATAATCCTGCCCGTCGTCCGAGCGGAGCAGCCATTTGCGGGTGCCGTCGCTGGAGACCTGGGCTTCCACGACCTCCGGCCGGCCCACGACGAATCGCTCCGCCATCCAGCCGCGCATCGGCTTGGCAAGGTCGGTCATCTGCGCGAAATCGGTCTCGCCGCGATGATAGAGCCAGTGGAACAGTTGCTTGGCGCGCAGCTTCGCCTGCTTGTCGTCCAGCCCGGCTTCGGACAGCACATCGCGAATCTGCGGGCGCGAAAGCCCCATCAGGTCGGCACGCCCATCCGCGCGCGGCGTGATGGCGCGCGGTACGGGCACGGGGTCGATATGCCCGGCAATGGGCATCAGGGGATTGGCGGCTGATTGCATGGCCGCGCACATAGGCGATTTTGCCGGCTTTTACCAGATGCGGCCCGGAAACGCCTGCCTATCTCCCGCTCGCCACCGGCTCACCGCCCGCGCGCGCAGCCCAGCGCCGCCGCGTCGATGGCCGTCGCGGCGCCGCGCAGGGCATAGACATCGGCGAAGGGGCGGCCGTCCTTGCCCGTCGTCTCCACGCTCATGCTCGTGCCGGACCGCATTGCCGCGACGATGGCGGCGTCGGTCTGCCGGTCGGGCGCCCATGCGTCGGCGGTGCCGGCCGACAGGGCAAAGCGCCGGTCGCCGACCGAGAGGATGACCCGCGCCGGCGGCGCGCGCTGGGCGGACAGGCGGACATGCACCTGCCCGCGCACGGCCTGCCGTGGCCATGTGCCGATCGCGGCAAAGGGGCGCCAGGTGGTGGATGCGCCGTTGCGTCCATGCTCCACCGGCTCGGCAATCGCATAGCAACGCGGCACGGCCGGATCGCGAAATGCCCCCCAGCTTTCGAAAATCCCCAGGGAATCGCGCGCGTGCGCCGAATCGGCCGGCACGAACAGCTGTGCGAACAGCACAAGCAGGCTGACAAGGGGAAGGAAGCGCGCGCCGGACATGGCAAGGGCAAAGCCCAGCCAGCCGCCATTTGCAAGCCCGAAGCGGCCGTTCAGGTACATGCCGGCCGCAACATCATTGCGCCAGACTTGCTCAACCGAACATTGTCGCTAATGAAGGAAGACGTCCTTATCCACGGACCGGACTCGGGCAGGGGAGTCGAGGGACGGGGGCATCAAGAAAACAGCGGGAACCGGAATGAAGGCCACCATCGAACGCGCGACGCTCCTCAAGAGCCTCAGCCACGTCCAGTCCGTCGTAGAACGGCGCAACACGATTCCGATTCTCTCGAACGTGCTGATCGAGGCGACGGCGAATGGCGCCATCCGCCTGATGGCGACCGACCTTGACCTGCAGATCGTGGAAAGCGTGTCCGCGCAGGTGGAACAGGCCGGCGCGACCACCGTGTCGGCGCACACGCTGTTCGACATCGCCCGCAAGCTGCCCGAAGGCAGTCAGGTGTCGCTGCAGGCATCGGAAGGCAAGATGCTGATCCAGGCGGGCCGCGCCCGCTTCAACCTCTCCACCCTGCCGCGGGACGATTTCCCGGTGATTGCCGAGGGCGACCTGCCGACCAGCTTCGAGCTGCCGGCGACCACCCTGATCCAGATCATCGACAAGACGCGCTTTGCGATCTCGACCGAAGAGACGCGTTACTATCTGAACGGCATCTTCTTCCATGTGTCGGAAGACCCGCAGCCTGTGCTGAAGGCCGCGGCGACCGACGGCCACCGCCTCGCGCGCGTCACCGTGCCCCGGCCGGACGGCGCGGAGGGCATGCCCGACATCATCATCCCGCGCAAATGCGTCGCCGAGTTGCGCAAGCTGCTGGACGAGGTTGACGGCAGCGTTGCCGTGTCGCTCTCCGCCAGCAAGATCCGCTTCGGCATCGGCAGCGCGATCCTGACCAGCAAGCTGATCGACGGCACTTTCCCCGACTATAGCCGGGTGATCCCGACCGCGAACGACAAATTGCTGAAGATCGATCCGCGCAGCTTCGAGGAAGGCGTGGACCGCGTCGCCACCATCGCCACGGAAAAGACCCGCGCGGTCAAGATGGCGCTGGACAAGGATAAGATCACCCTGTCCGTCACCAGCCCGGAAAACGGCACGGCGGCGGAAGAGGTGTCCGGCGACTATAGCGGCAGCAATTTCGACATCGGCTTCAACGCCCGCTACCTGCTCGACATTCTGGGGCAGCTGGATGGCGAAACGATCGAGCTGCACCTGGCCGACGCCGCCGCGCCGACGCTGATTCGCGAGAATGACAAGAGCGCCGCGCTCTATGTGCTGATGCCGATGCGCGTCTGATGGATCGGGTTGCCGGGCGCGGATGATGCGCCCGGCGGCCCTTGCCTTTATCGGCCTACGGCCGCCAGCATATCCGCGATCGAGGTGAACTTCTCGCGCGGGGCGTTGCCATGGGCGCGCGCGGCTTCCGCCTGTTCGATCTTCTGCCAGTCGCGAAACGTCACCGGGGCGATGTTGCGGGCGGCGAGCAGGCGATCCAGCCCTTCCCGCCCTTCCTTGCCGGCCCCAGCGCCGATATCGGCGGCCACCAGCTCCATCATGCGATAGCCATCGGGCCGGTTGGTGCCGATCGTGCCGGTCGGTCCCCGTCGCGCCCAGCCCACGCAATACAGGCCCGGTGCGATGCGCCCGTCCCGATTGGCGAAGCGCCCCAGCGCCTCGTCATAGGGGACGCCCGCAATCGGCGGCGAACGATAGCCGATGCAGCTGACGATCAGCGATGCGTCGATGACGTGCCGCTCGCCCGTGCCGACATAGTGCCCCGCCGGATCGACCACCGTGCGCTCCACGATCAGCCGCTCGGCACGGTCATCGCCTTCGATCGCGACCGGCATCGAGAAGAAGGCGAAGTCGATGGTGACGGGTTTGGCCGCCGGAGCCTTTGCAAAGGCGCGCAATTGCTCCATCGCCCGCCGCTGTGCCGGTTCCAGCCGTTCGTCGGTGGCGGGCGCGGGCAGGTCGGCGGCATCGACATGGGGGGTGGCGCGTTCCAGCCGCGCCAACTCGCCCAGTTCGCTGGCCGACATCGTCGCCTGATGCGGGCCGCGGCGGCCGATGATGGTGATATGCCGGACGCCCGATCCGCTCAGCGCCGCGCGCGCATGGGGCACGATGTCGCTGCCGGCGAATTCCGCGTCGCTCTTCGCCAGGAGGCGCGCGACGTCCAGCGCGACATTGCCGTTGCCGATGATCGCGACATGGCTGCCCGACAGCGGCGGCGCCAGCGCGGCATGATCGGGATGGCCGTTATACCAGCCGACAAAGGCGGCGCTGCCGACCACGCCAGGCAGATCGGCGCCCGGAATGTCCAGCGCCCTGTCCAGCGGCGCGCCCGTCGCCAGGACGACCGCGTCGTACAGGTCGATCAGCTCCGCCACGGAGACGTCGCGGCCCACCGCGACATTGCCGACAAAGCGCACGCTCTCGCTCAGCGCCACCGATTCATAGCGTCTGGACACGGATTTGATGCTCTGGTGGTCGGGCGCGACGCCGCTGCGGATCAGGCCGAAGGGGGCGGGCATCCGGTCGATGATGTCGACATGCGCGTCCTCCCCGAACATGACGCCGCACGCCTCGGCCGTGTAATAGCCGGCCGGTCCGGACCCGATGATCGCGATATGCCGCATTGCCGCCTCTCCCATGATATTTTTGCCAGTTTAGGCTCTTTCCACGCCATCGCCAAGCGCGGGGGTAACGCGATGGTAAGTCGTTCGGGTGCATGGGCTATCCATGCTTCGGCCATCAGCATCACAGGACCATTCCCATCGCGCCACGCCCCTGGCGGTTTCCCTGGGCCTTGCCGACGGGGGTGTCGATACCGCCCCGGACTGGCTGGTGAACGCCATGCGTTCGATCTGCGTGCTCTGGCCGCTCGTTATCCTGTGCAAGCTGGCCGGCACGATGCTGGCCATCGATTTCCCCTTGCTGTGGGCGGATGGGCGCGCCGGCCCGCTCGCCGCCATGGCGGCGGCGGCGCTGCTGGTCGATGTCGCCATCTGGCTCGCCCCGAGCCAGCGCCGGTTCCGCAACAGCCTGCCGCACGTGCAGATGTGGGTGATGATGCCGCTGGTCTTCCTGTCCGGCATGATGTTCGGGGCGACGCTGGGCGGCTTTGCCGACGGGCGGGGCGCCGGCATGGTGCCCGCGGGTCTGCCGCTGGCCGCCGTCACCCTGCTGGTGGCCAGCATTTTCGGCAGCCGCCGCATCCTGGGCCTGGCCTTTGCCGTCGGCCTGGGCGGCGTGCTGGCGATGATGCGGGAGGAGCCGGCCTATCTGGCGCTCACAGTCTTCTACCTCATGGCCATGGGTATCGCGGCGGTGCGGCAGGCGGTTGTCGACCAGCGCCGGCTGATCCGGCGCCAGGTTGCCGAGCAGGGCGGCCGCAGGGCGCAGCGGCTGCTGGTCGAGCATGAGCGTTCCGGGCGCGGCTGGTTCTGGGAGACCGACCGGCATGGGCGGATCATCTACCTGTCCGAAACGCTGGCGGCGACCCTGGGGGCGGACAGCGCGGACTTCATCGGCAAGCCGCTGACGGAACTGGTGAGCCCCAGCGACCGGCAACAGGGCGATGGCGAACGGACATTGGGTTTCCACCTGTCGGCCCGCACCGCCTTTTCCGAAATCCCGGTACACGTCGCCACCTCTGACGAAGAGCGCAGCTGGGCGATATCCGGCCAGCCGATCATCAACGATTATGGCCAGTTCAAGGGCTTTCGGGGCAGCGGCACCGACCTTACCGAAATGCGCCGCAGCCAGGCGGAGGTCACGCGCCTGGCCCAATATGATTCGCTGACCGGCCTGGCCAATCGCGTGCAGATGCTGCGCACGTTGGAACAGGCCGTCATCGGGCCACGGGGTGTGCCCAATGACTGCGCGCTCTTCCTGCTCGACCTCGACCGTTTCAAGAGCGTCAACGACACCATGGGCCATCCGGCGGGCGACAGCCTGTTGCGCATGGTCAGCCAGCGGCTGTCGCGGGTGATCGGCGAGCGCGGGCGGGTCGGGCGGCTGGGCGGCGACGAGTTCAAGATCGTGATGCCCGGCCGGCATGACCGGGCGCTGCTGGCCGACATCGCCCTTGCCGTGATCGACTCCGTGTCGCAGCCCTATGTGATCGAAGGCAGCCAGGTGGTGATCGGCGCCTCCATCGGCATCGCCCTGTGCCCCGAACATGGCGTCACGGCGGACGCGCTGATCCGCAACGCCGATCTTGCCCTGTATGCGGCCAAGGGCGACGGGCGGGGGACGTTCCGCTTCTACACCTCTGAAATGCATGCCGATGCCGAGGATCGCCGCCAGCTGGAGGAGGATCTGCGCGTGGCGCTCAACGAGGATGCGCTGCAGGTCTTCTATCAGCCGGTGGTCAGCGCCGCGACGGAACAGGTGACGGGCTATGAAGCGCTGCTGCGCTGGGATCATCCCACGCGCGGCTTCATCTCGCCGGCGGTGTTCGTGCCGATCGCGGAGGACACCGGCCTGATCGCGCGCATCGGCGATTGGGTGCTGCGCACCGCCTGTCGCGATGCCGCGACCTGGCCGGAAGATATCCGCGTCGCGGTGAACGTGTCGCCCATCCAGTTCGCCAACCCCTCACTGCCCAATACCGTGATGAGCGCGCTGATCGGCGCCGGCCTGGATGCGGGGCGGCTGGAGCTGGAAATCACCGAAAGCGTCTTCCTGAACGATGATGCCGACACGGACTCCATGTTCTCCCGCCTGAAGAATCTGGGCGTGCGGCTGGCGCTCGACGATTTCGGCACCGGCTATTCCTCGCTCGGCTATCTGAAGACGGCGCCGTTCGACAAGATCAAGATCGACCAGAGCTTCGTGCGGGGCGCCGCGATCCAGGGCAGCCGCAACGGCGCCATCATCAAGATGATCGTGGGGCTGGCCGAAGCGCTGTCGATGGACACGACCGCCGAAGGGGCCGAAACCCATGACGAGCTGGAACTCATCCGCATGCTGGGGTGCAGCCATGTGCAGGGCTATATCTACGGCAAGCCCCAGCCCGCCGATGTCGTGACGCGCAGCCTGATCGAATCGGGCACGGCGGCGGCGGCCAGCGGCTTTCGCGCCAGCCGGCCGACCCGCAAGAGCATGTTGCGCTCGGTTACGGTGCGCCATGACGGGCATCGCTATAACGGCCGCATCCGCAACATCTCTTCCACCGGCGCGCTGATCGAGGGGCTGTGGAATGTGCCCGAAGGCACGCTCTTCCATATCGAGCTGACGGATCATTATGTGGTGGAAGCGCGGGCGCGCTGGTCGGTCGAAGACCGCATGGGGGTCGAGTTCATGACCGGCATCAACCTGGAAAAGCTGCAGGCGCCGCTGGGCATCCGCAACGTCGCCTGACCGGCTTTTCCGTAGGGGCTCTTATGGCCTCGTGTGACGGGCGTCACGACAGGCTGGCGCGTGCCGGGCTAAGCGAATAAGACTATTCCCATTCGGTTCGTGGAGTTTCCGATGCGCAAGCGCATGTCCTGCCTGACCCTCGCCCTTGTCCCGGCCATCGCGATGCCGCATCCGGCGGCGGCGCAGTTCGGCAGCCTGTTTAGCGATGTGACCCGCGGGGCGCAGAGCAGCACAAGCAGCGATACCGGTTGCAAGACCCAGGGCGGCAAGCGCGGCAAGGCGCTGCTGGGCAGCGTGCTGGGCGGCGTTGCCAGCCGCACCGCCAGCCGCGCGGGCGCCAGCTTCCTGCCGGTGGACAAGTTCAGCGACACCCTGTCCGAAGCGATCGCCTGCAAGCTCGACCCGCAGGAGCAGGAGCAGGCGGCGGGCGCCACGACCAAGGCTGTCGAGGAGGCCGAGCGTTCGGGCGCGGGCCAGTCGGCGGCCTGGGAAAGCGGCACGCGGGCCAATGTGTCGGGCACGTCGACCGTGGATTCGACCACGAAGCTCGCCGATGGCTCCAAATGCATGATGGTGACAGATGTGGTGATCGTGGAGGGCGAGGAGACCCGCGTGCAGAAGCGCATGTGCCGCGGCCCCGGCCAGCCGCGCTACGTGCGCCAGGCCTGATCCATGGTCTCGCGCGGCCTGCTTCTCATCCTTGCCGCCTGCGCGCTCACAGGGGCCGCCAGTCCGCCGGTGGCGATGGACCCCAAGAACCCCAGTTGCCCGTTGCAGCCCGACTGGTCGACCAACAAGACCATGCAGCTGACGGTCAGGTCCATGAACGGCATGAAGGTGCTGCTGGCCGAGGGGGCGATCGACAAGGGGCTGATGCCGCGCCTCTACCAGGTGCTCAAAGCCAATCCGGACCTCGGCGAAATCTGGTTCCGCTCGCCCGGCGGCGTGGCTTCGGTGGGCAATGAGGCGGGGCGGCTGATCCGCAAGAATTATCCCAATATCGTCACGCGCATTCCCAAGGGGTGGGCCTGTTTTTCGGCGTGCAACTTCATGTTCATGGGCGGCACCGTGCGCATGGTGGACCCGGGCGGGCTCTATATCGTCCATATGTTCACCCATGTCGCCGACCGCGCGGCGGTGCGCGACGAGATCAAGCAGGATGCCGACGGTGCCGTCGACATGATCGGCGATATCGAACAAAGCTCCGCCCTGCTCGCCAGCGACGACAATGATTTCCTGATCCGCATGGGCGTTTCCCGCAAGCTGCTGACCGAGGTGATGTACCAGCAGAAGGCGATCGAGGGGGCCGGGGACGACAAGTCCACCCGCCGCTGCCTGACGCAGGAGGAGCTGTTCAAATATAATGTGGCGAACGCGTCGGACGGTTGAGGGGATGTCCGCCCGCCCCGCAGTCCTGATCCGAATCGCTTTGGAAAGCCCTGGGATATCCGTTGCGGTTAATGCCCTGTGCCCTTCGATCCCGAGCCGCTATATCCTGATTCCGGCGAGTCGCGGCCGCATATAATGACAATCGAAAATATTGTTCCATAGAGCGGGCCCTGGGGTTTCATGTCGCGTATCATCCTTGATTTGTCCGGTGTTGCGTGGGCGCAGATTGCGCGCGCGCTGAAATCCGTTGCCGAGCATGTCGAAAGTCGCGCCACGAGCGCGCGTGTCTTTGTCGACCGGCATGTCATCCATGAAGCGCGCAAGCTCGCGCGCAACATGGATCTGGAAGATTATATCGACGTGGAAGAGAACAGGCGGTCGAAGAACCGGGCTGGCGCATCCAGCGGGCCGACCGCGGGACGCGATGTGCCGCCAGCGGGCCCTTCGCGGTGATGCCGGGCGACGCGGCCTTGGAGGCCCGTCGGCATATGAGGGCTTCCGTCTGATCGATCGTCCCGACGCCCCGACGCCGGGGTGAATGGCTGGCGCGTGACGATCAGGAAGGATCGGGAGCGTCCGTCCGGGGCGTTTCCAGCGATGCCCATGATCTCATCCGCTCCCCCTCTTGCCCGCCCGCGCCCCGCGCCCTAAGTCCGGCGGATGAGCCCCCTTGAAGCGATTGCCGTGCTGCTTGGCCTTGCCAATATCGTGCTGCTCGTGCGGCGGAGCATCTGGAACTATCCGTTCGGCATCGCCACGGTCTCGCTCTACGGCCTCATCTTCTTTCGCGAGCGGCTGTACAGCGATGCGCTGCTGCAGGGGCTGTTCCTGGCGCTCAACATCTATGGCTGGGCCAACTGGGTGCGGGCGAGCGACACCGCCGACGATGCGGAAGGGCGCGTGCCGGTGCAGCGGATGCCCGGCGCGGGCGTGGGGCTGTGCGCGCTCGGCGCGGCGGGGGCGACGCTGGCCTGGGGCACGATCATGCATCGCTATACCGATGCGGCCATGCCTTATTGGGATGCGTCGGTCGCGATGATGAGCGTGCTTGCCCAATATCTGCTCGCGCGGCGCTATATCGACAATTGGGCCTGGTGGATCGCGGTCGATCTGGTCGCGGTGCCGCTCTACTGGGCCAAGGGGCTGCACCTGACCGCCGGGCTGTATGTCGTCTATCTGCTGCTGTCCACGACCGGGCTGTTCAGCTGGATTTCGGCGCAGCGCCGGCTGGAACCCGCCGCCGCATGATCCCCTCCGTCGTGCTGCACGGGCCGGAAAGCACCGGCAAGTCGACGCTGGCCGCCCGCCTTGCCGCGCATTTCGGCACGGTCTGGGTGCCCGAATATGGCCGTGCCTATTGCGAGGTGCATGGGACGGAGCTTGTCCCCGGCGACCTCGTCCGCATCATGCGGGGGCATATCCGCAGCGCCGGATCGCTGTCGACGCAGGCGCATGGCCTCCTGATCCAGGATACCGATCCGCTGATGACGGCGGCGTGGAGCATGATGCTGTTTGGCCATCGCATGGCGGAACTGGACGCCTTTGCCGATGTCGGCGCGCTCTATCTGCTGATGGACATCGACCTGCCATGGGTGGGCGACGCGGTGCGCATGTTCCCGCAGCGGGCGGAGCAGGAGCGGTTCTTCGCCCTGTGCGAGGATGAACTCAAGCGCCGCGCGCTGCCCTATGTCCGCATCGGCGGCGACGGCGAACAGCGCTTTGCCCATGCGCTCGATGCGATTGCGCAGGCCGGCCTGATGCCCGCCTGCTGACACAGCCCTTCGCGCCTGCTATCGGCGCGGCATGACCGAACTTTCGCGTATCCGCAATTTCTCCATCATCGCCCATATCGACCATGGCAAGTCGACCCTGGCCGACCGCCTGATCCAGCGCACCGGCGGCCTGACCGACCGTGAGATGTCGGCGCAGGTGCTCGACAACATGGACATCGAGAAGGAGCGCGGCATCACCATCAAGGCGCAGACCGTGCGCCTGAACTACACCGCGAAGGACGGGTTGCTCTATGAGCTGAACCTGATGGACACGCCGGGCCATGTCGACTTCGCCTATGAGGTGAGCCGCAGCCTGGCCGCCTGCGAGGGCGCGCTGCTGGTGGTGGACGCGGCGCAGGGCGTGGAAGCGCAGACGCTCGCCAATGTCTACCAGTCGATCGAGCATGATCATGAGATCGTGCCCGTCATCAACAAGATCGACCTGCCCGCCGCAGAACCCGAAAAGGTGAAGGCGGAGATCGAGGAAGTGATCGGCCTCGACGCGTCGGAAGCGGTGCTGGCCAGCGCCAAGTCCGGCATTGGCATCGACGAGGTGCTCGAAGCCATCGTCAAGAAGATCCCGCCGCCCAAGGGCGACCGCGACAAGCCGCTGGAAGCGATGCTGGTGGACAGCTGGTACGATCCCTATCTGGGCGTCGTCATCCTCGTGCGCGTGATGAACGGCGTCATCAAGAAGGGCCAGAACATCAAGTTCATGGTCGGCGGCACCGAGCATCTGATCGACCGTGTCGGTTGCATGCGGCCCAAGATCGAGACCCTGCCGGAGCTTGGCCCCGGCGAGATCGGCTTCATCACCGCGCAGATCAAGGACATCAGCCAGACCCGCGTCGGCGACACTATCACCACGGTCAAGAACCCGGCGAGCACGCCGCTGCCCGGCTTCAAGGAAGTGCAACCGGTGGTGTTCTGCGGCCTCTTCCCGGTCGACGCTGCCGATTTCGAGAAGCTGCGCGATTCGATCAGCAAGCTGCGCCTGAACGATGCCAGCTTCTCGTTCGAGATGGAGACCTCCGCCGCGCTCGGCTTCGGCTTCCGCTGCGGCTTCCTCGGGCTGCTGCATCTGGAGATCATCCAGGAGCGGCTAAGCCGGGAATATGACCTCGACCTCATCACCACCGCGCCGTCGGTGGTGTACGACATCCACATGAACGACGGGTCGATCCAGCAGCTGCACAATCCGGCCGACATGCCGGAGGCGAACTATATCGACTATATCGAGGAGCCGTGGATCGAGGCGGTGATCTATTGCCCGGACGAATATCTGGGCTCGATCCTCAAGCTCTGCCAGGACCGTCGCGGCATCCAGAAGAACCTGACCTATGTCGGTGGCCGCGCGCAGATCACCTATGAACTGCCGCTCAACGAAGTGGTGTTCGACTTTTACGACCGGCTGAAGTCGATCAGCCGTGGCTATGCCAGCTTCGACTATCACCAGATCGGCACGCGTGAGGGCGACCTCGTCAAGATGGGCATCCTCGTCAACAACGAGCCGGTCGATGCGCTGAGCATGATTGTCCATCGCAGCGCCGCCGAGGCGCGTGGGCGCCATATGTGCGAGCGGCTGAAGGACCTGATCCCCCGCCATCTGTTCAAGATCCCGATCCAGGCGGCGATCGGCGGCAAGGTGATCGCGCGCGAGACCATCGCGGCGATGCGCAAGGACGTGACCGCCAAATGCTATGGCGGCGACATCACCCGCAAGAAGAAGCTGCTGGAGAAGCAGAAGGAAGGCAAGAAGCGGATGCGCGAATATGGCAGCGTCCAGATTCCGCAGGAAGCCTTCATCGCGGCGCTGCGCATGGGCGACGAGGCGTGATCCGGGCCTGATCGGAGCCGGTTTCGCCGGCCTGGTGGCTGTCGCATGATTGCCATGGAGCCGGATGGCGCCTGAAGCGTTACCCTTCCATGGCCGAGCACAGGGAACCCCATGCCCATGTCGAGAGCCCGACACTGTTGCTGCCGGGCATGGTGCCCGGTGCGGGGCCGTTTTCCGTGGCGCTGGCCTTGTGGATGCTCCCCTGGGAGATGATGGCGGCGACCATGGCGGCCATGGCAATCCAGCCGCCGTCGGTCCCCAGAGCCCGGGCGGGCGCATGCGAGACGGGCGAATCGGATGGCCCGCCACCCCCATTGCGTATGCCGCCCGAACCGGAAGCGGCCAGATGGCCGGCCCTGTTCGGCTGAACCGCGCATTCTTCAATCAAAGGATCAGATGATGCGAAAGCTCGCTCCCGCCGCTTTTTCCCTTGCCGCCATCGCGCTGCTGGGTGCGTGCAGCCAGGGGGAGGAAGGGCCGACCCAGCGCCAGCAGATCGGCCAGAGCTGGAAATATGAAACCAAGCAGCCCCAGGGCGGCGGCACGCCGGTGCAACTCGCCTATATCGGCAGTGCGAACAGCGTCGCGACGATGACGGCGCCCGATACCTTCGCCGTCCTGCTGCTGCAGAAGCTGAGCAATGGCGAAGCGGAGCTGACGGTGAAGCTGGTGGGCGCGCCGTTCAGCTGCGACCTGTCCGATTGCGCGATTGCGGCCAGCGTGGACGGGAAGCCCGCCGAAACATGGAAGGGCCGCGTGACCGATGCAAAGGACGGCATCGAGATTCCGCCCGCCCGCAAGGCCGCCGACGCGATCATGGACAGCCGCACGCTGAAGGTCGACCTCGTCACCGGGCCGAAGGAGACGCACAGCTTCACCTTCAACACCGCCGGGTTCCACTGGAAAGGCTAGAGCTGCGGACGGATGACCGATCGCAGGGCGGATATGCGGCGGGATCGCCGATCATGCAGGGGTGTGGGCGCCCTGCCTTCAGCAGTCCTCGTCATGGCCCTGGGCGTGGCACTGGCGACGGCGTTCTTTCGCCGCTTCCTTCGCTTCGCGGGCCTCGCGGGCTTCCTGCTTGCGCATCTTCCTGCCGTAATTGCGGTCGGATTCCTCCTGGCTGGTCGTCGCCCAGTCGGCCGCCTGCGCCCCGGCGCGCACGGGCAGGGTCACGACATCGACCGCCGTTTTTGCAATGCAGCCTTGCAGCAGCACTGCGCCCAGAGGGACGATCAGGAATTTGGGTGTCATGGAAATGCCTCTCAGCGCGTTGTAATCAAAGGGATCGCAGGGTAGACGTTACGACCGCGTCGCAAACGTCACGGTTATCATCGACGCATCGTTCGGGGAGATATTGCCATGAACAGCATGAACCGCGCCATAGCGGAATTTCTGGGCACATTCTGGCTGGTATTCGGCGGTTGCGGCAGCGCCGTCATCGCCGCGGCCTTTCCTGATGTCGGCATCGGCTTGCTCGGCGTGGCGCTGGCCTTTGGTCTGACCGTCGTCACCATGGCCTATGCCGTCGGCCATATTTCCGGCGGGCATTTCAACCCGGCGGTCACGCTGGGGCTTTGGGCCGGCGGGCGTTTTTCCGGCAAGGACATTCCGCTCTACATCATCGCCCAGCTGCTTGGCGCCATCGCGGCGGCCTTTGCGCTTTACACCATCGCGCGGGGCGCACCCGATTATGCGCTGGCCACGTCCGGGCTGGCCGCCAACGGCTTTGGCGCAGGGTCTCCAGGGGGCTATGATCTGGCCTCCTGCTTCCTGGCCGAAGTGCTGCTGACCTTCTTCTTCCTGTTCATCATCATGGGGGCGACCAGCGTGAAGGCGCCGGTGGGCATCGCGCCGCTGGCGATCGGTCTGGCGCTGACGCTCATCCACCTGATTTCCATCCCGATCACCAACACGTCGGTCAATCCGGCGCGCGCGACCGGGCCGGCGATCGTCGAGGGTGGCCTTGCCCTGCAGCAGCTGTGGCTGTTCTGGGTCGCGCCGGTGATCGGCGGACTGCTCGGCGGCTTTGCCTATCGGATGATGGCGAAGGAATGACATTGCGCCGGGACGGCGGCTATTTCCAGCCGGCGTCCCGGGCCTGCCGTTCCGCCGCGGCATCGGCGGCGTCTCCGGCGATCAGCGCCTCCACCGTTGCCATGACGCGCGGGTCGCCGGACGCGGCCTGACGATAGTCCGTCGCCTGGCTCCTGCCGGGCACGGCCTGCTCCAGCCGCCATGCCGCGCCATCGCGGCAGGCGACCCCGGCGAGCGCTGCGCCGTCGAAGCTGCGGCACCATGCGCCGTCCTTCGCGCGGAAGCTGATGCCCATGCGATAGGGCGCGCCGCCCTGCTGCGCGGAGGCAAGCTGGCTGTCGAGCGCATCGGCGAGCGGCCCCTGTGCCGTCATCCGCCCGTCCGCCATGCCGACCGGGCCGGCATCGCCGCCCATCCCCCGGCCCAGCATCAGGCCGATGACCAGCGACGCCGCGAGCGCGCCGCCCATCATCCAATGGCGCGCCACCGGGCGGCGCTTCGCGCGTTCGGTCGCCAGATCGACAACCGCCTCATCGCTCCCCTCATGCGCAGTGAGCAGGGCCGCGAACCGGTCCGGCACGGGGGCTTGGGCAAGCGGCGCATAATGGCGGGCCAGCCGGTCGCGCAGGGCGATATGCTGGGCGAGCCGTTCGGCCAGCGCGGGGTCGGCGGCCGCCGCCTGGTCGACCCGGCGGCGGTTGAGTTCGTCCAGCTCGCCATCGGCATAGGCGATCAGCATATCCTCGCCCAATCCGTTCATGCCCCCGTTCCTGTTCCCGCTCATGCCGCCTCTCCCATCAGCGCGATCAAGGCGCCGCGCCCGCGCACCAGCCGCGATGTCAGCGTGCCCATGGGGATGGCGAGGATGGCCGCCGCTTCCTTGTAGGACAGCCCCTCCACCAGCACGAGCGCGATGGCCTCGCGCTGTTCGTCGGGCAGCTGCGCCATCGCCCGGTCGATGTCCGACAGCATCACCGCTGTCTCGATATCCCTGTCCCCCGCATGGCCGACGGCAGCGCCGGCTTCCTCCGGCGCGAAGGTCTGTGCCGCCCGCTCCCGCGCTCGTGCTTCATCGATCCATAGGTTTCGCATGATCCTGTACATCCAGCTGTCCAGCCGGGTGCCCTCCTGCCATTGGCCGCGTGATCGCAGCGCCCGCTCCAGCGCCGCCTGAAGCAGATCGTCGCCGTCCGCTGTATTGCGCGACAGGCTGGCCGCGAAGCGGCGAAGGCGTGGCACCAGTGCCAGCAACTGCTGTTCAAACGCCATTGCGGCTCCGACCGATCCATTTTCCTGGGGATGAAACGACCATCGACGCACGTTTCATCCCGGACGCGGATATATTTTTTCACGCGACCGTTTTGCCCGCGTAAGGAACAGATTGCCATGGCCCGCCCGTTCATCATCGCTATCGCCGCCGCAGCGCTTTTGCCGGCGATGGCGGCCGCGCAACTGCTGCCGGGGCGGGAGGCGGTCGGCAGGGCGGTGCCCGGCCTGCTGGACGATCTGGGCGGAGCCTTGCGGCTGGACGAACTGGAGCAGCTTTCGCCGACACGGGTGGCCGATCGCCTGCTTGCCGTGCGTGCGGATCGGATCGCCGCCTTGTTGCGTGGCAATCGGGACAGCATGGCGCCCGATGATCGCGGTAATCCGGCGGTGCGCAGCAGCATCCTGGTGACGGGGGCGGATGCCGCCGCCCGGGCCGCGATTGCCAAGGCCGGCTATGTCGTGGCGGAGGAGCGGATCGAGGGGCTGGATATCGCCGTGCTGCACGTCATCGTGCCGGAAACGGAGGGGCTGGCGGGGGCGATCCGGAAGGTCCGGAAGCTGGCGCCGGCGGCCGAGGTGGCGGGCGACACGCTATATTTCGCCAGTGGGCCAGCGCCTGCTGTCGGGCCGGGCACGGCGCTTGCCGGCGGTGTGGTCTCCGGTGGCAAGGTCGCCGG
Organism: Sphingobium aquiterrae; assembly: GCF_037154135.1. Classification (NCBI taxonomy): domain Bacteria; kingdom Pseudomonadati; phylum Pseudomonadota; class Alphaproteobacteria; order Sphingomonadales; family Sphingobiaceae; genus Sphingobium; species Sphingobium aquiterrae. The sequence continues at coordinate 247,470 of NZ_JBANFL010000001.1, forward strand.
CCTGATCGATGGCGGGGTCGCGCGGCACCCCGCTCTGACGGCGCCGGTGGAGCAGCGCGGCTTTGCGAAAGGCGCGCCCATGGCGAGCGGCCATGGCACGGCGGTCGCATCGCTGATCGCGGGGGCTGGTCCGATCCGGGGCGCGGCGGCGGGAACGTCGCTGCTGGTGGCCGATGTCTATGGGGCCGATCCGGCGGGCGGTGGCGCGCTGGCGATTGCGCGGGCCCTGGGCTGGATGGTGTCCCGCCGCGTGCCGGTGGTGACGATCAGCCTTGTCGGGCCGGACAATCCGCTGCTTGCCGGCGCGATCCGCATCGCGCGCGCGCGCGGCACGATCGTGGTCGCCGCCGTGGGCAATGACGGGCCGGCAGCGCCGCCGGTCTTCCCCGCATCCTATCCGGCGGTGGTGGCCGTGACCGGGGTGGATCGGCGCGACAGGGTGCTGATCGAGGCGGGCCGGGCCCGTCATCTCGATTTCGCCGCGCCCGGTGCGGACATGATGGCGGCGGGCGGCGATGGCGGCGCGATCCATGTGCGCGGGACATCCTTTGCCGCACCCCTGGTCGCAGGCCGGTTGCTGGCAGCGGGCAGCGTCGATGCCCTGGCCGCGCAGGCCCGCGACCTGGGCGCGCGCGGGCCGGACAAGGTCTACGGGCGTGGCCTGGTCTGCGGGGACTGTAGAAATAGCCGTTGATATTCAGCCGTTTGGATCGTCTTTTCATTGCGCCCGGGATTAAAATCACGGCGCTCCACGTTCTCTCTCCATCACATCGTTGAAGGAGAAGATCGATGAACCGCAAGACATGGATGATCGCGACCTGCCTCATGGGGCTGGCAGCGGCCCCGGCGCAGGCGCAGCTTCTGGGCGGCGGCGGTCTGGGTGGCGCGCTGGGTGGCGGCGCCGGGTCGCTGGGTGGATCGCTCGGCGGGACATGGGCCGGATCGGGGGGCGGATCGCTCGACCGCAGCATCGACCTGCGCAATGGTCGGGCCGGCGCGAACGGATCGGGCGGCGGCAGCGCCGATGGTGGCCTGACCGGATCGGCCAGCCGCGGCGAGCGTCATCGCAGCGCTTCGGCCAGCGGCGGCGCGTCGGGATCGGGCAATGCCGGCCTGAATGTCGATACCGTCGGCACCAATGACGTGCGCAACGCCGTCGGCACGACTCGCGACACGGCGACAGGCGCTGCGGGCCGGGCGCGCGATACCTCCGCCAATGCCGCAGGCCGGGCACGCGACACGACGGCCGGCGCGGTCGGCGCAACGCGCGACCGGGCCGGCGCCGTTGCCGGACGCGCGCGGGATGTGGCCAGCAATGCTGCGGACAGCGCGAACGGTGCCGCGAGCGTCACGGGATCGGCATCCGCCAGCGGCAATGCCGCAGGGTCCGGGGCGACATCGCCCAGCCAGCCATAAGGGAAACCAGCCATAGGGGGAAAAGGACGGGCGGCCCGTCAGGACGCGTTCGGCCGACCCCGGCATTCCATGCGTGCGGATGGACCCGACCCGCGCATGGACGGAAAAGCCTGCCAACCCCGTTCCGGGCTGGCAGGCTTTTCTATGCTTCGGTCGGCCCGTGCGCGGTTCGCACCGGGTCGCAATGGCCTCAGGCGGCAGCCTTGCGCCGTTCCGCCAGCTCGTCGTTCAGCATCTCGGCTAGCAGGAAGGCCAGTTCAAGGCTCTGCGCGGCGTTCAGGCGCGGGTCGCAATGGGTGTGGTAGCGATCGGCCAGGCCATCGTCGGTAATGGCGATGGCGCCGCCGGTGCATTCCGTCACATTCTGCCCGGTCATCTCCGCATGGATGCCGCCGCCGAAGCTGCCCTCGGCGCGGTGTACGGCGAAGAAGCCGCGCACTTCGGCAAGGATGCGCTCGAACGGGCGCGTCTTGTAGCCATTGGCGGCCTTCACGACATTGCCGTGCATCGGGTCGCAGGACCAGACGACGGGATGGCCCTCGCGCAGCACCGCGCGCACCAGCCTGGGCAGGCCCGCCTCGATCTTGTCATAGCCATAGCGGGTGATGAGCGTGATCCGCCCCGCCTCGCGCGCCGGGTTCAACACATCCAGCAGGCGCAGGAGCGCGTCGGGCTCAAGGCTCGGCCCGCATTTCATGCCGATCGGGTTGCCGATGCCGCGCAGGAACTCGACATGGGCCGACCCCTCGAAGCGAGTGCGGTCGCCGATCCACAGCATATGGGCGGCGGTGTCGTACCAGTCGCCCGACGTGCTATCCAGCCGGGTCAGCGCCTGCTCATAGGGGAGCAGCAGTGCCTCGTGGCTGGTGTAGAAGCTGGTGCCCTGCAACTGCGGCACGCTGGTCGCATCGATGCCGCAGGCACGCATGAAGTCCAGCGCCTCGCCGATGCGATCCGCCATCTCCTCGAACTTCTTGGACCACGGGCTGCGGCCCATGAAATCCAGCGTCCACTGATGCACGCGGTCCAGCGTCGCATAGCCGCCGGCCGAGAAGGCGCGGACAAGGTTCAGCGTCGCGGCCGACTGGTTGTAGGCGCGCACCATGCGTTGCGGATCGGGCTCCCGCGACTCGGGCGTGAAGGCGATGTCGTTGATGATGTCGCCGCGGTAGCTGGGCAGCTCCACGCCGTTGATCGTTTCCATGTCCGCCGAGCGCGGCTTGGCGAACTGGCCCGCCATGCGGCCGACCTTCACGATCGGCAGCTTGCTGGCAAAGGTCAGCACCACCGCCATCTGCAGCAGCACGCGGAACGTGTCGCGGATGTTGTTCGGGTGGAATTCGGCAAAGCTCTCGGCGCAATCGCCACCCTGCAGCAGGAAGGCTTCGCCACGCGTCACCTTGGCGAGTTCTGCCTTCAGGTTGCGTGCCTCGCCCGCAAACACCAGCGGCGGATAGGTTCCAAGCTGCGCCTCGGCCTGCGCAAGCGCTTGCCCATCGCGATAGGTGGGCATTTGCAGCCCCTTGAAATTCCGCCAGCCGTCGGGCGTCCAATTCGCCGCCACCGTCTTGTCTCCTGCCAAAAAAAGGTCCGTTCCTATGCGCGCAAGGCGATGCGAAGGCAAGGCCGGGGCGCGACAGGGCTTCTTTCCTTACGCCAAACGCGGCTTTGGCGGAACAGGATTGCGTCGGTCACTGTGATCGGAAATACCTGCTCTAAGCCCATGTCCGGTCGTCTTCCGTGGCGAGCGAGGCCAGCGCCAGCAGCGCCGCGAGCGCCGCCGCGATCCAGAGCCCGCCCAGATGCCATTGCCGCCAGGAAAGCGCGCCGGCGATGGCGCCGGAGGCCAGCGCCATCCACAGCGACAGATAGGGCAGCCATGCCAGCGGATCGCCCCCGCGCAGCGCGCCCGCGATCCGCTGCCCGCATTTGACCAGCGTGCCGGTCATGTAGGTGAGGCCGATGCTGACTTCGCCGTCGCGCTGGAAGATGGCGTTTTCCGCCCCCATGGCGCTGGCAAGGATCAGCGCCGCGCCCCAATAATAGCCGAGCGAGGCAACGGTCGCGGCACTGGTGATGAGCAAGGTCAGCAGGGCGAGGACAGCGGCACGCCGCCGCCGGCGGACCGTGTCGCCGATCAGCGACCCCGTCATCACGCCAAGGACGAACAGCGCGATCAGCGTGCCGGCAATGGCGGCATCCCGGCCATGGAGCGCAAGGCCGACCGCCAGCCGCGTGGTATTGCCGCTCATGAAGGACACGAAGAAGCCGCCGATCATCATGAAGGCATTGGCGTCGACAAAGCCGGACAGGGCCGAAAGCCCATAGGCCAGCGCGCGGGTGCGCCGGTCATAGCGGATCATGGATGCCTCCCGTCGCCCCGCCGGCGGGGCAGGGGTGGAAAGGGCACTCGTCCGCGTTCAACCCAGCGAGACCTTCCATTCCCACCGCAGCGGATCGCCGTCCATCACCTCCACGCCGCGCGCGATCAGCGCGTCGCGGATGGCGTCCGAGGCGGCGAAATCCTTGTCCGCGCGCGCCTGTTGCCGGCGGTCCAGCTCCGCCTCGATCTCCGCTTCCCCGATCTCCGCCGCCTTGGGGCGGATGCGCAGGTCGGCGCGGGTCAGGGTGAGCAGGTTGAGGCCCAGCGCTTGGTCCATCGCCGCGATCAGGCGCAGCCGTTCGTCCACCGGCACCTTCTTGCGGCCGATCACCTCTTCCAGCAGCGGCAGGGCGCGGGGGACCATCAGGTCGTCGGACAACGCCGCGTCGAACGCTTGCAGCAGCGGCACCAGCTGCGGGTGCAGGTTGCCGCGCAGGACATCGAGGTCGGGTGATTGCCAGGTGACGGCTTCGGCGCGGGCCTTCAGCCCTTCCACCGCCATGACGAGGCGCTTGAGCCGGGTCAGCGCGCCGCCCAGGCTCTCCGCGCCGAACTCCAACTCGCTGCGATAATGCGCGCCAAGGCACAGCAGGCGATAGGCGAGCGGATGCACGCCGGCGTCGATCAGCGAGAAGAGCGTCGTGAAGCCGCCCCTCGACTTGCTCATCTTGCCGCCGCGATCAACAAGGAAGTTGTTGTGCATCCACCAGCGCGCGCCGGTGAAGCCGGTCGGCACGCCGCCGTCGACGGGCGTGCAGCCGCAATAGGCCTGGTTCTGCGCGATCTCATTGGGGTGATGGATCTCGCGATGGTCGATGCCGCCGGTGTGGATGTCGAAAGGCTGGCCGAGCCGGTCGAGGCTCATCACCGAGCATTCCAGGTGCCAGCCCGGTGCGCCCTTGCCCCAGGGGCTGTCCCATTCCATCTGGCGCTGCTCGCCCGGCGGCGACTTGCGCCAGATGGCGAAGTCGGACGGGTGGCGCTTGCCCTCCACCGGGTCGATACGGGCATTGGCGGCGTCATCGCGCCCGCCGGCCAGCGCGCCATAATTCGGCACGGTGGTCGAATCGAAATAAAGGCCGCTTGCCAGCTCGTAGCAATGCCGGTCGGCGATCTTTTCGGCGAAGGCGATCATCTGCGGCACATATTGGGTCGCCACCGTCCATTCGGTCGGTTCGATGATGTTGAGATCGCGAATATTGCTCTTGAACGCCTCGGTATAATGGGCGGCGATATCCCAGATGCTCTTCGCCTGCGCGCGGGCGGCGGCCTCCATCTTGTCATCGCCCGCGTCCGCGTCGCTGGTCAGATGGCCGACATCGGTGATGTTGATGACGTGGCGGACGGCATAGCCCTTCCACAACAGCGTGCGGCGCAGCGTGTCGGTGAACACATAGGCGCGCAGATTGCCCAGATGCGCGTAATTATAGACCGTCGGCCCGCAGCTGTAGACGCGCACTTCCTTCGGGTCGAGCGGCGCGAAGGGCGCGATCGTGCGGGTCAGGCTGTTGAACAGGCGCAGGGGGGCTGTCTCGGTCATGGCGGGCCGAGCGATGGGGCAAGCCGCGGGGAAGGTCAAGGTGGGGGTGGACGCAATATCCAACGTCAGCCTGTTAACTGTTTTCTATGAAGTATTTCAGGATATTTCAAAGTATTTCATCGATGAAATACGGTAAATTTTAAAATAAATATCCGATCTGTTCGTCACCGATAACAACGGGGGACGCTATATGTCAAATATTTCCGGGATCATGTCGAGCGCGTCGGGCTTTTCGCCGCGCGCAATGATGGACAAGCGCATCGATTCCGCCGTGCAGGCGGGCAAGCTTTCCGAAACGGACGAGACGGCGCTGGAAACCGCGCTGGACGCGATCGACGCCGTGCTGGGTGCCGGTGCGTCATCTGCCTCTGGCACCGAAACCACCAGGCTCGACCCTTCGGAGATGAAGAGCCGGATCGACTCGCTGATCGACGATCAGGTGAGCGCCGGCACGCTGACCGAAGATCAGGCCACAGCCCTACAATCCTTCTTCGCCCAGGGCGGACCGCAGCCGGCGGGGGCAATGGAAGGGAGCAGTGAAACGGCCAGCGCGGACGGGGTCGAGGGCGCGGGATGCGCCGGCGGTCCACAGGGGATGCGCGGCCCGCCACCACCGCCGCCGGCTTCCGACGATAGCGACAGCGATGACAGCACGACCACGAGCGAAAGCAGCGCGGCCGACAAGCTGGATGCGATCATCGCTTTCCTCGAAAATCTGCGTCAGACCATGGCGTCATCGACCTATGGCGCTAGCACGTCGAGCACCGACAGCGCGAACAGCGGCCTGGTGGTCGACAGTCTGGCGTGATGTCGACGGGGTGGGCGTAGGGCTTGCCCGATAAGCCCGGCGTGTGACGGCCGGATATTATGGGGATGCGCGGCGCGGGCGGGTTCAGCCGTTCGCGCTGCTGTCCTCGATCGGCCGGATCGCGACGATCTCGATAGCGTCGACCTTGCCGGCGAAGTCCACGGCCTCGCCTGCTTCCGCCGCCATCATCGCGCGGGCGAGCGGGGCGGAAAAGGCGATGTAGCCGGCGGCGGGGTCCGCCTCGTCATCGCCGACGATGTGGATGGTCCGCTCTGCCCCGTTCAGGCGAAAGCTGACGGTGCAGCCGAAGGTGACGGCATCGCCATCGGGCACCGGCATCGGCTGCGCGGTGGCGAGGCGCGTGCGCCAATATTTGAGCGGGCGTTTGACCTTTTCCAGAGCCGCTTCATCTGTTGTCGCGGCAAGCGCCGCCTCCAGCGCGGCGACCTTTGCCTGCGTCAGCGCCAGGCCGCGCGCCGTCACCAGATTGGGGCCGGGCGGGATCGGCAGATCGACCTTGGGCTCCAGATGCTCCTCGTCGCTCTCCCGGCGAAAGGCTACGCTCATGGCACTCTCCTGATTATCTTTTGCTGAGCCTGTAGAAGGCGAACGGCTCTGGCTGCCGGTTCAATCCTCGTCGAACAGGCCGGCGAGCTGTTCCACCATCGTGCCGCCAAGCTGCTCGGCATCCATGATCGTCACGGCGCGGCGGTAATAGCGGGTCACGTCATGGCCGATGCCGATGGCAACCAGCTGCACCGGCGACCGGTTCTCGATCCAGTCGATCACCTGCCGCAGATGGCGTTCCAGATAGGTGCCGCTGTTGACCGACAGGGTGCTGTCGTCCACCGGCGCACCGTCCGAAATCACCATCAGGATGCGGCGTTCCTCGTTGCGGGCGATCAGGCGGCTATGCGCCCACAGCAGCGCTTCGCCGTCGATATTCTCCTTCAGCAACCCCTCGCGCATCATCAGGCCAAGGTTGCGGCGCGCCCGGCGCCACGGCTCGTCGGCCTTCTTGTAGATGATGTGGCGCAGGTCGTTGAGGCGGCCGGGCATGGCGGGACGGCCGGCGGCCAGCCAGTCCTCGCGGCTCTGCCCGCCCTTCCACGCGCGGGTGGTGAAGCCCAATATCTCCGTCTTCACGCCGCAGCGTTCCAGGGTGCGCGCCATGATGTCGGCGCTGATCGCCGCGATGCTGATCGGCCGTCCGCGCATGGAGCCCGAATTGTCGATCAGCAGGGTGACGACGGTGTCGCGGAATTCGGTGTCGCGCTCGATCTTGTAGGAGAGCGAGCGGGTGGGGTCGATGACGATGCGGGCAAGGCGCGCGGCGTCCAGCATCCCCTCTTCCTGATCGAAATCCCAGCTGCGCGACTGCTGCGCCATCAGCCGCCGCTGCAGCCGGTTGGCGAGCTTGGTGACGGCGCCCTGCAGGCTGACCAGCTGCTGGTCGAGGAAGCCGCGCAGACGGTTCAGCTCATCCTCGTCGCACAGATCGTCCGCCGTCACGATCTCGTCATGGCGGGTGGTGTAGCTCTTGTAGTCGAAGCCGGGCGGCAGGTCGGACATCGGGCGATTGGGGCGCACGGGCATCATGCCCTCTTCGCCCATGTCGTCGGCGCCCTGGTCGCTATCGGCGTCGAAATCGTCGTTATATTCGCTGTCGCCGTCCTCGCCGTCGCTGCTGCTGTCCTGCGGGCGGGCTTCCGTCCGGGCGTCGCTGTCGCCTGTCTGCTCTTCGCCCTGGTCGCCTTCGTCCTGTTCCTGCTCCTGATCCTCGCCCTCTTCCTCGGACTCCTCGTCCGTGGCCTCGGGTGGGGCGTCGGCCTCGATCAGGTCGAGATGTTCGAGCAGGCTGGTCGTCAGCTTCTGAAAGGCGCGCTGGTCGTCAAGGGCAAGGCCGAGCGCGTCGAGATCGCCGCCGGCCTTGTCCTCGATCCACCGGTCGACCATCGCCATGCCCTCGCGCGCTTCGGGCGGTGGCGTCTGGCCGGTCAGCCGCTCGCGTACCTTGAGGGCAAGGGCGGTGGACAGGGGCACCTCATCCTGCCGCCGGGCGCGGCGGATGGGATCGGACTTGATCCGCATGTCGAGCGCATGGTTGAGATTGTCGCGCACGCCCGCCATCGCCCGCGCGCCGATGGCCTCCACGCGGGCTTGCTCGATCGCGTCGTAAACGGCGCGGGCGACGGTCTCGGCAGGCGCGGCGGCGGCGTGGATGCGCATATTGTGATGGCGCAGCTTCAGCGCATTGGCATCGGCAACGCCGCGGGCCAGCGCCACCTGATCCACCGGCAGGTTGCGGCCCGGTGTCGGCACCTTGATCTGCTTGCCCACCATATGCGGCGCGTCGGCGGTGAAGGCGACCTCCACTTCCGCGTCGCGCGCCATCGACCGGGCGGCGCCGGACAGCACATCCTTGAAGGCGTCGAGGGGGGAGCGGGTGGTCATCCGTCGAGCAGGACCGTCCGCAGGGCGCGGCGGGCGGCGGCGTCCACGCCCAGCGCGTCGGACAGATAGGCGTCCAGCCCGCCATGGCGTTCGTCCAGCGCGGCAAAGCCGCTTTCGAGATAGGCCGCGTCGGCGGTCAGCAGCGGCGCCATCGCGTCCGGGCTGGCGCGGCGCCTGCGCGCGACGGCGGTGCCATCGCGATGCGACAGCAGCCAATCCCAGTCGGCATGGTCGTTGGTCGCCAGATAGTCTTCGACGATGGTCGCGCGCGGCACGCCCAGCGCCGCCAGGATCAGCGCCGCGCCAATGCCGGTGCGGTCCTTGCCCGCCGAGCAGTTGATGAGCAGCGGCAGGCGCCCCGAGAGCATCTGCGCGAACATGGCACGATAGGATGCGGCATGGTCCACCGGAATCTCGCGGTAAAGCGCGATCATGGCGGCGCGCATGTCGGCGGCGGTCAGCGCGGGGCTCTTGAGCATCTCGCCAAGGATGCCGCTGCTTTCCCCATAGTCCCGGCAGAAATAGTCGACATCGGCCTCGCCATGCCACAGCGTTGGCTCCGCCGCGCGCTCATTGCCCCGGCGGAAATCGCAGATGGCGCGGATGCCCAGCGCGCGTAGATGGGCGGCGTCGGCGCCGGTCAGCAGGGTCATCGTGCCCGAGCGGAAGAGCATGCCGCGCTTCACGACACGGCCGTCCGCCGTCGCATAGCCGCCGAAATCGCGCAGGTTGAACGCACCCTCCAGAGGAAGGCGGCGCACGTCCTGCGCTACGCTCGACATCATCCCGCCTTGCCCACGATGCTTTCGGGCAGGTCTTTGCCGAACACGCGCTGATAATATTCGGCGACCAGCGGGCGCTCCGCCTCGTCGCACTTGTTGAGGAAGCTCAGGCGGAAGGCGAAGCCGACATCCTTGAAGATGAGCGCGTTCTGTGCCCAGCTGATCACGGTGCGCGGGCTCATCACGGTCGAGATATCGCCGTTGATGAAGCCCTGGCGGGTCAGTTCCGCCACCTTGATCATGTTCTCCACTTCCTTGCGGCCGCCCTCATGGTCATACTCACCGGACTTGGCGAGCACGATCTGGGCTTCCGTCGCGGCGGGCAGATAGTTCAAGGTGACGACCAGGTTCCAGCGGTCCATCTGGCCCTGGTTGATCTGCTGCGTGCCATGGTAGAGGCCGGTCGTGTCGCCCAGGCCCACGGTGTTGGCGGTGGCGAACAGGCGGAACCAGGGGTTCGGGCGGATCACCCGGTTCTGGTCCAGCAGGGTCATCTTGCCGTCGGTTTCCAGCACGCGCTGGATGACGAACATCACGTCCGGGCGGCCGGCATCATATTCGTCGAAGACCAGCGCGACCGGGCGCTGCAGCGCCCAGGGGAGCAGGCCTTCCTTGAATTCCGTCACCTGCTGCCCGTCCTTGAGGACGATGGCGTCGCGGCCGACCAGGTCGATGCGGCTGATATGCGCATCCAGGTTGATGCGGATGCACGGCCAGTTGAGGCGGGCGGCGACCTGTTCGATATGGGTCGACTTGCCGGTGCCGTGATAGCCCTGCACCATCACGCGGCGGTTGAAGGCAAAGCCCGCCAGGATCGCCAAGGTCGTGTCCGGATCGAACACATAGGCGGGGTCGAGATCGGGTACGCGCTCGTCGGCTTCGGAAAAAGCCGGAATCTTCATGTCGACGTCGACACCGAAGACGTCGCGCGCATCCACTTCCCGGTCGGGCGCATCCAGCAGCGTTTCGCTGCGGGTGTCGGGCTGGACGTTGGAAATGTCGGTCATGTCTCTTGTCTTCCTGCGAGTCATATTGCCCCTAACCCAAGCAGCAAGCGGCTGTCGATAGAGAGGCGACCATGAGAAGGACGATCAGGCCGCCCAGCTGGCGAGATCGGGTTCCTGCCCGATCAATGCAAGGCCATGGGCGATGGAGGTCAGCTCATTGCCGGTGGCGATCCGGTCCGCGCCGAATCGCCGGTCGAAAATGGCACGGATCGCGGGGATGAGGGAGGAGCCGCCGGTCAGGAACACCCGGTCGATCGCCTCGGGCGCGGTGCCGGCCCTGGCCAGCGCCTTGTCCACCGTCGCCTCGATCCGGGCGATGTCGTCGGCGATCCAGCCTTCGAAATCGGCGCGGTCGACGTCCGCCTCGATCTCCAGCCCCTGCGCGCCGAAGTGGAAATGGGCGGTCTGCGCCTGCGACAATGCGCGTTTCAGGCGGCCGACGGCATCGTAGAGCGGATAGCCCAGCTCATGCTCGATCACGGCGATCATCCGGCCGATGGCGTCGGGATCGATGGCGTTGCGCTGCAGCTGGGCCAGCTCGTCCATCGTCCGCCGGTTGCGCATCAGGGCGAGGCGGGACCAGTCGGCGAAATCGGCGAAATAGCTGCGCGGAATCTCCAGCTCCTTGCCGAAGGAGCGGTAGAGCCCGCCCTTGCCGAGCATCGGCAGCACCAGCCGGTCGACGATGCGATAGTCGAACCGGTCGCCGGCAATGCCGATGCCTGCCGAGCCCAGCGGCGTGCATCGCCGCGCGGCGCCCGGTTCCGCCACCCGCACGATCGAAAAATCGCTGGTTCCGCCACCGAAATCCGCCACCAATATCGTCGCCGGCCGGGTGAGGCCGGAGGCATAGCTGAACGCCGCGCCCAATGGCTCATAGACATAATGGAGGTCGATGCCGAAGCCCCGGAACATCGCGTCATAGCGCTTTCGGGCCAGCGCCTCGTCCGGTCGCGCGCCGGCATATTCCACCGGGCGGCCGATGACGATGCGTTCGGGCCGGTCGTCCAGCCCGCCGCCGGCATGGGCGATCATCCGCTCAAGGAAGCGCTGGCCCAGATCCTCGAATTTATAGCGCTTGTCGAATACGCTCGCCTGCTCGAAGATCGGGCTGGCGGCGACCGACTTGAACGACTGGAGGAAGCGGCTGTCCTGCGGATATTCCAGATATTCCGCGATCGCCCATGGCCCCGCCTCATGCGCGAGCCCGCCCTTCACGTCATTGTCGTGCCAGAAGCACAGCGCCGAGCGGAAGACGGCGCCAGTCGCCTGCGCGCCCGTGAAGGTCACAAGATCGGATGCCTGGCCGGTGGCGATGGCCGCCACGCTGTTGGTCGTGCCGAAATCGAGGCCGAGCGCGCGGCCATCGATCGCATGGCCATCGATCGCATGGCCAGCAATCGCATGGGAAGAGTCTCGGGCAGGGGCGCTGCTCGACATGGACGGTCTCCAATATGGGGGGCGGGCGCTATGGCAGCGACCGGCCCTTATCGCAAGGATGGATGGCGTGGGCGATGGGGACGGTGGCGTGCTTTTCCCCGCCATCTCCCCTAAGGATCGCGCCATGTGGACGATCATTCTGCCGGCGCTGCTCCTGCTCAACGCCTGGACGATGCTGCGCTTCGGGCAGGACAAGGCGCGGGCCCGTGCCGGCCGGCGGCGCGTTCCCGAAGCCGAGCTGCTGCGCCTTGCCCTGATCGGCGGATCGCCCGGCGCATGGCTGGCGCGGCAACTGTTTCGCCACAAGACCCGCAAGCAGCCCTTCTCGATGCAGCTTGCGCTGATCACGCTGCTGCAGGCCGGCGTCATTGCCGGACTTGCCGGATGGTTCTGGCTGCGCCCGGCATGATCGGGGATCAGGCGAAGGCGGCGGCCTTGCGCAGCTGGCCATAGGCCTGGATCACGCCCTGCAACGCGCTTTCATGGGTGCGGTCGCCGCCATTATGGTCGGGATGATAGCGGCGGACCAGCTCGGTATAGCGCTGGCGCAGCATCTTGCGGTCGGCGTCCAGCGATAGCCCCATGACGTCCAGCGCCTTGCGGTCCTCGGGCGACAGAAACTTCCCATCGACACGCTCGGCCCGGTCGCGCGCGGCCTTGGCCATGCGATCGCGCACGCTGTTGCGGAAGCTGGCGCCGATGGCGTCGAGCGGATCGGCGAAATCGTCCCAGCGCGGCGGCGGGCTGGTGGCATTGGACGAAAAGGCCCGCGTTTCCCGCTCCCATCCGGCATAGGGGCGCTGGGCCGCGGCGATCTCGTCCGGGCTCATGCCGCTGAAATAATTATAGCCCTGGTTGAAGGCACGGACATGCTCCAGGCACAGCCAGCGCCAGCGCGGCCCTTCGCTGCCGTCGCCATGGCCGCCGGCCGCGGGCGCGCGAAACTCGCCGGCCTCCGGGCACCCTGCGACCGCGCATTCATGGCCAGTTTCCACGCGCCCGTGGAAACGGTTGAAACGCCGGGTCGAAAAAGGGTCGGTCGCCAAGAAGAGAAGTCCTGATGCAAAGCCAAACGGGCAAGTCTATATAAGGGCGATGGAACAGAAATCGAAAGGCCCGGTGGCCAGCGAAATTGAAAATCGGCTGCGCGCCGCCCTGATCCCCGAACGGCTCGCCGTCATCGACGACAGCGAGAAGCATCGCGGCCATGCCGGCCACGACGGTTCGGGGGAGAGCCATTTCACCGTGGAAGTGGTGTCGGATGCCTTCACCGGCAAGACCCGCGTCGCCCGCCAGCGGATGGTGAACGCGGCGCTGGCCGACCTGCTGCGCGACAAGGTGCATGCGCTGGCGATCAAGGCGCTGGCGCCCGGGGATCTCAAGCCGGCGGCATGAGGTGAATCGCCGTGCGCGGCAGCGGAAGGGCGGCAGCGAAAAGGTGGGGCGATGGTCGATCAGGCGGCATATGATTTCTGGTACTGGCCCGATATTCCCGGGCGGGGCGAATTCGTCCGGCTGACGCTGGAGGCATGCCGCATTCCCTATCGCGACCGCGCACGCGAAGACGGCGCGCAGGCGTTGGTCGCCGACATGCAACGGCATGGCGCCGGCCCGGCCTATGCCCCGCCCTATCTGGCGATGGATGGGCATACCGTCTCGCAGACCGCCAATATCCTGATGTTCCTTGCCGAACGGCATGATTGTGGCCCGGCGACGATGGAGGCCCGCTACTGGCTGAACCAGGTGCAGCTGACGATCATGGACATGGTGGCGGAGGCGCATGATGTGCATCATCCCCTGTCGGCGACCCTCTATTATGAGGACCAGAAGGCCGAAGCGGCGCGCGCCGCCGCGCCGTTCCGCACGGAGCGGATGCCGGGCTATTTCGCCTGGTTCGAGCGCGCGCTGGGCGCCCGGCATGGCGACTGGCTGGCCGGCGAGCGCTGGAGCTATGCCGACCTGTCGCTGTGGCATCTGGTCGAGGGTCTGCATCATGCCTTTCCGCGCCGGATGGCGACGATCGCGGGGGAGTATCCGCTGATGCGGGCGCTGTGCGGCCGGGTCGCGACGCTGGACGCGCTGCAGGCATATCTGAACAGCAGCCGCCGGATCGCCTTCAACCGCAATGGCATTTTTCGTCATTATCCCGAACTGGACGCCGCATGACCGATAGCCCGATCATCCAGACGATCACGCCCACGACCCACAGCCTGGGCGATTTCCGCGTGCATCGCGCGCTTCCGGCAAAGGAGCGGACGATGGTCGGCCCGTTCATCTTCTTCGACCAGGCGGGGCCGGCCAGTTTCGCGCCGGGGCAGGGGACGGACGTGCGCCCGCACCCGCACATCAACCTCGCCACCGTCACCTATATGTATGAGGGCGCCTTCATGCATCGCGATTCGCTGGGGTCGGCGCAGTTGATCCAGCCGGGCGCGGTCAACCTGATGACGGCGGGCAGGGGCATCGTCCATTCCGAACGCTCGCCCGATGACGAGCGCGCGAAGGCGTCGAAGCTGTCGGCGATCCAGACCTGGCTGGCGCTGCCCGACCGCAATGAGGAAATGGACCCCGCCTTCGAGCATGTGCCGGAAGAGGCGTTGCCGGTGATCGAGGATGGCGGCGTGCGGGCGCGTGTCATCATGGGGTCGCTCTGGGGCGCGGAATCGATGGTCACGACCTATGCCCATACCGTCTATGCCGACATCATGCTGCGGCCCGGCGGGATGATCCCGATCCTGCCGGAGGCGGACGAGCGGGCGATCTATGTCTCGGGCGGCGACGCGGCGCTGGACGGCGTGCCACTGGCGCCGCAGACGCTCTATGTGCTGCGCCCCGGCACGCGCGCGATGCTGATGAGCGTGGATGGCGGCCGGGTGATGCTGTGCGGTGGCGAGGCGTTCAGGACGCCCCGCCATGTGTGGTGGAATTTCGTCGCCTCCACCCACGACCGGCTGATGCAGGCGCGCGAGGACTGGGAAGCGATGCGCTTCCCGCTGATCCCCGGCGACGATCAGGAATATATCCCGATCCCGCAGGGACGGCCCAAGACGGTGAGTTATCCATAGGGCCCGTGCTCTGTCATGCTGTCATTCCCGCGGAGGCGGGAACCTATCTCCCGACGTTTCACCAGGCGCGACTATTGGGAGATGGGTCCCCGCCTCCGCGGGAATGACGTAAATTCACGGCCGCGCCGGGATTTCCAGCCCGCGCTGCACGGCGGGGCGGGCGAGGCCGCGTTCCAGCCATGCCGGCACATTCTTCAGCGAATCATAGTCCACAAGGTCGCGTGCCTCGTAGAAGCCGATCAGGTTGCGCACCCAGCCGAGCGTCGCGATGTCGGCGATGGTATAGTCGTCGCCCATGATCCATGTGCGCCCCTCCAGCCGCGTTTCCAGCACGCCCAGCAGGCGCTGGCTTTCGGCGCGGTAGCGTTCCAGCGGGCGCTTGTCCTCATAGTCGCGGCCGGCGAATTTGTGGAAGAAGCCGAGCTGGCCGAACATCGGGCCGATTGCCGCCATCTGGAAGAACACCCATTGCAGCGTCTCGTAGCGGCCGGCGGTGTCGGCGGGCAGCATCAGTCCGGTCTTGTCGGCGAGGTAGACGAGGATCGCGCCCGATTCGAACAGGGCGAAGGGCTTGCCGTCCGGCCCGTCGGGATCGATGATCGCGGGGATTTTCCCATTGGGGTTGAGCGAGAGATATTCCGGCGTCCAGGTCTCGTTCTTGCCGATGTCGATGCCATGCGGCTCATAGGGCAGGCCGGTTTCCTCCAGCATGATCGACACCTTCACGCCATTGGGTGTGGGCAGCGAATACAGCTGGATGCGGTCGGGATGCTGCGCCGGCCAGCGGCTGGTGATCGGGAAGGCGGAAAGATCGGTCATGGAGCGCTCCGAAAGAGGGGATGTCGTCATGTAGGGATGTGCCGGGGTTCATGCCACTCGATCCATTGGGCATGGGGGTGACAGGTTGCGATATCCCGTTCGCCATCGCCTGGCCAGCAGCTGAGCTTCAGGTGGATGGCGTTGCGCGCCTCGTCCCATTCGAAGCTGATCCAGGCGAGCGGGCGGGCGGCGGTCGCGCGCTGGCCCGCTTCCAGTATCGCCGCCCTGATCTTCGCCTGCCCCTCGGCCGGGATATATTGCAGCACGATGCTGTGGAAGATGGCGCGGGTGACGCCTTCGGCCTGCGGTTCGCGCAGGCGGTCGGCGATCCATGCCGCGGCGTTGCCCCGGTCCAGCGCCGGCGGATGGGCGCGGGCGATGGCGATCGCCTGTTCCAGTCGCGCCATGCGATCGTCCCGATCCGCCCAGACATAGGCCATCAGCCGCTCACCCTGCGCCGGATCGGCCAGGGCGATGGGCGCGATATCGACGCCACGCGTGCGCAGGATCTCGACCTTAGCGTTCGGCGGCGGCGGCCCGCGCCATTCCGGCCGGATGCGCAGGGCCGACGCGGGATCGCCCGCCGCCACGCCGCCCAGATCATAGGCATAGCGATGCAGGTTGAGGTTCAGCCCGGCGCTTGAGCCCAGCTCCAGCAGTTCGAAGGGCTGGCCGAAGCGGGCGGAGGCCATCAGCAGCGCCGCCATGATCGCGGCGGCGCGGCCGACCTCATTGGTCTGGGGCGGGGCATTCAGCCAGCCGGCAAGGAATGCATCCTGCGCGCTCAATATATCGGCCACCACCCGGTCGAAATCGCCGGTCCGGTTTTGGTAGAGCGCCGTCAGGGCATCCGACGCGCCAGCCCTTGCCAGCGCGTGAAAGCCGCCCGCCAGGCGCAGGGCGACCGCCGCATGGCCGCGATTGCCTGGCCAGTCGGCGATCCTGCGCCCGGTGCGCGATGTTTCCCGCAACTGGCGCTTGGCCGCTTCCAGCATGGATGCGGTGAAGGGCGAATCCATCGCGCGGCAGATGCGTGCCTGCCGCAGCAGTTCGCCGCCATCCTCGATCCCGCCGTTCTCGATCCCGCCATTGTCGATCATGCTGTTCGTCATAAGCCTGCCCGTGCGCCGTCCTCTCCGGTTGCCCTTTTCCGGTACGCCAAGTAAAGCGCGCCCATCATGACGCCGCCGCTCATCATCGCCATCCCCAAGGGACGTATCCTGGACGAAGCCCTGCCCTTGCTCGGCAAGGTCGGAATCGAGCCGGAGGCGGACTTCCATAACAGCAAAAGCCGGGCGCTGCGCTTCGCCACCAATCAGCCGGGCGTGTCGATCATTCGGGTCCGCGCATTCGACGTCGCGACCTTCGTTGCGCATGGCGCGGCGCAGATCGGCATCGTCGGCTCCGACGTGGTCGAGGAGTTCGATTATTCGGAGCTTTATGCCCCCGTCGATCTGAACATCGGCCATTGCCGCCTGTCCGTCGCGGAGCCCGAGGGGCTGGCGGCGGAGGATGAGGCGGCGCTCAGCCATGTGCGTGTCGCGACCAAATATCCGCACCTGACCCGCCGCCATTATGAGGCGCAGGGCATTCAGGCCGAATGCGTGAAGCTCAATGGCGCGATGGAGCTGGCGCCGTCGCTCGGGCTTTCGCGGCGCATTGTCGATCTTGTCTCCTCGGGCGCGACGCTGAAGGCCAATGGTCTCGTTGAAACCAGCGTCATCATGCAGATTTCCGCGCGGCTGATCGTCAACCGCGCCGCCTTCAAGATGCGCTCGGCGCAACTGGTGCCGCTGGTCGACGCCTTCCGCCGCGCCGTTGAGGTGCCCGATGCCGCTTAATCCCACCACCGTCATTCCCGCCTTCGCAGGAATGACGGCAAATGAGGGCATGCGCTGATGCCCCTTCGCCTTGACAGCAATGACGCGGGCTTTGCCGACGCCTTCACCGCGCTGGTCGATGCCCGGCGCGAGGCGGACGAGGATGTCTCGCGCGACGTGACCGCGATCCTCAAGCGCATCCGCGCCGAGGGCGATGTGGCGCTGGCCGATTATACCCAGCGGTTCGACCGGCATGATCTGGAGACCAGCGGCTGGTCCGTAACCCGCGCGGAGATGGATGCGGCGCTGGCCGGCATCTCCACGGAGTTGCGCGACGCGTTGGAACTCGCCGCTGCGCGGATCGCCGCCTATCATGAGAAGCAGAGGCCGCAGGACAGCGACAGCGTGGACAGCGCCGGTGTGCGTCTGGGCGCGCGGTGGAGCGCGGTGGATGCGGCGGGCCTCTATGTGCCGGGCGGGCGCGCGGCCTATCCCAGTTCGCTGCTGATGAACGTCATTCCGGCAAGGGTCGCGGGCGTCGAACGCATAGCGATGGTGACGCCGACGCCGGGCGGTCAGATCAACCCCATGGTGCTGGCCGCCGCCCGCATCGCCGGGATCGAGGAGATCTGGCGCGTGGGCGGGGCGCAGGCGATTGCCGCGCTCGCCTATGGCACGAAAAGAATCGCGCCGGTCGATGTCATCGTCGGCCCCGGCAACGCCTGGGTCGCGGAGGCCAAGCGGCAGCTTTACGGCGTCGTCGGCATCGACATGGTGGCCGGGCCGTCCGAGATCGTGGTCGTCGCCGACGGCCGCAACGACCCGGAATGGATCGCCGCCGACCTGCTGAGCCAGGCCGAGCATGATCCGACCAGCCAGTCGATCCTGTTCACCGACGACCCCGCCTTTGCCGATGCCGTCGGCGCGGCCATCGAGGCGCAGATCGAGCGGCTGCAGACGCGCGAGACCGCGCGGGCCAGCTGGAACGCCAATGGCGCGATCATCACCGTCGATACGCTGGAGGCATCGCTGCCGCTGGTCGACCGGCTTGCGCCCGAGCATCTGGAACTGGCCGTCGATGATCCCGACGCGCTGTTCGCGCAGGTGCGCCATGCCGGCTCCGTCTTCATGGGTCGCATGACGCCGGAAGCCGTGGGCGATTATGTCGCCGGGCCGAATCATGTGCTGCCCACCGGCCGCCGCGCGCGCTTCTCCTCCGGGCTTTCGGTGCTCGATTTCATGAAGCGCACCAGCTTTCTGGCGCTCGACAAGGCGGCGCTCGAAGCCATCGGGCCGGCCGCCGTCGCGCTGGCCCATGCAGAAGGACTTCCCGCGCACGCCGCATCGGTGGCGCAGCGCCTGAGTTGAAAACAGCCGTTCGGGCTGAGCCCGTCGAAGCCCTGTCCTCCTCCAAAGAAGAACGGCCCTTCGACAAGTTCAGGGCGAACGGATAAGGATATCGAAATGAACCAACGCGCCAAATCCCGCTCCGCCGCCCGCCTTGCCGCGGTGCAGGCCCTGTACCAGAAGGAAATGGAGGGCACGCCGATCACGGTGCTGCTCACCGAATTCCACCAGCATCGCCTTGGCGCGACTATCGAGGACGTGACATACGCCCATGCCGAGGAAAGCTTCTTCGACGATCTGGTGGCCGGCGTCGATGCGCGGCAGGACGAGATTGACGGGCTGATTTCCGGCAAGCTGTCCTCGGGCTGGAGCCTCGATCGGCTGGACAAGCCGATGCGGCAGATCCTGCGCGCGGGCGTCTACGAACTGCTCGCCCGCAAGGACGTGGCGACCCCCACCGTCATCAGCGAATATGTCGACG
The DNA here is from genome assembly GCF_037154135.1 of Sphingobium aquiterrae. Classification (NCBI taxonomy): domain Bacteria; kingdom Pseudomonadati; phylum Pseudomonadota; class Alphaproteobacteria; order Sphingomonadales; family Sphingobiaceae; genus Sphingobium; species Sphingobium aquiterrae. The sequence goes on from NZ_JBANFL010000001.1 coordinate 266,832, forward strand.
TCGCCCACGCCTTTTACGAAAAGCGCGAGACGGGCTTCGTCAACGGCCTGCTGGATGGCGTGGCGAAGGTCGTGCGCACCTGATGTGAGCGGCGAGGCCGCCTTCATCGACCTGTTGCGCGGGCTTGCGCGCGATCCCGCCGCGCGGGGGCTGATGGACGATGCGGCGGTGCTGCCCGTGGGCGGCGAGCGGTTGATCCTGACCAGCGATATGATTGTCGAAGGGGTGCATTTCCTGCCCGCCGATCCGCCCGCCGACATCGGCTGGAAGCTGGCGGCGGTGAACCTGTCCGACCTGGCGGCCAAGGGTGCCCGGCCCGTCGCCTGCCTGATGAACTATGCGCTGTCCGGCGATGCTGGCTGGGACGCGGCGTTCCTTGGCGGGCTGCGCGAAGCGCTGGAGGCTTATGCGATGCCGCTGGTCGGCGGGGACACGGTGGCTATGCCTTCGGGCGCGCCGCGCGTCTTCACCCTGACCGCGATGGGACTGGCGACCAGCGATATCGTGCCGGCGCGGGGTGGGGCGAAGGCGGGCGACCGGCTGTTCGTCACCGGGTCGATCGGCGACGCGGGGGCCGGGCTCACGCTGCTGCAACAGGGGGAGAGTGCGCCCGCATCGCTCATCGCCGCCTATCGCCGCCCGCAACCGCGCCTTGCCGAAGGGTGTGCCTTGGCGCCGCATGTCCACGCGATGATGGATATCTCCGACGGCCTGCTGATCGACGCGGGCCGGATGGCCGGGGCGAGCGGGCTGGGCGCGCGGATCACCCATGTGCCGCTGTCACCGGCGCTGGCAGATATGTCCGCCGACCTCCGCGCCGCCGCGCTCATGGCTGCCTGTGCAGGCGATGACTATCAACTGCTCTGCGCCGCGCCGATGTTGCCGGACTGCGGATTTCCCATGATCGCGGTGGGAGAATTGGTGCCGACGCCGGGGTTGACGCTGGAAATCGACGGCAAGGCCATGCCGCTACCCGAGCGGCTGGGTTACGAACATGGCTGCACCTGAGAAGACAGGCTTCTGCCTGTGGTGGGCAGAATTCTATCGACGGCGAATGGATGCTGAAACAAGTTCAGCATGACGTCGGAAGGAAGTCCAATTCTCACCCCAAAACCGTCATTCCCGCGGAGGCGGGAATCCATCTCCTGACCTGACACCCAGCGCCTTCTGATGGGAGCTGCCTCCCCGCCTGCACAGGGATAACGAAAGGATGATTTCCACCCATCCTAGCCATTGCCAATATCGCGCGCTCGGGCTTTATGGCGCGATGCTGTATCTTGCGATCAAGGCGCTGGTTTCCGGTATTCTCGTGGCGGTCGCTTCCGAGGTGGCGAAGCGTTTGCCGGGCGTTGGCGCGCTGATCGCGTCCCTGCCGCTGGTTTCCGTGCTGGGCATGATCTGGCTCTGGTCGGACAAGCCGGATGCGCAGAACATGGCGGCGCATGCCCAGGCGACATTCTGGTATGTGTTGCCGTCCCTGCCGATGTTCCTGCTGATCCCCGTGCTGCTGCGGCATGGCACGCCATTCTGGGCGGCGTTGCTGGCGGGCTGTGTCCTGACCGTGATGCTCTATGTCCTCATGACCGTGCTTGGCGCCCGTTTCGGACTGCGCCTTTAGCGCGAAATTGCCGCGCCGGCCGTCCTCTGCGCTCACCCTCTCGCTCCGCCTCGTCCACCAACCGGCTTGACGTGAGCGGTTCGGCATATAGGCTCTTTCCTGAACGGATTTTCAGCTTTGGTCGGGATGCATATGCCTGTGACCCCATGCGATCCATGTGACGCTGACCTGCCCGCCGTGCCGCGCGACCGGATGCTCCATTCCCGGCCGATGGCGGAGCCATGCCATTCACCGCCCGTCATTCCCTGCGGAGCGGCGTCTATGACAATCCACAAAAGGGGGAGAGGATAGCCCATGTCAGTTGTTCATATTGCCATAGGGTGCGGCCTGCTGGCTGTGCTCTATGGCCTGTTTACCAGCCGCCAGGTGCTGGCCATGTCCGCCGGCGACGAGAAGATGCAGGCGATCGCCGCCGCCATCCAGGAAGGGGCGAAGGCCTATCTGGCCCGGCAATATCGCACCATCGCCTTTGTCGGCATTGCCGTGGCCGTGCTGGTCTTCATCTTCCTGGGCGGGCTTTCGGCCGCGGGGTTCCTGATCGGGGCGCTGCTTTCGGGCTCGGCGGGGTTCATCGGCATGAACATCTCCGTGCGCGCCAATGTGCGGACGGCGCAGGCCGCGCGCGCATCGCTGCAGAGCGGCCTGACGGTCGCCTTCCGCGCCGGCGCGATCACCGGCATGCTGGTGGCGGGGCTGGCGCTGCTCGCGATCGCGACCTTCTTCTGGTATCTGACCGGCCCCGCCGGTTACGCGCCCGATGACCGCGCCGTGGTGGACAGCCTGGTGGCGCTGGCCTTCGGGGCGAGCCTCATCTCCATCTTCGCGCGGCTTGGCGGCGGCATCTTCACCAAGGCGGCCGATGTCGGCGCGGACCTTGTGGGCAAGGTGGAAGCCGGCATCCCGGAGGACGACCCGCGCAACCCGGCCGTCATCGCGGACAATGTGGGCGACAATGTGGGCGACTGCGCCGGCATGGCCGCCGACCTGTTCGAAACCTATGTGGTGACGGTGGGCGCGACCATGGTGCTGATCGCGCTGCTGGTGAGCGGTGTCGACAACGCCTTCAAGATGCAGCTGATGTCGCTGCCGCTGATCGTCGGCGGGGTGTGCATCATCACCTCGATCATCGGCACCTACATGGTGCGGCTGGGCGCTGGCCAGTCGATCATGGGCGCGCTCTACAAGGGGTTCTGGACGACGGCGCTGCTGTCGATTCCCGCGATCTTCTATGTCACCTGGCGCACGCTGGGCGACATGCACACGCCCTTCGGCACCGATCTGGACGGCAGCGGCGGCTATACCGGCATGCAGCTGTTCTGGTCGATGATGGTGGGGCTGGGCGTCACCGCGCTGCTGGTCGTCATCACCGAATATTATACCGGCACGGGCTATCGCCCCGTCCGCTCCATCGCCAGGGCGAGCGAGACCGGCCATGGCACCAATGTCATCCAGGGGCTGGCGATCAGCCTTGAATCGACGGCGCTGCCGACGCTGGTGATCTGCATCGGCATTATCGTGGCGCACCAGTTCGCCGGCCTGATCGGCATTGCCTTCGCCGCGACGGCGATGCTGGCGCTGGCCGGCATGGTGGTGGCGCTGGACGCCTATGGCCCGGTGACGGACAATGCCGGCGGCATCGCCGAAATGGCCGGCATGGAAGACAGCGTGCGGGTGAAGACCGACGCGCTCGACGCGGTGGGCAACACGACCAAGGCGGTGACGAAGGGCTATGCCATCGGCTCTGCGGGGCTTGCCGCGCTGGTGCTGTTCGGCGCTTATACGGAGGACCTGAAATTCTACAATGCGGCGCTGGGCCTGACCACGCCGGTCGATTTCAGCCTGTCCAACCCCTATGTCATCGTCGGCCTGCTGCTGGGCGCATTGCTGCCCTATCTGTTCGGCGCGATGGGGATGACGGCGGTCGGCCGCGCGGCGGGCGACGTGGTGAAGGATGTGCGCGAGCAGTTCGCCACCAACAGCGGCATCATGGCCGGCACGTCGAAGCCCGATTACGCCCGCACCGTCGACCTTGTCACCAAGGCGGCGATCAAGGAGATGGTCGTGCCCAGCCTGCTGCCGGTGCTGGCGCCGATCCTGGTGTATTTCGTGATAAAGGCGGTCGCGGGTGTCGCCAACGGCTTTGCGGCGCTTGGCGCGTTGCTGCTGGGCGTCATCGTCTCCGGCCTGTTCGTCGCGATCTCGATGACATCGGGCGGCGGCGCGTGGGACAATGCGAAGAAATATATCGAGGACGGCCATCATGGCGGCAAGGGATCGGACGCCCACAAGGCGGCCGTGACCGGCGACACGGTGGGCGACCCCTATAAGGACACGGCCGGGCCGGCCGTGAACCCGATGATCAAGATCACCAACATCGTCGCGCTGCTGCTGCTGGCGGCGCTGGCGCACGGTGCCTGATCGGACGGCGCAGGAGACAGAGGGGCGGTCCCGCACAGGGCCGTCCCACTTTTTTCGTGCTTCCTGGCTTTTCTTGCATTCTGTGTCATTTGCCGGGATGCGGCTCTTGCCATGCGGCCACCATTGCGGCCACCCTGAGGCGGATTTGCTGATCGGGGAGCGCTTTCGTGGACATGACACGCCGGATGCTGCTGGCTACAAGCGCGGCGGCCCCGCTCGCCGGGCGCGCGCTGGCGGCCGTTCCTTCCATCGCCATGGATGAAGCCTATTGGGCGGACATCGCGGCGCAATATGATGTGACGCGTGAGGTCGTCCAGCTGGAAAACGGCAATTGGGGCATGATGGCCAGGCCCGTGCTGGCGGCCTATCAGCAGGCGGTCGCGCGGGTGAACCGGGATAGCAGCTATTATGCCCGGCGCGGCATGGGCAAGGATTTGATGGCGGTGCAGGCGCGGGTGGCGCAGGCGCTGGGCGTCACGCCGCAGGACGTCGTGCTCACGCGCAACGCGACCGAGGCGCTGAAGGGACTGATCACCGGCTATAACCGGCTGCGGCCGGGCGACGCGATCCTCTACGCCGATCTCGATTATGATTCGATGCAGGCAAGCATGGACTGGCTGAAGGGCCGGCGCGGCGTGGATGTGGTGACGATCGCGCTGCCGGAGCCAGCGACCCACCAGTCACTGATCGACGCCTATGCAGCGGCTTTCGATGCGCATCCGAAGGTGCGGCTGGTGCTGCTCACGCACCTCAGCCATCGCACGGGGCTCGTCATCCCGGTGAGGGAAATTGTGGAACTGGCGCGGGCGCGGGGCATCGACGCGATTGTCGACGCGGCGCACAGTTGGGGGCAGCTGGACTTCGCGCTGCCGGATATCGCCGCCGATTTCGTGGGCGTGAACCTGCATAAATGGATGGGCGCGCCGCTGGGAGTGGGTGCCATGGTCATCCGAAAGGAGCGGATCGCCGATATCGATGCCGATCCCGGTGAGGAAGGCGGCCGCGCCGACAGCATCCAGTCGCGCGCGCATACCGGGACGCCGGATTATGCGGCCCAACTGACCGTGCCTGTCGCGCTGGATTTCCAGCAGGCGATCGGGGCGGGGCCGCGCGCCGCGCGGTTGCGCCATCTGCGCGATCGCTGGGCCGAAGCGCTGCGCGGGATGGACGGGCTGGAAATCCTGACCCCGGCCGATCCGCGCCTGTCGGGGGCCATCACATCCTTCCGCCTGCGCGGGCTGACCTCCGCCGACGACAATCGACTGGTGGCGAAGGCGCTGCTGGACGAGCATCGCATCTTCACCGTCCATCGCACCGGCGTTGCCAAGGGGGCGTGCGTTCGCGTGACGCCGGCGCTGTTCACTTCGCCCGCCGATGTCGATGCGTTGGTCGTGGCGCTGAAGCGGTTGGTGCCGAAGCTGGCGAAACCTGTCTGACGGGATTTTCTGTTGCTGCCCGCTGCAACCGGACTATCAGGACGGGCAATGAAAGAGACCGATCCCCTTGCCCGGCAACTGGCCTCCCTGGACGTGCGCGGCCGGTTGCGCCGGCTCATCCCAAGAGCGGGGCGGGATTTTGCCTCCAACGATTATCTCGGGCTTTCGGGCGACATGGCGATCGCGCGGGCGGTGGCCGATGCGGCGCTGCGCGGGGTGCCGGCGGGGTCGGGCGGGTCGCGGCTGCTGCGCGGCAATGCGCCCGAGCATGAAGCGCTGGAGGACAAGGCGGCGGCCTTTTTCGGGGCGGAGGCGGCGCTGTTCATGGCCAATGGCTTTGCCGCGAATGTCGCGCTGGTGGGGGCGCTGCCGCAGCGCGGCGACCTGATTGTCGCAGACGAACTGATCCATGCGAGCGCGCATGATGGCATCCGGCAGTCGCGCGCCGCGCATGGCTTTGCCACGCATAATGATCCGCAGGCGTTCGAGGATCGGATCGTCGCCTGGCGCACGGGCGGCGGCAAGGGGCGGCCATGGCTGCTGTGCGAGACGCTCTACAGCATGGATGGCGACATCGCGCCGGTCGATGCCCTGCTGGCAGTGGCGCGGCGCCATGGCGGCGTGCTGATGGTGGACGAGGCGCATGGGACGGGCGTGTTCGGTCCCGGCGGGCGCGGCATCGCGGCGCATCTGGAGGGGGCGGGGGATGTCGTCTCGCTCCACACCTGCGGCAAGGCGATGGGGGTGGAAGGCGCGCTGGTCTGCGGACCCCGGCTGATGATCGACTACCTCGTGAACCGGGCGCGGCCCTTCATCTTCTCGACCGCGCCCTCGCCGTTGATCGCGGTGGCGGTGGCGACGGCACTGGACCGGGTGGCGGTGGGGGATGACCGGCGGGCACAGCTTGCCCATCTGCGCGCCGTGGCGGCGGACGCGATCTGTGTACCGCTGGGGCTGCCCGCGCCGCGCAGCCAGATCCTGCCCGTCATCCTGGGCGAGGACAAGCGCACCATGGCCGTGGCGGCGGCGCTGCAGGAGGCGGGGTTCGACGTGCGCGGCATCCGCCCGCCCACGGTGCCGCCGGGCACATCGCGCCTGCGCATTTCGCTGACGCTGAATGTGGATGAGGGCGATGTGCGGGCGCTGGGGCGCACGCTGGTGGACCTCATCGCATGAGCGCGCTGGTCGTCACCGGCACGGATACCGACATCGGCAAGACGGTGTTCGCCGCCGGGCTCGCAGGCGCACTGGGCGCGCATTACTGGAAGCCGGTGCAGGCGGGCGTCGCGCCGGAGGGGGACAGGCAGACGGTCGCGCGCCTTTCCGGCCTGCCCGCCGGGCATATGTTGCCCGAAGCCTATCGGCTGTCCACGCCGGCTTCCCCGCATCTGGCGGCGCGGATCGACGGGGTGGAGATCGCAGTGGAACGCCTCGCGCTGCCGGCCGTCGACGGGCTGCTGGTGGTCGAGGGCGCAGGCGGCGTGCTGGTGCCGATCAGTGAAACCTTGACCATGGCGGACCTGTTCGCCCGCTGGCGCGCGCCGGTGATCCTGTGCGCGCGAACCGGGCTGGGCACGATCAACCACAGCCTGCTGAGCATGGAGGCGTTGCGCGCGCGGCAGGTGCCGGTGCTGGGCATCGCCTTCATCGGGGAGGCGCATGCGGAGAATGAGCGCATCATTCCGCTGATGGCCGGGGTGCCCTCGCTCGGGCGGCTGCCGCGGCTCGATCCGCTGGACGCCGGCACGCTGGCTGCCGCGATGCGGGACCATGTCGATCTGGCCGCGATCAGGGCGGCGCTCGCATGAGTTCGCCGGTCTGGCATCCCTTCACCCAACATGGCCTTGGCGAAGCGATCCCCCATGTCGTCGGCGCGCAGGGGGCGCTGCTGCATCTGGCCGATGGCGGCACGCTGATCGACGGCATTTCCAGCTGGTGGGTGACGACCCATGGCCATTGCGAGCCGCGCATCGCCGCCGCCATCGCCGCGCAGGCCGCAACGCTCGATCAGGTGATCTTCGCCGGCTATACCCACGACCCCGCCGAAGCGGTGGCGCGGGGCCTGATCGCGCTGGCGCCGGAGGGGCTGACCCGTGCCTTCTTCTCCGACAGCGGATCGACATCGGTGGAGGTGGCGCTGAAGATGGCGCTGGGGCATTGGCATAATCTGGGTGTCGCGCGGCACCGCATCCTCGTGCTGCAGCACAGCTATCATGGCGACACCATCGGCGCGATGTCGGTGGGCGAGCGGGGGGTGTTCAACCGCCCCTATGCGCCGCTGCTATTCGATGTCGGCACTATCCCCTTTCCCCATGCCGGGACAGAGCAGCAAAGCCTCGACGCGCTGGACGCCGCCTGCGCCGTTGGCGATGTCGCCGCCTTCATCGTCGAGCCGCTGCTGCTGGGGGCGGGGGGCATGCTGATCTATCCGCCGTGGGTATTGCGGGAGATGGCAGCGATCTGCGCCCGCCATGGCGTGTTGCTGATCGCGGACGAGGTGATGACCGGATGGGGCCGTACGGGCACGCTCTTCGCCTGCGAACAGGCGGGGATTTCGCCCGACATCATGTGCGTCTCGAAGGGGATCACCGGCGGCGCGCTGCCGCTGGCGGTTACGCTGGCGCGCGAGGCGATCTTCGAAAGCCATCGCAGCACCGATCGCGCGCGCGCCTTCTACCATAGCAGCAGCTACACCGCGAACCCCATCGCCTGCGCGGCGGCCGCGGCGAACCTTGCCATCTGGCGGGACGAGGATGTGCTGGGCAAGGTGCAGGCCGTGGGCGCGATGCTGGAGCAGGGGCTGGTGCGGATCGCGGGCCACCCCGCCTTCGAAAATCCCCGTCGGATCGGCGCGGTCGCCGCCATCGACATGAAGGTGGCCGACGCCGGCTATCTCTCCGATATCGCGCCGCGATTGCGTGCTTTCTTCCTCGATCGCGCTATCTTGTTGCGTCCGCTGGGCAACAGCATCTATGTGATGCCGCCTTACTGCATCGACGCGGATCAGCTTTCCCGTGTCTTTGACGCCATCGCAGAGGCAGGCCGCCGGGCGCTTTGACTCGGCACAGCTTTCCATTCCCACCATTTGGCGCTATGGCGGCGCGAATTTTTTGAGTCTGTCGGATATATATGGCGAAAGAAGAACTGCTTGAAATGCGCGGACAGGTTGTGGAGTTGCTCCCCAACGCGATGTTCCGTGTGAAGCTTGAGAATGATCACGAAATTCTCGGGCACACCGCCGGCAAGATGCGCAAGAACCGCATCCGCGTGCTGGTGGGTGACGAAGTGCTGGTCGAACTGACCCCTTATGATCTGACCAAGGGTCGGATTACCTATCGCTTCAAATAAGCGGGGGTGCCGCGCATGACGCGCTTGATTCCCCCGCCGGCGCCCCGACTTGTGCTGGCCTCGTCCTCGCCCCGGCGCGTCGACCTGCTCGGCATGATCGGCGTGACGCCCGACGCCATCGACCCGGCCGATATCGACGAAACGCCCCATGCCGGCGAACTGGCCGCGCCCTATGCGCAACGCATGGCAGCAGAAAAGGCCGTGGCTGTGGCCGCGCGCCATCCTGGATCGCTGATCCTTGCGGGCGACACGGTGGTCGCTGTCGGCCGCCGCATCCTGCCCAAGGCGGAGAGCGAGGAGGAAGGGCGCACATGCCTTTCGCTGCTCTCGGGTCGCCGCCATCGCGTGCTGAGCGCGGTGACGTTGATCGACGGGGAAGGCCGCGCGCGCCATCGCCTTTCGACCAGCATCGTCACCTTCAAGCGGCTGCACGACGATGAGATAAACGCTTATATCGACAGTGGCGAATGGCATGGCAAGGCGGGCGGCTACGCCATTCAGGGGCGTGCCGCCGGGCTCATCCGTTCCATCCAGGGCAGCCATGCCGCCATCGTGGGTCTGCCGGTTTATGAGGTACGCGCATTGCTGATCGCGGCAGGATATCCCCTTGGCTGAGTGGTTGTACGAGGAAGGCATCGGCGAAAGCCGCGCCGCACTGATCGAGCGCGGCCGCATCGTGGAGGCGCAGGTGGAGCGCGAGGGGCGTGGCGTGCTGCCCGGCGCAGTGGCGCAGGGGCGGCTCACCCACACGCTGATCCCCAAACGGCGCGGCATCGTGCGGCTGGTGGAGACCGGCGAGGAAGTGCTGCTGGAACCCATCCCGCCGCGCACGGCCGAAGGCGGCCTGCTGATGCTCGACATCCAGCGCGAAGCGATTGCCGAAGAAGGCCGGGCCAAGCTCGCCAAGGGCCGTGTCGCCCAGCCGGGCGGCAAGCCGCATCCCGGCCCCAGCCTGCTCCAGCGCATCCGCGCCACCGACATCCCCGTCATCCCGTGCCCCGCGCATGAGGAAGACCGGCTGGAGGCGCATGGCTGGAGCGAGCTGATGGAAGAGGCGATGAGCGGCGAGGTGGGCGCGGAAGACGCCGCGCTGCGCATCTTCCTGACGCCGGCGATGGTGCTGATCGACGTGGACGGCAGCCTGCCGCCCGCCCAGCTTGGCCCCAAGGGCGCAAAGCTTGCCGCGCAGGCGATCCGCCGCATGGGGATAGGCGGCTCGATCGGCATCGACCTGCCGACGCTCAACAACAAGGACGAGCGGCTGGTTGCCGCCGCGCAGATCGACAAATATCTGCCGCTGCCCTTCGAGCGGACGGCGGTGAACGGCTTCGGCTTCATCCAGATCGTGCGCCGCCGCGAGCGCCGCTCGCTGATGGAAGTGCTGCGCGAAGATCCGGCGATGACGGCGGCGATGGCGCTGCTGCGCCGGGCGGAACGGCACAGCGGCGGGGCGGGCGACAGCCAGGGCGGCGCCGTGACGCTGGTCGCGGCCCCCGCCGTCATCGACATCGTCCACCGCACGCCGGACTGGACGCAGCGGCTGGAACGCCGCCGCGGCGGCCCCGTCACCTTGCGCGCGGACGCATCGCTCGCCATATCCGCAGGCTATGCGCAATAGGATGAACCCCGCCCGATGCCCCGTGTGCAAGGCGCCGCAACAGGCCGAATTCCGGCCCTTCTGCAGCCGCGCCTGCCGCGACCGCGATCTATTGAAATGGCTCGGCGAAGGCTATGCCGTACCCGGCCCGCCCGCCGACCCGGACATGCAAAAAGACGAAGAATAAGGGCTGGACAGAGCGCCGCGGCCGCGACTATAGGCAGCGCTCCCAACCGCAAGGCGACTTCACGCCTGCGGCCTGCCCGGGTAGCTCAGTTGGTAGAGCATGCGACTGAAAATCGCAGTGTCGGCGGTTCGACTCCGTCCCCGGGCACCATTATTTTCCAATAACCTGCCTTCCTCGCCAAGCCGTGTCTGTTTTACGGGCCGGCAAGCGGGCGCGTGAAGGGGCTGGCTGACCAGCTATTATGCCCATCCTCATGCCCTTGATCGAAGAATGTGGCGCTCTTGGGGTTCCGGCGTTAGCCTGCTCGCATGGTTGGGGAAACGCCGCATTTTGCGATGCCGGATATGGGTGTGGCTCGCCTGTTCCGGTTGAGGGGGGCTGGCGGTGCCTCGGTGGCGGGGCATGTCGAAGGAAGACTGAAGAGATGACGCGCCTTATCCTGCTCGGTTTCCTGATGGTGTTCATCCTGTCGATCGGCGTGGCGCTCAAATCCTGCCAGTCGACGGCGCCAGATATCCAGGCGCCTGTCGTCGCCAAGGGCGATAGCGGCATCGTCGCCCTGCGCGACGGCGCGACGCTGGTTGCGCAAAAGGGCACGGTCGGCCGTGCGCTGGTCGACTGGTTCGCGTCCGACGACGCCTCGCCGCGATCCTTCGAGCTTGGCGGGCAGGAATTCCTTGGGACATCGTCGGAACTCACCATCGAATCGAAGGGGCGGTTGCCGCGGTTGATCGCGATGCTCAAGGCCAACCCCGATGTGACGGTGCATGTGATCGGCCATACCGATCCGTCGGGCGATGTGGCGGCGGACCGGGCTCTGTCCCAGGCGCGTGCCAAGGCCCTGGCAGAGCTTTTGATCGGCGGCGGCATATCGCGATCGCGCCTGAGTTTCGAAGGCGTGGGCGCGACCGTGCCGATCGCCGACAACGCCCTGCCCGAAGGTCGCGCCCGTAATCGGCGGGTGAGCCTGGTGCTGACCCGCGAGCGCTGAGACCGGCGGCCGTGGTTGCACGCTGGCCATGGGGTGATGGGGCAGGTGTGATGGGTAGTGGCCGGCGGTTCGCTGCAATATGTCCCGATGCGCAGGCCGCCCGCGCTGACAGCCATGGTCGCGGGGGGCTTTCCGCCGATTTCCTCAAGGGGCCTATCGCGCCCGCCGGGCATGAAGGAGGGCTGTTGCCGGCCTCGTCATGCTCCACCCCGCTCGCCTGCATGCGGTCTGCGATTGCGCCATCTGCGGACCGTGTCATGGCCGCAATCATCCATGCCTGACCGCACGCGCAACGGCGATATCGGCTCTCACCGCATCAAGGATGTGAAGGGCGGGATGCCGAATGGATATTTGGTATCGCAACCAAGAGAGTGGCGTCCGGAACCGGCATCTGGTGACACCGGCATCGGCGCATCATGCCTGTTCCCACCCCTTGCGGTGATGAAGCTGCGGCACCGCGTCCGATTGGCGGCGGATGAGCGTATAGTGCATTTTCGCCTGTTTCTGGGCGGCGTGGCCGGTCGCGCCCTTGTTGCGGCGTATCTCCAGGGCCAGCAGGGCCATCGCTTCCCGGCCCATGTCCCGGATCGGCTGGCGGATCGTCGTGAGCGCCGGCCAGATCGTGCTGGCCAGCGGCGTGTCGTCGAAGCCGCAGACCGTCAGCTCGGCGGGCACATTGATCTGGTGCTGATGGGCGATGGTGATGGCGGCCGCCGCCATGTCGTCATTGCATGCGAAGATCGCCGTCGGCCTGGAAGGCAGCGTCAGCAGGCGTTCGGTCGCCTCCAGGCCCGATCGGTAGGTGAAGTCCCCCTCGACCACCCATGCCCCGTCCGCCGGCAGGTCATGCTCCGTCATCGCCTGGCGATATCCCTCCAGCCGTCGCGCGCTGGCCTTGTGCTGCACATGCCCCTTGATGAAGGCGATGCGGCGATGGCCCAGGTCGATGAGGTGGCGGGTCATCTCATGCGCTGCAAGGCGATTGTCGATGGCGACGGCCGTCAGCGCGGGGTCCGCATTGTCCGGCGCGATGGCCACCGCCGGAATATTGTTGAGCGCCAGCGCGGCGATGAGTTCGACATTGTCGCACAGCGGCGGCGGCAGGATGGCGCCGGACACGCGCGCACGGGAAATCCGTGCGACGATGTCCTGGGCCGAAGCTTCCACCGGGCATTGCTCCACCAGCACGTGAAGATGGTGGTTGGATGCCTCGTCCAGCCCGCCCAGCAACAATTCGCCCAGATAGGCGGAGGTCGTGGTGTTGCGATAGAGCAGGGCGACGCGGCGGTCATCGCTGCCGGCCAGCGCGCGCGCGATGGCGCTGGGCGCATAGTTCAACTCGGCCACGGCCTTTTCGACACGGGCGCGGGTTTCCGGCCGGACCCAGCTCTTGTGATTGATGACCCGCGAAACCGTCATGACGGACACGCCCGCGCGCGCCGCGACATCGCGGATGGTCGGCAGCTTTCCGTCGCTCATCGAAGCGACTGGCAGGCGTGGGGAATGCAGCGGGCCGGGCGTGGATGGCCCGATGGAGGGAGACCAGGCTCCACGAAGCCGTCGATGAAGGCGAAGATGCCACGTAACATTTGGCCTGGAGGGCTCCCCTGTGGAAAACGGAAGGCGGGATGATATGTTCGACAGGTGATTGAGGGTCATGCTCTTGTCAAGCCGGCCCCCGTCGCCGGCCGGGGCAGCTTGGCAGCGGCCATGTCAACATTTGGTCGGGGCATGGCGGGCGCCATCTTGAACATCGCCGCGCGATCCGACTAGGTTCGCCCTTCCGTGCGGGGGTGCGGGGCGCCGTCCAGGCTTGCTCCATCATCGCTGCATGTCCTGGACGGGTTCGTCCGTCATGATTTGCTGGAGATCCGGGTGTATCCTTCCCATCATTCTGTCTTGCGCACGGTTTCGGCATTTACGCGCGGCTGCGCCATGGCGACGCTCGCCGTCGGCCTGCTTGCTTCACCGGCCATGGCTGCGTCATCGCCGGGCGCGGAGCCGGGGACCGACTATGCGAAACGGATCACCATCACCCGCGACACATGGGGTATCGCCCATGTGAAGGGGCATACGGATGCCGATGCGGTGTTCGGCATGGTCTATGCGCAGGCCGAGGACGATTTCCCCCGGATCGAGGCGAACTTCCTCACCAGCCTTGGCCGCATGGCCGAGGCGGAGGGGGAAAAGGCGATCTGGCAGGACCTGCGGCAACGGCTGTTTGTCGACCCGGTGACATTGCAGGCCGATTATGCGGCCAGTCCGCTCTGGCTGAAAAAGCTGATGCAGGCATGGGCGGCGGGCCTCAACCATTATCTCGCCACGTATCCGCAGGTGAAGCCGCGCGTGCTCACCCATTTCGAACCGTGGATGGCGCTGAGCTTCCCAGAAGGCAGCATCGGCGGCGATATCGAGGCGGTGCCGCTGAGCCAGCTGGAAGCCTTTTACGGCAAGCAGCCGCTGGCGATGACGGCGATGGAACTGGGCCTTGTGTTCAGGGAACCGGCGGGCTCCAACGGCATCGCCATCGCGCCCTCCCACACGAAGGATGGTCACGCCCTGTTGCTGATCAACCCGCACACCACCTTCTTCTTCCGCTCCGAACTGCAGATGACCAGCGACGAGGGGCTGAACGCCTATGGCGCGGCGACCTGGGGCCAGTTCTTCATCTATCAGGGCTTCAACGCGAACGCCGGCTGGATGCACACGACCAGCGGCGTCGACCGGGTCGATGAATTTGCCGAGACCGTCGAAAAGGGGCCGGACGGCACGCTGCGCTACCGTCATGGCACCGCGTGGCGGCCGGTGACGACGAAGACGATCACGCTCAACTACCGCACGCCCGACGGTGGCCAGGCGACCCGCAGCTTCGCCACCTATGCCACCCATAATGGCCCGATCACCCGCGCGCAGGACGGGCGCTGGATCGCGACATCGCTGATGAACCGGCCGGTCCAGGCGATCGAGCAGAGCTTCCTGCGCACCAAGGCGCGGGACTTGGCCGGGTTCATGAAGGTCGCCGCACTGCAGGGCAATTCATCGAACAACACGCTGTTTGCCGACAGCAAGGGCGCGATCGCCTATCTGCATCCGCAATTCGTCGCGAAGCGCGACGACCGGTTCGATTACCGGCAACCGGTGGACGGCAGCGACCCGCGCACCGCATGGCAGGGGATGCATGCGATGGCCACGCTGCCGCAGGTGATTTCGCCGGCCAATGGCTGGGTGATGAACGTCAACAACTGGCCCTGGACGGCGGCGGGCAAGGACAGCCCGAAGCGCGAACTATTCCCCCGCTATATGGATCAGGTGGGGGATAATCCGCGCGGCGACCATGCGATCCGCGTGCTCTCCGACCGGCGGGATTTCACGCTGGATGGGCTGGTCGCGGCGGCCTACGATCCCTATCTGCCGGCCTTTGCCCGGTTGCTGCCGCCGCTGACCGGCGCATGGGACCGCCTGGCCGAAGGCGACGCCCGCCGGGCGAAGCTGGCCCCGGCCATCGCCATGCTGAAGGCATGGGACTATCGCTGGGCGATCGATTCCAGGGCCACGTCGGTGGCCGTGTTCTGGGGCGAGGCGATGTGGCCGGTGGTGAGCGATGCGGCCCGCGCGGCGAAGCTTTCCGCCTGGGACTATATCGCCACGCGCAGCACCGACGCGCAGAAGCTGGACGCGCTGGACAAGGCGATCGACCGGCTCACCGCCGATTTCGGCGGCATCGACGTGCCCTGGGGGCAGATCAACCGGCTGCAGCGCAATGACGGGGCCATCGCCCAGACGTTCGATGACAGCAAGCCCAGCCTGCCGGTGCCCTTCACCTCCGCGCAATGGGGCTCGCTCGCCTCCTTCGCGCCCAAGCGCTTTCCCGGCGCCAAGCATTATTACGGCACGTCGGGGAACAGCTTTGTCGCGGCGGTGGAATTCGGTCCGCGCCTCAAGGCCAGGGCGGTGAGTGTCGGTGGCGAGAGTGGCGACCCTGCCTCGCCGCATTTCGCCGACCAGTCGCCGCTCTATGCCGCGGGCAAGCTGCGCGACGTCTATTTCTACCCCGAAGATGTCGCGCAACATCGCGAGCGGACCTATCATCCCGGCGAGTAGGGCGCGTTCACGCCCATGGCATTGCCGGCCGAACTGGCATAAGCGCGTGGCATGTTGCGTCTTTCCGAAATCAAGCTCCCCCTCGACCATGCCGAAGAGGCGCTGAGAGAAGCCGTCCTCGCGCGGCTGGGCATCGCGCCGGAGGATCTGCTGTCGTTCAGCATTGCCCGGCGCGCCAATGATGCGCGTCGCAAGTCGGCGATCCTGATGGTCTATTCGGTCGATGTGCTGCTGCGCGACGAGGCGGCCGTGCTGGCGCGCCTGGCCGGGGACAATCATGTCCGCCCGACGCCGGACACGGGCTATCGGTTCGTGGCGCAGGCGCCCTCCGGCCTGCCCCATCCGCGCCCGGTCGTCATCGGCGCTGGCCCCTGCGGCCTGTTCGCCGGCCTGATCCTGGCGCAGATGGGGTTCCGGCCGATCATCCTTGAGCGCGGCAAGGTCGTGCGCGAGCGGACGAAGGACACCTGGGGGCTGTGGCGCCGCGCGGTGCTGAACCCTGAATCCAACGTGCAGTTCGGCGAGGGCGGGGCCGGCACCTTTTCCGACGGCAAGCTCTACAGCCAGATCAAGGACCCCCGCTTTCTGGGCCGCAAGGTGCTGACCGAATTCGTGAAGGCCGGCGCGCCGGAGGACATTCTGACCGAGGCGCATCCGCATATCGGCACCTTCCGGCTGGTGACGATGGTGGAGGCGATGCGCCGCACCATCGAGGCACTGGGCGGCGAATATCGCTTCGAACATCGGGTCGAGGATTTCGACATCGAAACCATGGCCGATGGCAGCCGCAGGCTGAAAGGGCTGCACCTGCACGGCGGCGAATATCTGGCGGCGAACCATGTCGTACTGGCGGTGGGGCACAGCGCGCGCGGCACCTTCCAGACGCTTTACGACCGCGGCGTGCATATGGAGGCCAAGCCCTTCTCCATCGGCGTGCGGATCGAGCATCCGCAAAGCTGGATCGACCGCGCCCGCTTCGGCCCATGCGCGGGCCATCCCGATCTGGGCGCGGCGGCCTACAGCCTGTCGCATCATTGCGCCAATGGCCGCACCGTCTACAGCTTCTGCATGTGCCCCGGCGGGCGCGTGGTCGCCGCCACATCGGAGGAAGGGCGGGTCGTCACCAACGGCATGAGCCAATATTCGCGGCAGGAATTCAACGCCAATTCGGGGCTCGTCGTCGGCATCGATCCGCAGCGCGACTATCCCGGCCATCCGCTGGCGGGCATCGACCTGCAGCGCCGGTTGGAGGATGCGGCCTATATCGCCGGCGGTTCCAACTATCATGCGCCGGGCCAGCGGGTAGAGGATTTCCTTGCCGGCCGGCCCTCCACCGCGATCGGCGCGGTGCAGCCATCCTACAAGCCGGGCGTGAATCCCACCGACCTTGCCGGGGTGCTTCCCGATTTCGTGGTGGCGGCGATGCGGGAGGCTTTGCCGGTCTTCGGCCGCCAGATCGCCAATTACGATCATCCCGATGCGATGATGACCGGCGTGGAAACGCGCACGTCATCCCCGGTGCGGATCACCCGCGGCAAGGATTTCCAGAGCCTCAACACGCAGGGGCTGTTCCCGGCGGGCGAGGGCGCGGGCTATGCCGGCGGCATCCTGTCCGCGGGGGTCGACGGCATCAAGGTCGCGGAAGCCCTCGCGCTGAGCATGATCGGCTGATCGCCCACGATTTCCCGCCATTATGAGTGACCGGCGGTGCCGGTTGCTCTATAGCGGAGATCGGCCGATCAGCATTTTTCGGCCCTCTGTATAATGTTCAGGTCGTCCGCAATGCATGTCGCTCACACCTCCGACGCTCCCGACACCGCCACGCGCCACCAGCCGCAGGCCGGGCCCGCGCCATCGCCCGGTTTCGACCTGCTGATCGTGGAGGATGACGAGGCGCTGGCGGCCCTGCTCGCAAAGCAGCTGGCGGCTTTCGGCCACCGCACGACGGTTGTCGGCGATGGCCGCGCGGCGATTACCGCGGTGACGGATCAGGTGTACGACGCGATCATTCTCGACCGTATCCTGCCGGGGCTGGACGGCGTTGCCGTGCTGGAGCGCCTGCGCGATGCCGGTGTGACCGTGCCGATCCTGATGCTGACCGCGCTGGGCCAGTCCGCCAACAAGGTGGAGGGGCTGAATGCCGGGGCGGACGATTATCTGGTCAAGCCCGTCGACGCCAACGAACTCAACGCCCGCCTCCATGCGCTCTACCGGGCGCGGCACTGGAAGAGCGACGAGGGCGACATGCTGCGCGCCGGCGATATCGTCATCAGCCCGCAGAAGGTCCGCGCCTGGCGGGCGGGCAAGCCGCTCGACCTGCCCAATATCGAATTCAGGCTGCTGACCGAATTCGTGCGCAATGCCGGCGCGGTGCTGACCCGCCCGATGCTGCTGGAGCGGGTGTGGCAATATGATTTCGAGCCGACGACGAACATCGTGGAAGCCTATATCCGCCGCCTGCGGATGAAGCTGACCGAGCATGGCGGCGACGACCCGATCGTGACGATGCGCGGCGTTGGCTACAGATTGCGCGAATAGCGTGGCCGGCCGGGCATGAGGCTGCGATCGTTGCGCGGGTTGACGCTGGCCTTCCTGCTGGCCTTCCTGACGACCACGATCCTGACGGGCGTCGGCATCTTCATGGCGACCAGCACGACCATCAATCATCTTGTCGACCAGCGGATCGCGGGCGAAAGCAGCGCGTTGGCGCCCGAAGGGATGCCGGCCGACCGCGCCCGGCTGGCCGAAAGGATCGGCGACCTTGCGCGCGATCGCGACACCGGCGACCTTGCGATCCTGCTCACCGATGCACGGGGCGGGCGGATCGCCGGCAATGTCGCGATCGCGCGGCTGCTGCCGCTGGGCTATTCCGGCCTTGCCCGCAGCGACGGCATTGCCGGGCTCAGCCATGGCCGGGCGCTGGTGCGGGATATCGGCGGCGACATGCGCCTGACGGTCGCGGCGGAAACCGAGCCGTTCGATCATTATAATGCCGCCCGCCTGCGCATCTATCTGGCCGGCTTCGGCGCGATCGTCGCGCTGGTGGTGGGCGCGACCTTCCTGTTCGCGCGCACGATCCGGCGGCGGATCGTGGAGATGCGCCGGACGGTCGAGGCGATCATCGACGGCGACATGCGCCGGCGCGTGCCGCTGGATGGCTCGGGCAGTGCGTTCGATCAGCAGGCGGGCGCCTTCAACCGGATGCTGGACCGCATCGGCACGCTGATGGGTCAGATCAGCAATGTGTCGAACGACATCGCCCATGAGCTGCGCACGCCGCTGACGCGCCTGCACCAGCGGCTGGCCCTGCTGGCGGCGCGGCCGGATGCACAGCCGCTGCGCACCGAGCTGGACGAAGCGATGGCGGATGCGAACCGGCTGCTTGCGATGTTCGGGGCGATGCTGCGCATTGCGGAAGTGGAGGGCGGGGCGCGGCGGGCCGGCTTTGCGCCCGTCGCGCTTGGCGCGCTGTGCGAGGAAACGGTTGCGACGATGGAAGCGGTGGCCGCCGAAAGCGGGCATGTGCTGGCGGTGGAGCGCTGCGACGCGGTGGAGATACGCGGCGACCGCCAGCTTCTGGGCCAGATGCTGATCAACCTGATCGAAAACGGCCTGCGATATACGCCTGCCGGATCGCGGATCACGCTGCGGCTGATGCGGGGGGATTATGAAGCGAGACTTGAGGTCGCGGACAATGGCCCCGGCATCGCGCCGGCACAGCGCGAACGCGCGCTTACCCGCTTCGGCCGGGTGGACCCGGAGCGCGGCAGCGCGGGCTATGGCCTTGGCCTGCCGCTGATCGACGCGATCGTGCGGCTGCACCGGGGCAGGATGATGCTGGAGGATGCCGCGCCGGGCCTGCGCGTGGCGATCGCCCTGCCGCTGACCTGAAGATACCGCTGACCTGACAGGGCGAAAAAAGAGCCGGGTCGCGATGGGCGACCCGGCTCTCTGGAACATGCCCGAAGGCTTGTCTTAGAAGTTGGCGGAAAGTTCCACGCCATAGGTGCGCGGCGCGTTGAAGTTCGCATAGTCGCCCAGCACCGCGCGGTTCGCGTTCGACCGGCGATAGATGTGCGATTCGTTAAACAGGTTGCGCGCCCAGACCGACAGGGTGAACTTCTGGCCGGCATCGGTCATCCTGATGTCTGCCAGCGAGAGGCGACCGTTGACGATGAAGCTGGGGTCCGCCTTCACCGATTCATTGTCGAAGGTGTAGGCCGACGAAGAATAATTGCCGTCCAGGTGGAAGCGCACGGTGGTGTCGTCGCCGCCCACCGGCAGGGCATAGTCGATCGTGCCGGACGCGGCGTTGCGCGGGGTGAACACGATGAACACATTCTGGAACACCGCAGCGGTATTTGCCGGATTGACCTGTCGGTTGAGCTGTTCCTGCACGGTGTTCTCGGCCGGCGGCATCTTCGTGTAGGTATAGGCATAGGATGCGCCAAGCGTCAGATTGTCGATCGGCTGCACCGTCAGGTCGGCCTCGACGCCGCGGATCTTGGTGGTGCCGGCCGCATTCACCGTTTCCAGCGTGTTGCGGATCGTGCCGTCGGTCTGCGGCACGAAGAAGTTGAAATCGACCTGGCTGTTGTTGCGGTCCATGATGTAGGCTGCGAGGTTCAGGCGCACCCGCTTGTCGAGAAATTCGGTCTTGGCGCCGATTTCATAGGACTTGACCGTTTCCGGGCCGAAGGAGCGGTAGTTCGTGGAGCGCGAGCTGGCGCCGCCGGCGCGATAGCCGGTCGCATATTTGGCGTAGAGATGCGCGTTGGCCGTCGCATCCCAGGCCAGCGTCACCATCGGGTCGAAGCGATCGTTCTTCTGGTCGAAGGTGAAGTTGGTCGCCGCGCCGTTGACGATGAAGAGCTGGCCGTTCTTCTTGTCATGCGTGTAGCGGCCGCCGGCGGTCAGGTGGACGGTATCGATGCCCGCCGGGGTGTATGTGACCTGGCCATAGGCCGCATAGCTCTTGGAATAGGCGATGCTGGCGCGGGCGATGGTCGACGTGGCGAAGGTGGCGATGTCCGCGATGGAATAGCCGGTGCCGTCGGCATTCCACTTGTTGCTGTTGGGCGTGCGGGCGGCGTCATTGGCGCGCTCGTTGAAATAATAGAGGCCGAACACATAGTCGATCTGCGGCAGGCTGCCGACCAGCTGCAGTTCCTGGCTGAACTGGCGCTGGTCCAGGTTCGACAGGCTGTAGCGGCTGAAGCCGATATTGGGCAGGAACTGCGGGGTGCGGTGGGCGCCGCCCGAATTGTCCCACTGCTCGTCGCTCACGGTGCGCCATGCGGTGATGGAGCGCAACTCGGCATTGGGGGCGAATTCCCATTTCAGGTTCGCAAGGAAACCCTGTGTCTTGTCGATGCTGGGCTGCTGCGGCACGCCGACATCGGCGCTGGAGGAGCGGTCGGGCTGGACCTGAACGACCGGCGGCAGCGGCGCGATCATGCCCGCGGGCACCTTGTTGCCGGCGGCGGCAATCTGCGCCAGCGTGGCGACGGGCAGGCCGTTCGGATTGAAGTTGATCAGCTGGCTGTAGAAGGGCGTGTTCTCGTCACGGCTCTTGTCGAAGGCGAAATCGGCGGTGAAATTGGGCGCCGGCGTCCAGCGCGCGGCGATGCGGCCGCCATAGCGGTGATACTGGTTGAAGCCGGCCTGGCCGGCCAGCGGGTTCGTCGTCGTCGGGTCCTGATGCTGCAGCACGCCATCGACCTTGACGGCGATGTTGTGATATTCCGGCAGGTTCAGGTGCAGACCGGCGGTGTAGCTGCCAAAATTGCCGAAACCGGCCGACAGGGTGCCGCCGAATTTACCGGTGGGCGCCTTGGTGACGAGGCTCAGCGCGCCGCCTTCGGTGTTGCGGCCGAACAGCGTGCCTTGCGGACCCTTCAGCACTTCGACGCGCTCGATGTCGAACAGGCCGGCGTTCAGGCCATGCTGGCGGCCGAGATAGACGCCGTCGATATAGACGCCGACGCCCTGTTCGCGGGCGGGCTGGTTGGCGTCGAGCGGCACGATGCCGCGGATGCCGATGGTCAGCGCCGACTGGCGGGCTTCGAAGGTCGCGACGCGCAGGGACGGCACGGCGCCGTCGGCAAGGTCGATCACGCTCTGCACATGGCGGTCGGCGAGCGCGGCCGTGCTCAGCACGTTCATCGAGATCGGCGTTTTCTGGAGGTTCGTCTCACGCTTGGTCGCGGTGACGACGATGTCGCCAAGGCCGGCGTCCATATCCATCGTCGGGTCGGCGACGGCCGGCGTGGCGGCTGCGTTGCCTGCCGATGCGCCCTGGGCGAACGCAGGCGAGGCGAGACCGGCCATGAGCGCGCTGCCGATCAGCAGCTGCCGGCGCAGGGTGGAAGGATATCGCATGTGTCGTGCCCCTTTGTGCAAATTGATTCGTTGCTTCGAGGGGCGGCTACAGGAGAAGAAAGTCTGAAATGTTACATGGATTGTAACATAAACAGTATTGAAGATTTCATTTTCGTTTCATATTGAAGTTTTCATAAAATGAACTGCGATTTAAGATTGTTTTTATCGCGAATATTTCATGTAATATTCCAAATATATTTCAGTAAACGGGAAAATTTAACTTAAAATCATCTTTGGGATGTGAAATATAATCGCAGACATAATTCGATAGATATTTTGAATAATCAAGTAATGTCCCGCAAATCCGGCAAGGGGGCTTTTTGTTTCGTGCGCTGTGCCGGTGAGCGGCGTGTCGCACGGGCCGCTACGACCATCCGCCGCCCAGGGAGAGGAAGATCGCGATCTGATCTTGCAGCAACTGTGTCTTTGCGGCCGCACTCTGGACTTCGGCGGTGGCAAGGTTGCGCTGTGCCTCCAGCAGCGAGAGGAAATCGCCCCGGCCGAAGCGGAAGAGGCGGTCGGCCTGGGTGGCGGACAGGGCGGCGCTGCTCCGCGCGCGATCCAGCGCATCGGCGCGCTCGCGGTCGCGCCGATAGGTTTCCAGCGCCGTCTCCGTCTGCCGCAGGGCTTCCAGCACGGTCGCGTCGAAACCGGCAAGGTCGGCTTCCACCTGCGCGTCGGCCTGCGCGATCCGGGCGCGCACCACGGGGCGATTGGGGAAGGACCAGCTGATCAGCGGCCCCAGGCTGAACCCGAAGGACGAGGGCGAGCCAAGGCCGCTGAACGGCCCGGCAAGCCCCAGCGATCCGCCGATGCTCACCTGCGGATACAGATCGGCCGTCGCGACGCCCAGCCGCGCGGTATCGGCGGCGATCCCGCGTTCCGCCTGCCGGATATCCGGGCGCCGGCGGATCAGCGCCGCGCCGTCGCCAACGGGCAGCGGCTGGCCAAGGCCGGGCAGCGCGGCACAGTCCGCGACATCGGCGGGATAATCGGCCGGCGGCCGGCCCAGCAATGTCGCGAGCAGATAGAGCGCCGCCTGCCGCTGTCCCTCATAGGTCGGCAGGGCCGCCGCGCTGCTGTCCACCGCGGCCTGCGCCCGGCTGACGTCGAAGGCGGTGTTGCGCCCGCCCCTGTAGAGCCGGCGGGTGGCGTCCAGCGTCTGCTGCTGTAGGGCGACGACATGTTTGTTGACCGACAGGCTGTAATTGGCGGCGCACACCTCCGCATAGGCTTTGGCGGTGGCGGCCGCGACGCTCATCGCGGTGAAGTCCCGCGCGGCGGCCACGGCTTCGCGGTCCGCCTCGCTGGCCTCGATTGCGCGGCGGATGCGGCCGTTGAGGTCCAGCGGATAGGAGGCCGACAGGCCCAGATCATAGCTGGCGATGCCGGGCAGGCTGTAGCCCGTGCCGGATGCGCGGGCCAGCGATCCGCCGCCGCTGGCCGTGGTGCTGACGCTGCGGCCTGCCATGCTTTCGCGGACCACCGCGTCGGCGCGCTTCAGATTGGCGGCAGCGACGCGCAGGTCGGCATTGGCTGCAAGCGCCTGTTCCACCAGCGCGTCCAGTCGGGGATCGTTATAGAGCCGCCACCAATGGTCGGGCAGCGGCGCCTGCGCAAAGCCTGCCCCCTGCGCGGACCGGAAGGCGCCCTGCGCCGACGGCCGGGTGGCGGCCGCATGTTCGGGCGGATGATAGTCCGGGCCGGCCGTCGCGCAGGCGGCGAGCGCCAGCGACAGCAGCGGGGCCAGCAGCGGCGCGCGCTTAGCCATGGCGACGGCCTCCGGCGGTGGCGGGCTGCCTGACCGGCGTGGGCTGGATGCTGACGGTTGCCGTCCGGCCGGCGATCAGCCGGATGTCCCCTGGCACCTGCAACAGCTTCACGCGCACCGGAATGCGCTGGGCCAGCCGCACCCAGGAAAAGGTCGGCTCGACCGTCGGCAGCAGATTGCCCGAATCGCTCCGGCTGGCATCGTTGATGCCATAGGCGACGCTTTCCACCCGGCCCTGCAGATCCCGTTCCTCGCCCATCAGGCGCACGGTCACGGGCGCGCCGATGCGGATAAGCGGCAGCTTCGTCTCCTCGAAATAGCCCTCCACGCGCAGGCTGTCGCTGTCGATCAGCGCCATCGCCTGAGTGCCGGCGCCAAGATAGTCGCCCGGATGCAGATCGAGATTGGTGACGACGCCGTTGACCGATGCCATGACGCGCGTCCGCCGCAGGTCGAGCGCGGCGCCGTCCTGTGCGGTGATCGCCTCGGCCAGCGCCGCCTCCGCCGTGGCGACGCGCGCGACATTCTGCTCGTGCAGCTCGGCCGCGACCAGATCGCCAAGGGCAAGGTCGCGTTGCGTCTCGCGCCGGGCCTGGCCCAGCGTGGCGCGGGCGCTGGCGACGCGCGCCTCGGCCTGCCTCAGCGCCAGTGCATAGCGGGGCTGATCGATGACGAACAGCAGGTCGCCAGCATGCACCTGCTGATTGTCATGCACCTGGACGGAGGTGACGAGGCCGCCGATATCGGGCGTCACCCGCACCACATCGGCCCGCACCCGCCCGTCGCGCGTCCAGGGGCTGCGTTCATAATGGTTCCACATCCACAGCGCGACGGCGAGCGCGGCAAGGACGATGACGATGGTGGCGGCGCTGCGGATCAGCGTGGCGGCAAGACGGTTCATAGGTGGATATCGACCAGGGGGACAAGAAGGACGAGAAGCCCAAGGACGAGGACATACAGGCTGACATCCACGAGCGCACGATAGGCAAGGAAACGGTAGAGTCCGAAATAGGCCAGCAGCCGCATCAGCAGGAAGCTGAGCACCGTCGCCACCCCCCCGAGCAGGAGCAGCGTCGGCACGAAGACGCCGCCCAGGGCGATTTCGCCGATCATCGGGCGGGGCTCCTATATGCGGGGACATCGGGGAAGAGATTGCGGCGCAGGCTGACCAGCGCCAGCATCGCCTGCCGACGGACGGCGGCGAGCGGGTGGCCGGCGAACTGGGCGATGGCGCTGTCTATGCCGCCCAGCAAAGCGGGGCCGGCGGGCGCGGGCGCATCGGGGTCCAGCTCGGCATAATGGGCGCCGACATCGCGCAACACCGGCTCCAGCGGGGCGCTCTCCCTCTGCGGCAGGTCGATCCGTAGCTGGCGCAATTCGCCGATGGCGACGCCGGTGCGCAGGTCTTGCATGGCGTTGTACAGCGGCTTGCCGCCGCTGGCGCCGATGGCCGCGATGCGCGGCGCGAGCAGGGCGATGCGGTCCAGCATCCGGTTGATCCAGGCGCGCACATCGGGGGGATTCATGGAAGTGCTGCGCGCGGCGATGTCGGCCCAGCCCGCGCGCACGGTGCGGCGGATGGCACCATGCACGCCGGCGGACTGCAGCAGTCCGGCCATGACGATGGCAAACCACAGGCCGACGATCTGCGCGATCGCGGCGTTGATGAAGACAGGAAATTCATTGACGTAGCGCGACGAGATCAGCGCCGGGCTGCCCAGGCCCAGCATCGTCGGCAGTGCGACACCGGCAAAGCGCGGGGAAGCGAGGAAGGCGCCCAGCGTCAGCAGCATTGGCGCCATGGCCGCCGCCAGCATGAAAAAGCCATCGATGCGCGGCAGGATGACAAAGCCATAGACGGCGCCGATGACGGTCGCGATGATCGTGCCCAGGATGAAGCGCTTGAGCGGGCCGAGCGGGTTGTCCATGGCGGAAAACAGCGCCAGGAACACGCCTGCCAGCATCACGCCGGTGCCGCCGTCCTGCCATCCGCTGCCGATCCACAGCAGGCAGCCGACAAGCACGGTGAGGAAGGCGGTCGCCGCGCCGCGCAGGGCGCCGGCATAGTCGCGGTGCAGCTCCCGGTCCCGTCGCCCTTCCAGCAGGTCGGCGATGCGCGGCGTCACCGGCTGGCGGCTATGGGTGATCATCTGATCGCGCAGGTCGCGGCAGTCGCGATGCGCCGCGATCAGGGTCGAGAGGCGCGCGACAAGGCTGAGCCGCAGCATGTCCTGCCATGTCATCTCCGGGCCGGTCGCCGGTTCCAGCGCGGCGCAGCGAGTCCGCAGCGCTTCTGCCGCGGCCTGCCGTAGGTCGCGGTCTTCGCCGGGCGCCGCCAGCCAGGCGCGCGTATCGGCGATCAGCGCTTCCATGGCCGGCTGGATCGCGCCCGGTTCGCCGCGGAAGGTCGCCAGCCGATCCTCCACCGCCGCGCCCAGCGGCAGCAGCAGGGACAGCTGGTCCTGCAGCGCCCGCACGGTCCGCACGCGGGGGGACAGGCGGGAAATGTCGAAGGGCAGGTGGATCGACAGCTGGTGCAGCTCCGTCACATCCTGCGCCAGCCGCCGCCGTTCCGCCTCAAGCCCCGGGACGGGCACGGTCGCGATGGCGTCGCGCGACCAGCGTTCGGCATCGCGCAGGATGTCGTCCACCCGGCGCAGCAGCAGCTGCGTCACCGATCCGGGGAAGATGACGGCATGGACCAGGCTGCCGCACAGGATACCCACGCTGATCTCCTGCACGCGCAGCACCGCGACGGTGAAGATCTGCCCCGGCATGTCGACGCTGGGAAAGCCGATCAGGCAGGCGCTGTAGCCGGCCAGCACGAACATATAGGCGCGCGGGGTGCGATCGAGAAGCGAGATGAAGACGCACAGCGCCAGCCAGCTGGCAAAGGCGAGCGACAGCAGTTCCGGCGCATTGGCCAGCGGCGGCACCATCAGCACCGTGGCCGCGGCGCCGACGATCGTGCCGATGACGCGGAAGACCGCCTTGGAGATCACCGCGCCGGCCAGCGGCTGCGCGACGATATAGGATGTCAGGAACGACCAGTAGGGCCGCTCCAGCCCGATGCTGAAGGAGATATAGAGGGCGAGCATCGCGGCGATGAAGCATTTGATGGAAAACAGCGCCGCCGGCCACCCGATCCGCTCGCTCATAAATGCGCACGCCAGAGCGCGATGCGCTCGCTCAGCAGGTTGCAGACGCGCAGCATGGTCTCGATATCGCCATCGGGAACGCCGTCCAGCAGCACGCTGCGGATCTGCGCCAGCCGCGTCTCGATCTTGGCGGCAAGCGCCTTGCCGGCGTCGGTCAGGTTCAGCTTGTTTGTCCGGCGATCCTCGGGGTCGGTATGGCGCTCGACCAGCCCGCTCGCCTCCAGCTGGTCGAGCGTGCGGACGAGCGAGGGCTGGCTGATCCCGATCTCACGGGCAAGGTCGATCTGCCGCACGTCCGCTCCCAGCCGGTCGAGGAAGATCATGCACCAGCCGGTGGAATTGGAGACGCCCAGCTCCGCCAGGACCCGGTCGGCAAGCTGCCGCCAGGCCTGCGACACGGGCGGAAGGCGGGTCGCCAGGGCCCGCGCAAGATCGTTGCGACTCATTATGCTTAGATAGCTAACTAATGTTATCCGTCAAGAGTGCGGATGCATGTCAGCCATGGTCGGCATGGGCAGTGGACCTGATATGATGGACATGAAGGCCATGCCAGAAGGGCATGCCGCTGAAAGGCGCGTCACCCTGAACCTGGTTCAGGGTCCATTTCTCCCCACATTTTGAGGCATCCGGAGGCGCAATGGGCAGCGAGGCACGTCACCGAACCACATTCGGCATGACGATCCTCAGGCGACGCATTTCCCTTCTATGCGGCGCTCTGCGCCAGTTCGCCCGCCGCCATGGCGGGCGGCAGCCAGGGATTGGTGCTGTGCCAGCTTTGCACCCAATGGTCGGGCCAGTGGCCCCACATGTTCATCTGCCCCAGCGCGTCATACAGGCCCAGATACTGGTAATAGCTGGCGCCCGGAATGTCCTGTGCGATGGGGCACCCCAGCGTGACCACATGCACGCCCTGCGTCCTGTCCGGTGGCAGCGAATGCATCGCGTTGCCGATCTGCAGCGCGCCCTTGCTGTGGCCGACAAGGATCTGGAACTGCGAGGGCAATTCCTGCAGCAGCGCATGCAGCACGTCGGACGATCCCGATCCCCGGCGATAGATCGGCGCACCGTGCAGCGTCTTCGCGTCGGGGACGGATGCGGAAAGCTGCCGGCCGATCCTGGCGGCATGGGGCACGATATTGGCCAGCATGTTCTGGGTGATGCTCTTGGCACGAAGATAGTCGAACATGCCGAAGCCGAACCAGCCGCCCATGCCCTGCAGGATCATGTCGGCAACGCCATAGCCAGGCACGATCGCCAGCACGGGGCGCTCCAGCGCGGTCGAAATATTCCAGGCCAGCGCCGCGCTGCCCAGTGCGGAGCTGCCAACGCCGGTGATGGTCACGATCCTGACGGCGCGGGTCTCGGGATAGGGGGAATCGAGATAGGCCTGCACATCCTGATAGCGATGGACATAGGGCGCGGTGGTCGCGTCGATCAGCAGCAGCGATCCTTCCGGGTCGCTGATCGCATCGAAGGCGATGACGCGGGAGGGCGGCTTCTCGCCCTTGTCCTTCATCGCTTCGTCATGGGCCTGGAAATCGGCGCGCAGGCTCGGCACGTCGTAGAAGATCGCATCGACGGCGGTGTTGAACAGCCGGCATGCCATGACGGCGGGCTTCACCATCTCCGCAGGCAGGTTGAAGAGGTCCAGCAGCGGATCGTCATCTTGCGGAGGTTTGTTGTCGCCCAGAGCCATGATGGTTCTCCCCAGAAGCGTTGCAGCTTCCTACCATGGTTCCTGTTGCGGCGCAGCAAGGGTTTGCGCCGTTTCCGCGCGATTATGCCTGGCCAGGGGCGCTGGATAGGGGCGCCGGACAGGGGCAGATGCGTATTATTCCGGATTCGTGCGTGGCATGCTTTGCGCCATCGCCGTCCGGCAAGAGGCAGGGGGACGCGCAAGGTGACGGAGACGGACCAGCTTCATGATCCTGCGGCGCGGCACCGGGGGCTCTCCGCCGCCGAAGCGCAGCGTCGCCTGATGGTGGACGGCCCCAATGCGCTTCCGCGTGCGGGTCGGCGGTCCATGCTGCATATCCTGGGCGAGGTCGTGCGGGAGCCGATGCTGGCGCTGCTGCTGGCCGGCGGCTTTGCCTATATGCTGCTGGGCAGCCTGGGCGAGGCGCTGATCCTGCTCGTCTTCGCGACCTTCTCGATTGCCGTCACCGTCATCCAGGAAAGCCGGACCGAGCATGTGCTGGAAGCGCTGCGCGACCTGTCGGCGCCGCGCGCGCTGGTGGTGCGTGATGGCGTGCGCGTGCGGATCGCGGGGCGGGAGGTCGTGTCCGGCGACCTGATCGTGCTGGAGCAGGGGGATCGTGTCGCGGCGGACGCGCTGCTCGTCGTCGCGGAGGATATCCAGGCCGACGAGTCGCTGCTGACCGGCGAATCGGTGCCCGTGCGCAAATGCGTCGCGGTGGATGGCGCTGCCGCCGCTGCCCGAAGCCGGCCGGGGGGCGAGGATCAACCCTTCGTCTATTCGGGGTCGCTCATCACGCGCGGGTCGGGCCTGGCCAGCGTGACCGCCACGGGGGCGAACAGCGAGATCGGCCGCATCGGCCAGTCGCTCGCCGCGCTGGACAATGAACCGCCGCGCCTGCGGCGGGAAACGGCGCGGATCGTGCGGCTGTGCGGCCTTGGCGGCGGGAGTGTCGCGCTGCTCGTCATCCTGCTCTACGGATGGCTGCGCGGCGGCTGGGTCGATGCGCTGCTGGCCGGCATCGCCATCGGCATGTCGATGCTGCCGGAAGAGTTTCCGGTCGTCCTCACCATCTTCCTGGCCATGGGTGCGTGGCGCATCGCCCAGACCGGGGTGCTGACGCGCCGGGCCGCGGCGATCGAGACGCTGGGGTCCGCAACGGTCCTGTGTACCGACAAGACCGGCACGCTGACCGAGAACCGCATGGCAGTGGCAGAGCTGTGGCTGGCATCGGGGGAAAGCATCGCCAATGATGCGGCAACGCCGCCGCCGCAATTCCATGCGCTGATCGACGCCAGCATCCTTGCCAGCGCGCCCGTGCCGGTCGATCCGATGGAGGTGGCGTTCCACGAAGCGGGCGCCGGCCTGCCCGGCCTTGCCGCGCGCCGGGCCGGGCTGTCGCTGGTCCATGCCTATGGATTGCGGCCGGAATTGCTGGCGATGTCCAACATCTGGCAACCGGCGGACCCGGCGGCGCATGGCCGGGTCGCCGCCAAGGGCGCGCCCGAGGCGATTGCGATGCTGTGCCGCCTGTCTCCGGCGGAGCATGCGCGGATGACGGCGGCGGTCGATGCGATGGCCAGCCGCGGCATGCGGGTGCTGGGCGTGGCGACGGCCATGGCGACGCGGGCGGGGGATGGCTGGCCCGGATCGCAGAGGGATCATGATTTCGCGCTGGCCGGGCTGATCGGCCTTGCCGACCCTGTGCGGGCGAGCGTGCCGGATGCCGTTGCCCAGTGCCGCAGCGCGGGCATCCGGGTGGTGATGATCACCGGCGACTATGCCGCAACGGCCCGCGCGATCGCGATACAGGTCGGGATCGTCGGGGAAGACGTGCTGACCGGCGCGGACCTTGATCTGCTGGACGATGCCGCGCTGGCCGCGCGGTTGCGGACGGTCAGCATCTTTGCCCGGATCATGCCCGAACAGAAGCTGCGGATCGTCTCCGCCTTCAAGGCGCAGGGCGAAGTGGTGGCGATGACCGGCGACGGGGTGAACGACGCACCCTCGCTGAAGGCGGCGCATATCGGCATCGCCATGGGCCAGCGCGGCACCGATGTCGCGCGGGAGGCGGCCGCCATCGTGCTGCTGGACGATGATTTCGGGTCCATCGTGAAGGCGGTGCGGCTTGGCCGGCGCATCTACGACAATATCCGCAAGGCCATGGCCTTCATCTTCGCGGTGCATGTGCCGATTGCGGGGCTCGCGCTGCTGCCGCTGCTGACGGGCCTGCCGATCATGTTCGGCCCGATCCACATCGCGCTGCTGGAAATGATCATCGACCCGGTCTGCGCGCTGGTGTTCGAGGCCGAACCGGAAGAAGGCGACCTGATGCAGCGCAAGCCGCGTCGTCCCGAGGAGCGGCTGTTTTCGCTGCCCATGGTCGGCTGGGCGCTGGCGCAGGGTGGGCTGGCCCTGGCGATGCTGGCCGGCATCTTCCTGTGGGCCAGCGATGCCGGCATGGCGGAGGCGGATGTGCGCGGGCTGACCTTCTTCTGCCTTGTCGGTGCGATCCTGGTGCTGATCCTGGTCAACCGGTCCTTCGACACGTCGCTGCGCCATGCGCTGGTGCGGGGCAATCTTGCCCTGCGCTATGTGCTGGGCGCGGTTGTGGCCATTGCCGCGCTCATCCTGGCGGTGCCGCCTGTCCGGGCGCTGCTGAAATTCGGGCCGCTCCATATCCATGACCTTGCGATGGTTCTGGCGTCCGCCATCGCGCTGATGCTGGTGCTGGAAGGCGGCAAGGCGCTGGACATGCGCCGCGCCCTGCGCTGAATCGCTATGCCGTGCCGCCCAGCTCTTCCTGCACGGCCGGGCGGCTGAAGATCTCCCATGTCGCAAGGAAAAGCGCGGCGATCACCGGGCCGACGATCAGGCCGTTGAACCCCATCACCTCCAGCCCGCCAAGGGTCGAGACCAGCACCACATAATCGGGGATGCGCGCATCCCGCCCGACGAGGATCGGCCGCAGCAGATTGTCGACCATGCCGATGACGAACAGCCCGCAAAGGACAAGGACGATCCCCTGCCACATCGCGCCCGTGGCCAGCAGGTAGATGGCGACAGGCACCCAGACGATGCCCGTGCCGACGGCGGGCAGCAGCGAGAACAGGCCCATCGCCACGCCCCAGAGCAGGGCGCCGCTGATGTCCAGCGCCCAGAAGACGATGCCGCCGATGAAACCCTGGGCGATGGCCACCACAAGGCTGCCCTTGATGGTCGCGCGGATCACGGTGATGAACTGGAACAGCAGCGCCGAACGCAGGTCCGGCCGCAGGGGAATGGCGCGTTCCACCCGGTCGGCGAGCACCCGGCCGTCGCGCAGCAGGAAGAAGGTGAGATACAGCATGACGCCCAGCGCCACGATGAAGCCGAAGGCGCTCTGCCCGGCGCTCAACGCCTGCGCCGTCAATGTGCGGAAGCTGGAGGCGATGCCGGTGCCCAGGCGGATGCGGATCGCCTCCAGGTCCGTCAGGCCCGCCCGCTCCAGCAGGCTGCCCAGCCATGTCGGCAGATGGCTCTGGACCTCCACGAACATGGCGTTGAGGTCGATCGTGCCATCCTGCAGATGGGCGTAGAGCAGGGCCGCTTCCTGCAGGAGCAGGGCCAGCAGCACCAGCGCGGGGATGACCGCCAGCGCGACGACGATGAGCAGCGTCAGCGATGCGGCCGCATTGCGCCGCCCCGGCATCGCGGCCAGCAGGCGATCATAGAGCGGCGCGAACAGGATCGCCGCGATCACGCCCCACAGAGTCGCGCCGAACAGCGGCTGGATGACCCAGGCAAAAGCCAGGCTGACGATGATGATGAGCGCCAGAAAACCCGCATTTTCACTTCGGCGCTCCATGATCGTCCTTTAGAGCGATTGCGACACGGGGGAAAGCATCCGCTGACCCGGACAACGCGTTAGAACAAAAATCTGGAGCCGTCGATCCGATGCCGCCGGCGCGGCAGCGGCCCTTCCGGCAATCGGGGCCTGCCTATCCGCCGGCGCAGCCGATGCACTGCGTCGCGGACGGCATCGCCCTGATGCGCGCCGCGTCGATGGCCTGACCGCAACTGCTGCAGATGCCATAGGTGCCGGCATCCAGTCGCGCCAGCGCCGCCCGTATCTGCCGCGCTTCGGTCAGCGCCGCGCGTTCGACCGCGTCGAGGGGTTCGTCATCCTCCCGGGCGATGGCCTGTTCGGCGAAATCATCGTCCAGCGGCTCGCCTTGATCCTCCTCGATCCGCGCGACCTGCGCATTGAGCGCCGCGAGCCGACCGAGGAGTTGCTGACGGACATCGTCGAATGGGCGCATTATGCGGCCTTCGTCGCCGCGATCAGCCCGGCGACGTCATCGAGCAGGCTGAGACGCTGCTTCTTCAGGCCTTCCAGGCGCTCGTCCGATGCCGGGGCAAGGCCGCTCTCGATGCGGGAGATGTCGTTCGTCACGTCATGATAATGATCGGCCAGCGTGCGGAAATGCTCGTTCTCCAGCTTCAGCCGATGCAACGCGTCGCGATCCGCCGGAAATTCCGCGTGCAGGTCATGACCGGTTTCACTCATGGTCTTCTCCTATTGTGTGGATGATGATGGGGATAAGGTTTGCGGCTATATTGCCGGTCAGAAGCAGGCTGTTGCCGGGCGATGCACGGGCGGGCGGCTTCTGCGCAGGCTCAGCAGAAGGGTCTGGTACTGCCGCAGCAGCTGTTGGTGTATGAGCCGCGCTTCCTGGCAGGTGGCCTTGCGTGCCAGCATGCGATGATAGCGAGCGCGCGCCAGATAATAGGCGATGTCTTGTCCCTCCATCGAACGGCCTTCCTTCATTGGGAAGGTGGCGCCTCGGGCAGGCGCTGTCTCTAGGGGATTTCCCGCAATGGACGGGAAAATGGCGCGCGTGCCGCCACGGCGGCGGCCATGTGCGCGGCTGGTTTCTCCACGGCGCGACCGACGATGATGAGCGTCGGCCGGTCATCCGCAATGGCCTGCGTGGCGAGCGGCAGCAGGTCTAGGCGGGTGCGCAGCAGCTGCTCGCTCGGCAGGCTGACGTCGCAGGCGACCAGCACCGGCGTATCGGAAGGGAGGCCGGCGGCGGCAAGCTGGCGGCTGATGTCCCCGGCGGCGGTGCGGCCCATGTAGAAGGCCAGCGTGCAATCGGGGTCGGCTAGCGCCCGCCAGTCGAGATCGAGCGGATCGTTGGCGCGGGCATGGGCGGTGACGAACTGCACCCGCCGCGCGGCGCCGCGCAGCGACAGCGACAGGCCCGCCGATGCGACCGCCGCGCTGGCGGTGGTGATGCCGGGGCAGATGTGGGCCACGATGCCATGCTCGGCCAGCGCCTGCATCTCCTCGCTCGACCGCCCGAAGATCGACGGATCGCCGCCCTTCAGCCGGACGATCCGCTCACCGGCGCGCGCCGCGGCGACCAGCAGGTCGTTGATCGTGCCCTGATCCTTCGAATGGCGGCCGGAGCGCTTGCCCACCGGCACGCGGCGGACATGGGCGGGGATGAGGGCAAGCACGCCCGGCCCGACCAGTGCATCGTAGAAGACGACGCTCGCCGCGCGGATCAGCTTTTCTGCCTTGCGGGTCAACAGGTCCGGGTCGCCGGGGCCGGCGCCGACCAGCCACACGTCGCCGGGGGTGATGAGGTCGGTATCACGCATGGGCAGCCTCCCGTGTTTCGCCGATCAGGCGCTGGATCGCCGGGCGACAGGAGCCGCAATTGGTGCCGGCGGAAAGGGCGGCGCCCACCGCCTCGACCGTGGTGAGCTGCTGGCCGGAAATGGCCTGCACGATCGTCTTCATGCCGACATCGAAGCAGACGCAGATGATGGGGCCGCGATCGACCTGTGGCGCCGCCGGGCGCCCGGCGAGCAGTTCCAGCGAGGGCGCGGCGCTGGCGGCGGTCAGTTGCGCGACCAGCCATTCGCGCCTGGGCAGGCTGCCGGTGCGCGACACATAGAAGGCGGCGCTCACCTGGCCCTGGTCCAGCACGGCAATCCGCATCTGGCCGCGCGCCGGGTCACTGGTTTCCACCCGCTCGCCCTTGGGCAGCAGCGCCTTGGCGAGCATGGCGGGATCGCCTTCCCCGGCAAATTCCACCAGCCAGCCCTGCGGCACGCGGACCTTGGTGGCGTAGAGCGCGTCGATCCGGTCGGGCAGGCTGCGCGCGATCAGGAAACCGCGCCATTCCACCGCCACCTTTTCAAGCCGCGCCGGGGTCGATTTGAAACCGGGCTGGCCCGAATGCGGATCGACCAGCGGCCGCGGGAGCAGGCCGGTGCGGCCACCCGTCGACTGCCGATCGGTCCAGTGGATGGGCGTGAAGATGTCGCCGGGCCGCTGCCCCTCGCTGATCGTCGCGCGGAAGATGCTTGTCCCTTGCGGCGTCGCGACGCGGGCGAGAGCGCCCTCGGTTATGCCAAGCCGTTCGGCGTCCGCCGGATGGATTTCCACCAACGGCTCCTGCCGGTGCGCCGACAGCTTGGGCGACAGGCCGGTGCGGGTCATCGTGTGCCACTGGTCGCGGTAGCGCCCGGTGTTGAGCGTCATCGGCCAGTCGGCGAGCGGCGCCTGCAACTCCATCTGCACGACGGGCACCAGCCGCGCCTTGCCGTCCGGCGTGGGAAAGCGTCCATCGGCAAAGGGCACGCCGCCCCAGCGGAACGGCTCCAGCGCGTCATAGCCGGGGTTGGAAAGGGTCGCATGGCCGCGCAGGTTGAACAGTCGCTCGCCGTCATTCTGATAGGCGGAAAGGCGGGCATGTTCGCGGAAGATGTCGGCCGGGCGATCATAGGCGAAGGCTTCGCGCCAGCCCATGGCGCGGGCCACCTGCGTCACAATCCACCAGTCGCCGCGCGCCTCGCCGGCGGGCGGGAAGAGGGCGCGCTGGCGGCTGACAAGGCGTTCGGAATTGGTGACGGTGCCGTCCTTCTCGCCCCATCCGGTGGCGGGCAGCTTCACATGGGCGAAGCGGCCGGTGTCGGTATCGGCGATGCAGTCCGACACGACGACGAAGGGGCACATGTCCAGCGCCTCGCGCACCATGTTCGCGTCCGGCAGGGAGACGGCGGGGTTGGTCGCCATCACCCACAGCGCTTTCACCCGACCCTCGCGGATGGAGCGGAACAGGTCGACGGCTTTCAGGCCCGGCTTCGTCGCCATGCGCGGCGCGGCCCAGAAGCGGCCGACGCGCGCGACATTCCCGGCCGCGAAATCCATGTGCGCGGCGAGGGTGGAGGCAAGGCCGCCCACCTCGCGCCCGCCCATGGCATTGGGCTGGCCGGTGATGGAGAAGGGGGCGGCGCCCGGCTTGCCGATGCGGCCGGTGGCGAGATGGACGTTGATGATCGCGTTCACCTGATCGGTGCCGCGGATCGACTGGTTGATGCCCTGGCTGAACAGGGTGACGGTGCGCGGATGCGCCGCGAACAGATCGTAGAAGCGCTGCAGATCGGCGGGTTGCAGATCGCAGGTGCGGGCGACCGACCAGAGATCGTTGCCGGGTGCGGCCAGCGTCTCCCAGAAGCCGTCGGGCATCGACACGCTGTTCTTGAGGAAGGAAAAGTCGAGCAGGCCCGCCGCCACGCAATGGGCGAGCAGGCCGTTCATCAGCGCGACGTCGCTGCCCGGCCGCAGCGGCAGGTGCAGGTCCGCGCCCTCGCTGGTTTCGGTGCGGCGCGGGTCGATGACGACCAGCTTCGTGCCGCGCTTCTCGCGCGCGGCCATGATCCGCTGATAGACGACCGGATGGCACCAGGCGGTGTTGGAACCGACCAATATAATAAGGTCCGCCTCATCCAGATCGGCATAGGTGGCGGGCACCACATCCTCGCCAAAGGCGCGGCTGTGGCCGGCGACCGCGCTGGACATGCACAGGCGCGAATTGGTGTCGATATTGGCCGATCCGATGAAGCCCTTCATCAGCTTGTTGGCGACATAATAATCTTCGGTCAGCAACTGGCCGGAGACATAGAAGGCGACGCTGTCCGGCCCATGGCGCGCGATCGTGTCGGCAAAGCGTTTCGCCACATGGCCGATGGCGCGATCCCACGACACCCGCTTGCCGCCGATTTCCGGGTGGAGCAGGCGGCCTTCCAGCCCTACGGTCTCGCCCAGATGCGTGCCCTTGGAACAGAGCCGGCCTTCATTGGCGGGGTGGGCGACATCGCCCTTGATCGTGACGGCGCGCGGGCCGGTCAGCGTCGCGCTGATCCCGCAGCCGACGCCGCAATAGGCGCAGGTGGTGCGGATCGCCGTCATTTCAGGCCGCTAGCCGCATCGCCGTTTCGCGGCAGATGAGGACATGGCCGGAGCTGATCTTCACCGGGATGGTGGGCGTGCAGCCCTTGTCCGGCCCCTGCGCCTCGCCATCCTCCAGGTTGATGACCCAGTTGTGCAGCGGGCAGGCGACGGCATTGCCATGGACGATGCCCTGGCTGAGCGGCCCCTTCTTGTGGGGGCAGCTGTTGACGAGGGCATAGACCCGGTCGGCGCTGGTGCGGAATATGGCGATATCCTCGCCCCCCGCGACGGAGACCGTGCGCGCGCCGCGCCGGGGAATGTCGGTCAGCGGGCCGACGTCGAGCCACTGGGCAGTGAGGGACGGGGCGGTGAGGCTGTCGATGGTCATGCGAGCACTCCTGCAAGCGGACGGATCTGGGCAAGGGGCTGGTGCAGTTCGGCGGCGGCACCCTCGGCGCGTTCGGCCCAGGGGTCGTCCTGCGAAAAGCTCTGGGCGTGCCAGAAGCGGGCGGCCAACGCGTCGCGGCCTTCGATGTCGTCGATGATGCGGCGCTGCACAGAGGCAAGGCCGACGCGCTCGATCCATGGCGCGGTGCGCTCCAGATAGCGGGCTTCCTCGCGGTAGAGCTGGACGAAGGCGGCGGCCATGTGGATCGCCTCCCCCTCCGTCGTCACCTTGCACAGCAGCTCCGTGCCGCGCAGGTGGATGCCGCCATTGCCACCGACATGCAGTTCATAACCGCTGTCGACGCAGATCACGCCGAAATCCTTGATCGTCGCCTCCGCGCAGTTGCGGGGGCAGCCGCTGACCGCCATCTTGAACTTGTGGGGCATCCACGATCCCCAGAATTTCCGCTCCAGCTTGACGCCAAGGCCGGTCGAATCCTGCGTGCCGAAGCGGCACCATTCGCTGCCGACGCAGGTCTTCACCGTGCGCAGCGCCTTGCCATAGGCATGGCCCGAAACCATGCCGGCGGCGTTGAGGTCCGCCCAGACGGCGGGCAGGTCTTCCTTCCTGATGCCGAAGATGTCGAGGCGCTGGCCGCCCGTCACCTTCACCATCGGCGCGTTGAACTTTTCCACCACGTCGGCGATGGCGCGCAGCTCCTTGGGGTTGGTGAGCCCGCCCCACATGCGCGGCACGACCGAATAGGTGCCGTCCTTCTGGATATTGGCGTGCATCCGCTCGTTGACGAAGCGGCTCTGCTGGTCGTCGACATAATCGCCGGGCCATGCGCACAGCAGATAGTAATTGAGCGCCGGGCGGCAGGAGGAACAGCCATCGGGCGTCGCCCAGTGCAGTTCCTGCATCACCTGCGGAATTTCCTTCAGGCCCTTCTCCAGGATCAGCGCGCGCACCTCGTCATGGCCGAAGCTGGTGCATTTGCACATCGTCTTCGTCGCGCGCTCGCCGGCATAATCGTCGCCCATGGTGAGCGCGAGGAGGCTTTCGACAAGCCCCGTGCAGGAACCACAGCTGGCCGATGCCTTGCAGCCTGCACGCACCGCGTCCAGCGTCGTCGCGCCGCCTTCGATGCAGGAAACGACCTTGCCCTTGCTGACGCCGTTGCAGCCGCAGATTTCCGCATCGTCGGAAAGTGCCGCAACGGCCGCCCTAGGGTCCGCCTGCCCCCCTCCGGAGGCGAAGGCCTGGCCGAAGATCAGGGCGTCGCGGACATCGGAAATATCCTCGCCTTTCTTGAGCAGGTCGAAATACCAGCTGCCGTCGGCGGTATCGCCATAGAGGACGGCGCCGATCACCCGGTCGTCCTTCACGATCACCCGCTTGTAGACGCCGCGTGCCGCATCGCGCAGCACGATGTCCTCGCAGCCGTTGCCGCCCGAGAAATCGCCGGCGGAAAACACGTCCAGCCCGGCGACCTTGAGCTTGGTCGAGGTCACGGACCCGCGATAGCCCGAAGGCTGCGCGACCAGCGCGTCGGCCAGGCTGCGGCACATGTCCCAGATCGGCGCGACAAGGCCGTAGACATTGCCGTCATGCTCCACGCATTCGCCCACCGCCATGATGGCCGGGTCTGACGTCACCATATGATCGTCGACGATGATCGCGCGGTTCACCTCCAGCCCCGCCGCGCGGCCCAGCGCGACATTGGGGCGGATGCCCGCCGACATGATGACCAGGCTGGCCGGGATGTCTCTACCATCTTTCAGGCGGACACCCTCGACCTTGCCCTCTCCATAAACTTCCGCCGTGTTGGCGCCGGTCAGGATCGTCTGACCCCGCGCTTCCAGGGCGGTCTTGAGCAGCCAGCCGGCGCTTTCGTCCAGCTGCCGCTCCATCAGCGTATCCATCAGGTGAATGACGGTGACTTTCATGCCCCGCAAGGACAGCCCATGGGCCGCCTCCAGGCCAAGAAGGCCACCGCCGATCACCACGGCATCCCCCCCCAGGGCGGCCGCGTGAACCATGGTGTCGACATCGTGCATGTCGCGAAAGCTGATGACGCCGGGCAGGTCATGCCCCGGCACCGGGATGATGAAGGGGTCGGACCCGGTGGCGATCAGCAGCCGGTCATAGCCCGTGGTGCGACCCGAGCGGGCAGTAACCGTCCTTGCGTCCCTGTCGATGGCGACAACGGGATCGCTGACGATCAGCTCTATGCCATGGTCGGCATACCAGCTGCGGTCGTTGATGACGATTTCATCGAACGTCTTTTCCCCCGCCAGCACCGGCGAGAGCATGATGCGGTTATAGTTCACATGCGGTTCGGCGCCGAAGATCGTGACCTTGAACCGATGGGGATCGCGCGCCAGGATTTCCTCGACCGCGCGGCAGCCGGCCATGCCGTTGCCGATGACGACCAGATGTTCGCGCTGGACGATGTTGGTGATGCTGGGGGACATCGTATCTGTCTCCTTCAGAGCGTATAGTCGAGCTGAAGCCAGAGCTTCTGCGTGTCGGTGGCGAAGCGGTCCGCCTGATAATCGGCGAACTTGACGAGCAGGGCGACGTGCCTGGCGGGCTTGAACCCGACCTGCGCATCCCATTCATGGCCATAGTCGATCGACAGCCGGTCGCTGTCGAACCGGTGCCAGGCGACGAGCAGGCTGACGGGGCCGGCCGGCGTCTTGGGCAGGGCGTAGCCCGCGCTTGCATAAAGGTCGCGAATGCCGTTGGCCGGCGTCACCAGGAATTTGTCGGCCCAGCCCTGAAACTTGTGCAGCGTGGCGAGCGGCGTCTGGAAGCTGCTGTTGGCCGCGCCCGTGGATGCGCCCAGCACTTCATAGCCGCCGGTGAGCGTCAGCCCCTTTGCCGCCAGCGCGGCCTCGCCCAGATAATAGTCGGCGGCATAGTCGTTCGGGTTGCCGGCATAGTCCGACTGGCGGGCATAGCTGCCGGTCACGGACAGCTTCGCGCCCTTGCCCAACGGAAAGGTGCCGACGGCGCGCAGGCCATAGGTCTGGCTGGAGAACTGGCGGCGGGTCGATATGTCCTGATCGACCAGATAGGCAAAGCCCTTGGCGCTGATCGGGCCGAGCTTCAGGCCGACGCCCGCAAACAGATTGTCGCCGCCGATCGCCTGGATCGGGCTGTCGATGCCGAAGATCGTGCGGTCCGACCAGCTATAGGTCAGGTCGACGCTGAGCGGGCCGAGCGCGGCGCTTTCCACGCGCACCGCGTCGAACGTCTGCTCGTTCTGACGCCATGCGACGCTGCCGACGAAGCGCTGGTCGTCCAGATTGATGCGCTGGCGGCCGAGCGTGACGACCGTCCTGGGCAGCCCCTTATATTGCAGCTGGATGCGGCTGAGCGCGATATTCTCTGGATCGGGGACGGTCGGATACAGCGTCTTGCCGTTGACGGTGCTGTTATAGTTCTCGCTGATCGCCAGCGTCGCCTGCGCTTCGGCGAGGAAGGCCCAGGGGCCGCTCGTCGCCTCGATGCCGCTGCGGATACGGGCGGTCAGCGCG
This sequence comes from Sphingobium aquiterrae, assembly GCF_037154135.1. Lineage (NCBI taxonomy): Bacteria > Pseudomonadati > Pseudomonadota > Alphaproteobacteria > Sphingomonadales > Sphingobiaceae > Sphingobium > Sphingobium aquiterrae. The sequence goes on from NZ_JBANFL010000001.1 coordinate 307,697, forward strand.
TCGGCATTCCGGGCGATGCCGTCCTGGTCGACGCCTTCATAGCGCAGGCGCGCGTCGACAATGGGTTTGAGCGTGATGGTCTGGGCGGCGGCGGGGGTGGCGGCCAGCGCCACCCCGGTTGCGAGCAGGAGGGGGAGGGCGCGCATCAGATTCGCGCGCCTTCCAGCGCCGTCGACCAGGTGGCGCGCCAGCGGGTCTTGACCCCGGCGATGCTGGCGAAGGCGATCAGCGCCAGCCCGGCGAAGATCAGGAAGCCATATTGCGGGCTGCCCGTCCACTGCTTGGCAAGGCCCAGCGACGAGGCGAGATAGAAGCCGCCGACGCCGCCGGCAAAGCCGACCAGGCCGGTCATCACGCCGATCTCTTCCTTGAAGCGCTGCGGCACCAGCTGGAACACCGCGCCATTGCCGCACCCCAGCGCCAGCATGGCGAGCACGAACAGGGCGAGCGCCATGGCGACCGTGGTGGGGCCGGTGCTGATCGCGACCAGCGCGGCGGCGGCCACCAGATAGACGCCCATCAGCGTCTTGGTGCCGCCGATCCGGTCGGCCAGCGCGCCGCCCATGGGGCGGACGAGCGATCCGGCAAAGACGCAGGCGGCGGTGCAATAGCCCGCGACCACCGGGGTCAGGCCGAACTGGTCGGTGAAGTAGATGCTGAGCGAGGCGGCAAGGCCGACGAAGCCGCCGAAGGTGACGCTGTAGAACAGCATGAACCACCAGGCGTCCGCCTTGTTGAGCACGGCGAGGTAGGAGGCGAAGCTCCTGGGCGCGGGCGGGTTGGGCGCATCCTTGGCCAGCGCCATGTAGATGACGAAGACGATGGCGAGCGGGATCACCGCCAGGCCCAGCACCGCGTTCCAGCCGAACGCCTTGGCGAGCAGCGGCGCGAACAGGGAAGCAAGCACCGTGCCCGAATTGCCCATGCCGGCAATGCCCAGCGCGGTCCCCTGATGCTCGGCGGGATACCAGCGGCTGGCGAGCGGCAGCGCGACCGCGAAGCTCGCCCCGGCAAAGCCCAGCACCACGCCCAGCGCGATCGTCGCGGCAAAGCTGTGGACCCCGGCCATCCATGCGGTGGCAAGGCCCGCGATCACGATGATCTGGCCGATGGCGCCGGTCAGCTTGGGGCCGATGCGATCGACCAGCAGGCCGTTCACCAGCCGCAGCACCGCGCCGGCCAGCGTCGGCACGGCCACCATGAAGCCCTTTTGCGCGGCATTCAGGCCAAGATCGGCGGAGATGCTGGGCGCCAGCGGGCCAAGCAGCACCCACACCATGAAGGCGAGGTCGAAATACAGAAAGGCGGCGAAAAGCGTCGGCCGATGGCCGGCGGACCAGAATCCCTTGTTCATGGATACCCCCAGTGAAAGAGCGCGGGTTGTATGAGGAGGCCGCGCGCATCGCATACGTCCAGGGACGCAGGGGGAAGCGGGCGTGACGGCCGGCGAAGAATGATGGGCGTATCCGCGGGCATGGGGCGGCGACGGGGCGCAGCAGCGGCCAGCGGCCCCGCCTTTCCATCCTTCCGTCCGACCATCCGTTGCGACACGCTGCGATCCTTTCGAACACGAAAAAGCCGCCACGAACATCGATCGTCATGATCGGTTCGGGCGGCGTCATTGCCTGTCTGGCGTCAATCGAAGCCAGCGTCGGTCGGGTTCTTCGTTGAACCGGACCGATTATGTCATCAAAACATCATTGCCTTGATGGTCATCAAAATGACATTCTTGCAGGCAAGTGGCAAGCGCAATTTTGCGGCGGTGCAGCACATTTGCCCTGCGGAAGAAATGGCGGGATTTCAGGGTGTTGTCTGCGCCAGATAGGCAAGCGCCAGGTCAGGGTCGAACAGGCGGCCGTCAAAGAAGCGATCCGGCCCCATCACGAGTCGGCCGCTATGGCTGCCCGCGCCCAGCGGCGTGGCGATCGCGCCCTCCACCTTGGCGCTGGCGCCGGGCATGATCGCGTCCGTGCCGGCCAGCGCCGATCGGTAGATATCCGGGCGGAACACATTGGCCGCGTCCCGGAATCCCTGTTCGGTCGCAGGGGCATGGCCCCAGCGCGCCATCTGCGAATAAAGCCACATGGACTGGCTGCGCCACGGGAAGTTCGCGGCCTCGCGATGGAGCACCAGAAAGTCCGGCACGTTCTGCGCCGGCGCGCCCTGTGCGGGCACCAGCTGGCCCGACAGCGCCCGACCGATCAGCGCCGCCGGCTGGCCGATATAGTCGTCGCGCGACAGCAGCGCCGTCACCGCCTCCCGCTGCGCCGGATCGGTCGCGACCTTGCCGGCGGCGTGCAGCGCGCGGATCAGCGCTTCCACCTCCGCCCGCCGCTCGTCCAGGATGCTGCTGCGGAAGGCGAGCAGCTTTTCCACGCCCCGGTTCCAGATGGCGCTGGTCGATGCGATGATGACGCCATTGCCCTGTTCCACCGCCGCGCTGTTCCACGGCTCGCCCACGCAGGAGGCATCGATCTCGCCATCGGCAAAGGCCTGCGCGACGGCGGGCGGCGGCACGACGACGATCTCGACATCGCGGTCGGGGTCGCAGCCCGATGCTGCCAGCCAGTAGCGCAGCATGTAATTATGGCTGGAATAGCGATGGACGACCGCGAAGCGCAGCTTCTGCCCGCCCGCCGCCTCGGCCTGCGCCAGCAGGGCCAGCCGGCGCCCGATGTCGGCGACCTCGCCGATGCCGTTGACTTCGAGCCGGGCGGCAAGCCGGGTGGAAACGGTGATGGTGTTGCCGTTGAGCCCCAGCATGAACGGCGCGCCCAGCGGCACGGCTGGCCGGTTCAGCCCCAGCGACGTCGCGATGGCGAGCGGCGCCAGCAGATGCGCGGCGTCCGTCTGGCCATAGGACAGCCGGTCGCGCACCGCCGCCCAGGTGCGGTCGCGATGCAGGTCGATCGCGACGCCCTCTTTGGCGGCGAGGCCGAATTCATGGGCCACGATGGGCAGCACGGCGTCGACCAGCGGCAGGAAACCGATGCGGAACACGCTCATTGATCTCCTCCCAGCAGCGCTTGCGCCGTTATCAGCGCATCGGCGACGTCGACCAGCCGCCGGCCGCTGTCCATCGCCTGCTTGCGCAGCAGCGCATAGGCCGCCGCTTCGTCCAGCCCGCGCCGCTTCATCAGCACCAGCTTGGCGCGATCTACCGCGCGCCGCTCCGCCAGCGCCGACTGCGCTTCATGCAGTTCGGTCTGCAGGCGTGCAAAGGCGTTGAAGCGGCGGACGGCCAGTTCCAGGATCGGCTTGATCCGCTCCTTGCGCATGCCGTCCACGATATAGGCGGAAATGCCTGCATCCACGGCTTCGGCGATCGACCGGTCGTCGCTCTGGTCCACGAACATCGCGATCGGCCGCGCCAGCGCGCGGGAAAGGGCAAAGCTCTCCTCCAGCACGTCGCGGCCGGGATTTTCCAGGTTGATGAGCACGACGTCGGGCGCAAGCTCGTGCAGCCGCCGCGCCAGGCCGGCACGCTCCACCAGCACGGCAATGTCGGAAAAGCCCGCTTCGCGCAGGCCCTCCTCGATCACTGCGGCGCGTGCCGCGCTTTCATCCACCACCGCGATTCGCAGATCATGCCTCCGGTGCTCTTGCCCATCGCCGCGCCTAACAGGTCGTGCCGGGGGCGTAAACCGATTGGCGCGGGCACGGATCGCGCGCCGGCGAGTTGGCTTTCCCCCGCTCGCACCCTACATGCGCAGATCATGCCGCCAGATCAGCCATCGCCCGTCACCCGCGCCACGCCGCCCATGTGGGCGACGATGCGGCGTTTCCTGCCCTATCTGTGGCCCGCCGACGCGCCGTCGCTGCGCCGCCGGGTGGTGTTGGCGATGCTGCTGGTGGTCGTGGCCAAGGCGACGTCCTTCGCCATGCCCTTTGCCTATAAGGCGGCGATCGACCGGATGGTGCCGGGCATGCAGCCGGCGGTCGGGCTCGCCATGGCGCTGGTCGCGACCTATGCGCTGGCGCGCTTCGGCAGCGTGGTGTTCGACAATCTGCGCAACATCGTGTTCGAGCGGGTGGGGCAGGAGGCGACCCGGCGGCTGGCCGAACATATGTTCGCGCATCTCCACCGCCTGTCGCTGCGCTTCCACCTCAATCGTCGTACCGGTGCCGTCACCAAGATCGTGGAGCGCGGCACGAAGAGCATCGACACGATGCTCTATTTCCTGCTGTTCAACATCGCGCCGACCATCCTGGAGCTGCTCGCGGTCTGCATCTATTTCCAGTTCGCCTTCGGCCCGGGGCTGGTGGCGGCGACGCTGGTGATGGTGGTGCTCTACATCGCCTATACGCGGCAGGTGACGGAATGGCGCAACCAGCTGCGCCGCGACATGGTGGACCTCGACACCGGCGCCGTCGCCCATGCCGTCGACAGCCTGCTGAATTTCGAGACGGTCAAATATTTCGGCGCGGAGAAGCGCGAGGCCAAACGTTACGGCTCGGCCATGCGCAGCTATGCCGTTGCGGCGGTGAAGTCCGAAAACAGCCTTGCCCTGCTCAACATCGGCCAATCGTTCATCACCAACCTGATGATGGGCGGGGCGATGGCCTATACCGTCTGGGGCTGGTCGCGGGGGATATTCACCACAGGCGATGTCGTGCTGGTGAACACGCTGCTGTCCCAGCTGTTCCGTCCGCTCGACCTGCTCGGCATGGTCTATCGCACGATCCGGCAGGGTTTGATCGACATGGAGGCGATGTTCGAGCTGATCGACGCGCCCGCCGAGATCGTCGACGTGCCCGGCGCGCCCGCGCTGCATGTCGAAGCGGGCGAGGTGCGTTTCGACCATGTCGACTTCAGCTACGATCCAGAGCGCGCGATCCTGCACGATGTCAGTTTCACGATCCCGTCCGGCCGCACCCTGGCGATCGTCGGGCCTTCGGGCGCGGGCAAGTCCACCATCGCCCGGCTGCTCTTCCGCTTCTATGACGCGAGCGGCGGGCGGATCGCCATCGACGGGCAGGATGTAAAGGCGGTGACGCAGGACAGCCTGCGCGCGGCCATCGGCATCGTGCCGCAGGACATGGTGCTCTTCAACGACACTATCGGCTACAACATCGCCTATGGCCGCGAAGGCGCGGGCCGGGCGGAGATCGAGGCGGCGGCGCGGGGCGCGGCGATCCATGATTTCATCGTCTCCCTGCCGCAGGGCTATGACACGCGGGTGGGCGAACGCGGGCTCAAGCTGTCGGGCGGCGAAAAGCAGCGGGTGGCGATTGCCCGCACCCTGCTGAAAGACCCGCCGATCCTGATCCTGGACGAAGCGACCAGCGCGCTCGACAGCCGCACCGAGGCGGCGATCCAGCAGGTGCTGGGCGAAATATCCCGCCGGCGCACGACCGTCATCGTCGCGCATCGCCTGTCGACGGTGGTGGAGGCGGACGAGATCGTCGTGCTGGAGGCGGGGCGCGTCGTGGAACGCGGCACCCATGCGCAGCTGGTGACGGCGGGCGGCCTCTACGCCACCATGTGGGCGCGGCAGGCGGCGGAACGCAGCGCGGAGGTCGAGACGGCCGAGGAAGAGGGCGTGGCGATCGTCGCCTGATTCGGAAAGACCGGAGGGCGCGTTTCGGCAAAGGCGCTATGATGGGCACGATGATGGGTATGGCGCGCGCGCTGGCCCGACAGCATTTGCTTTGTCATTTTTCTGTCACATAGCTAATGGCGGCGGGAAGGAGTGAATAGCATCCGCCAGATTGCCGCCTTGCCCTATACCATGACCGCCGACGGCCATATGCAGATATTGCTGATCACGTCGCGCGGCACCGGGCGCTGGGTGATCCCCAAGGGCAACCGGATTTCCGGCATGGCGGGGCATCGTGCGGCGGAGCTGGAAGCGTTCGAGGAGGCGGGCATCCACGGCATTGCCTGCCCCGCAAAGCTCGGGCGCTATCGCTATCTCAAATATCGCAGCGACGGTTCGTCGCGTTCCGCCAAGGTCGATGTCTTCCCGCTGGCGGTGATCGGGCAATTGCCCGAATGGCCCGAACGCGGGGAACGCGACCTGCGCTGGTTTTCGGTGCCGGAGGCGGCGGACGCCGTTGTCGAGCCCGACCTCAAATCCATCATTGCCGCTTTTCGCAAGCCACCAAAGGCGCCAAGTCGCTTCTTTCGGATGATTATATGGCTGCGCGAACGATCAGGAGAAAAGATACCGATGCTGCGCTGGTTCCAGGCTCTCATGCCCAAGCAGGGTCGCTTTTTCGAACAGTTCGAGGATCACGCCACGACGCTGGTCGCCGGCGCCGACGCGCTGGCCCGGCTGCTGAAGGGCGGGCCGGACATGGCCATGCATATCAAGGAAATCGCCGACCGCGAGCATGAGGCGGACGACGTCATCCGCGCGGTACTGCACGATGTCCGCCGCATCTTCGTGACGCCGTTCGACCGCAGCGCCATCACCGGCCTGATCGGGGTGATGGACGATGCGATCGACCAGATGAACCAGACGGCAAAGGCCGTGGCGATCTATCGGGTCACGGAATTTCCCCCGCAGATGCAGGACATGAGCGCCCTGATCGTAGAGGCTGCGCGCATCACGGCGGAAACCATGCCGCTGCTGCGCTCGCTCAACATCAACGCGTCGCGCCTGCACGACCTGACCGAGCGGCTGGTGAAGCTGGAAGGCCATGCGGACGAGCTGCACGAACAGGGCCTGCGCGCGCTGTATGAGCAGGCGCGCACCGGCAATCCCATGGACTTCATCGTCGGCCGGGAAATCTACAGTCATCTGGAGAAGGTGACGGACCGCTTCGAGGATGTCGCAAACGAGATCCAGGGTCTCGTGATCGACCACGCCTGAACCGGCGCAGATCGATGGACGCCCATATCGCCTTTCCGCTGCTGGTCGCGCTGATCGGCATCGCCCTGCTGTTCGATTTCCTGAACGGCCTGCACGATGCCGCCAACTCGATCGCCACCATCGTTTCCACCCGCGTCCTCAAGCCGCAATATGCGGTGGCATGGGCGGCCTTCTTCAATTTCATCGCCTTCCTCTTCTTCGGGCTGCATGTCGCCGAAACCGTGGGCAAGGGCATCGTGCAGGCGGACATCATCACCGCGCAGGTGATCTTCGGCGCGCTGATGGGGGCGATCAGCTGGAACATCATCACCTGGGTGCTCGGCATCCCGTCGAGCAGCAGCCATGCGCTGATCGGCGGGCTGCTGGGCGCGGGCACGGCCAAGGCGGGGCTGTCGTCCATCGTATGGAGCGGCGTGTTCAAGACCAGCGCGGCCATCGTGCTGTCGCCCGCCCTTGGCCTTGTGCTGGCGCTGTTCCTGGTGCTGGTTATTTCGTGGCTGTTCCGCGGTTTCACGCCGCAGCGCGCCGACACATGGTTCCGCAAGCTGCAACTCGCCTCCGCCTCGCTCTATTCCCTCGGCCATGGCGGCAATGACGCGCAGAAGACGATGGGGATCATCGCGGTGCTGCTGTATTCGCAGGGGCTGCTCCATGGCGGCTTCCATGTGCCGCTGTGGGTCGTGCTTTCCTGTCAGGCGGCGATGGGCATGGGCACGCTGCTGGGTGGCTGGAAGATCGTGCATACCATGGGGTCGAAGATCACCCGGCTGACCCCCGCCCAGGGGTTCTGCGCGGAGACCGGCGGCGCGATCACCCTGTTCATGGCGACGCATCTGGGCGTGCCGGTGTCGACCACCCATACGATCACCGGCGCGATCGTGGGCGTGGGCGCATCGCGGCGCCTGTCGGCCGTGCGCTGGAACGTCGCCTCCAGCATCATCGTCGCCTGGGTCGTGACCCTGCCCGCCGCCGCCGCGATCGGGGCGCTGTTCTATCTGCTTGCCGGTCTCTTCGCCTGATCGGGCTCGGATCGCGCTGTTGCGCAGGGGTTTCATGCGCGATGGAACCGCTCCGATTGTCTTTTATTTTCCGCATTCTGCGCGCTGCCAGCTGTTCCAGCCGACTTCGGAATGCTCTAGGGGGAAGGCACCATGTCCCGTGATCCCCTGACCCTGCTGCACGATATCTTCGGCTTCTCCGCCTTTCGCGGGGTGCAGGCGCAGGTGGTGGAGCGCGTGCTGGCCGGGCAGCCGACCCTTGCGATCATGCCCACGGGCGCGGGCAAGTCGCTCTGCTATCAGCTGCCAGCGGTGGCGCTGGACGGATGCTGCGTCGTCGTCTCGCCGCTGATCGCGCTGATGCATGACCAGTTGCGCGCGGCGCAGGCGGTGGGCATCCGCGCGGCGAGCCTGACATCGGTGGACGCGGACTGGCGCGAGACGCAGGACCGGCTGCGCGGCGGCGACCTCGACCTGCTCTATGTCGCGCCGGAACGGGCGACGAACGAGGGCTTCCTGGCGCTGCTGCGCTCCGCCCGCATCACCCTGTTCGCCATCGACGAAGCGCATTGCGTCAGCGAATGGGGGCATGATTTCCGCCCCGACTATCGCCTGCTCCGCCCGCTGCTGGACGAGTTTGCCGATGTGCCTCGCCTGGCGCTCACCGCCACGGCCGATGCGCATACCCGCGCCGACATCCTGCGCCAGCTCGGCATACCGGACGATGGCCTTGTCATCTCCGGCTTCGACCGGCCCAATATCCGCTACACGATCAGGCCGCGCGACGGGTTGACCCGGCAGCTGCAGGATATCGTCGCGGCGGAGCCCGGCCCCGGCATCGTCTATGCACAGACCCGCGCCGCGACCGAGAAGATCGCCGCCACGCTCGGCATGGGTGGACGCGCGGTGCGCGCCTATCATGCCGGGCTCGACCCTGGCGTGCGGCGCGCCAATCAGGCCGCCTTCATCGCCAGCGAAGACATGGTGATGGTGGCGACCGTCGCCTTCGGCATGGGCATCGACAAGCCGGACGTGCGCTTCGTCGCCCATGCCGGGCTGCCCAAATCCATCGAGGGCTATTATCAGGAAAGCGGCCGGGCCGGGCGCGATGGCGAGCCGGCGCGGGCAACGCTGTTCTGGGGCGCGGAGGACTTCGCCCGTGCCCGCCAGCGCATCGGCGAGATCGAGGCGGCGCGCCAGCAGGGCGAGCGGACGCGGATCGCGGCGCTCGGCGGGCTGGTGGAGACGGCCGGGTGCCGACGCGCCGTGCTGCTGCGGCATTTCGGCGAGCAGCCGGCGGCGACCTGCGGCAATTGCGACAACTGCCTCAATCCCCCCGCCGGGGTCGACGCGACGGAGGTGGCGCGCAAATATCTCTCCGCCGTCTATCGCACCGGGCAGAGCTTTGGCGCCGGCCATGTGGAGGCGGTGCTGACGGGCGCCGCCAATGACAAGGTGACGCAGCGCGGGCATGATCGGCTGTCCGTCTTCGGCATCGTCAGTGGCGAGGATGCGGCGCTGCTGCGGCCTGTCCAGCGGGCGCTGCTGGTCCGCGACGCGCTGGAGCTGACGGAGCATGGCGGCTTGGCGCTGGGGCCGGAGGCGCGGCCGATCCTGCGCGGCGAGGAAAGCGTCAGCCTGATCCTGCCGCCGCGCCGCGAGAAGCGCACCCGGCGCGCGAGCGGGATCGGTGCCGATGCCAATCCGGTCGACGATCCGCTGTTCGAGGCTCTGCGCGCCTGCCGCCGCGATCTGGCGAAGGAGGCCGGCGTGCCGCCCTATGTGATCTTCCACGACAGCACCCTGCGCGAAATGGCCGAGCGGCGGCCGGCCAGCATGGCGGCGCTGGGCAATGTGAGCGGCGTCGGCACCCGCAAGCTGGAGTCCTGGGGCGAGGCGTTCCTGCAGGTGATCCGCGATCATGGCTGAGTGGCCCCCGCACGGGTTGCGCGCGGCGGAGCGTTGATCGATAAGGCCGCCGGATTGACGCACCCTTGCCGGTGTATTGCTTAGACGGAGAAGGCCATGTTCCGCACGCTCACCGACCAGATTCTGGTTTCGCCGCAGATTTCGCTCGCCGATGTCGAGGCGGCGAAGGCGCTGGGCGTGACGATGGTCGTCAACAATCGCCCTGAGGGTGAAGAGCCCGGCCAGACGCCCGGCGAGGCGATCGAGGCGGCCGCGCGCGCGGCGGGCATGGCCTATGTCGCCGTGCCCGTGACCCATGCCGGCTTCGCGCCCTGGCAGCTGGACGGCATGGCGCAGGCGCTGGAGCAGGCGGGCGAGGGCAAGATCCTGGCCTATTGCCGCTCCGGCACGCGCAGCACGTTGCTTTGGGCGCTGACCCGCGCGCGGGCGGGAGACGATGTGGAGGCGATTTCGGCGCAGGCCGCGCAGGCGGGCTATGATGTGAGCCCGGTACGGCAGATCATGGACGCGCTCGCCGGCGGGGATTGAGGGTCGGCTGTGCCGGATCGGCCCGGCCCGCCATGCGATGACGACAGGGCGGCAAGGCTCGCCGCGGCCCCGGCGCGCTGGGAAGGGCACGCCCCCTTGGGTGCGGCGTTCGCATCCGGCCTGCCTATTTTGATATTCGTCACCCTGTTCTGGGCGGTCTTCTTCCTTTGGGGCGGATGGAACGCCCATTATGTCCTGCGCTTAAGGGGGCTGGCGGGGAACGGTGCTTTCCCGGTGACGCCCGCCCTCGCACGGGCCATCTGGGCCGGGTTGCTGGGGCTTAGTGTCACCGCGATCATCCTTCCCATGGTGAGGCTGCGGGCCATGCGCTGGCGCCTGACGGATGAAGCGCTGATCTGCCATATGGGGCAGGCGGTCGTGGTCTGGCCCCATGCGTCATTGACGGACGTTGCCCTGTCCCCCTTCTTCATCTGGTATCGGCTCTCTTTCGCCGCCGAAGGCCCGGCACGGCGTGCCTGCCTGATCGGTGGAGACGATGCGCGGCATGTGCTCGCCATTCTGGACAGGGTGGGTGTTCCCTGCGAGCGGCCACCGGGCTTGCTGCCGGCCGGAGCGCTGGCGCCGGGTGAGCGGGCGTTGTGGCAAGGGCGGCCGGGGCTGGCCACCTTCGACGGAATGCGCGGATTGTGCGCCATGATGGCCATCGTCCCGGCCTTGCTGCTTGCGTTGTGGCTCTGGGCGATCTGGGATGTGCCGCGGTCCGTGCCGCTGGCGCTGTTCTGGACACTGGTCGCCTTCGGCGTCCTGGGGGCGACCGTCATCGCTATCCTGGCCGCCGCATCTGTCGTCGCCATGGCGTGGCTCTACGACATGCTGGGGCAGGTCATGGTGACGGATCGCCGGATCATCTGGCGCGCGCCGTTAACCGGGCGTGTCTATCGGGAGATTGCGGCACGGGACATCGGATCGGTCGATCTCGTCGCGCTACAGGGCAAGCGCGGTTGGCTGTCGCTGAGCCTGAAGGGAGCAACGGATGACGATGCGATCGACCGTGATCTTGTCGGCATGCCGGAGCCGGAAGCCGCATTGGCGGCCATCCGCGCGCTCATCGCCCGGCCCTGATCGGTGGCTGCCGCAGAGTGATTTCGCGCCGGATGGACTCATCCGGCAACCCGGAACCGGAACGAGTCCGCAGTTCAACATACAGCCAAAAAAATAGGGCCGACATTTGCATGTCGGCCCAGGCGTGTTCGCAGGAGGAACCTCTTGTGGCGGGCGGGCCGTGTCTTTGCGGCCCGCCCTGCCGAATTAGTTGTTGTAAGCGCGCTCGCCATGCTCGCCGAGGTCGAGGCCTTCCTGCTCGACTTCCTGGCTCACCCGCAGGCCGGTGACAGCCTTGGCGATGAACATGGCGATGGCGGTGCCGACGCTGGCCCAGATGATCGTGACCACGACGGCCTCGATCTGCACCAGCAGCTTTGCGCCGATTACATAGTCAGCGGCACCGGGGCCGCCCAGGCTGGGGGCATAGACGACGGCGGTGCCGATGGCGCCGATCATGCCGCCGATGCCGTGGATGCCGAAGGCGTCCAGCGAGTCGTCATAGCCGAGCTTGGGCTTGATGACGGTGACGGCATAGAAGCAGATGATCGATGCGACGCCGCCAAGGACGATCGCGCCGAACGGGCCGGAATTGCCCGCCGCCGGCGTGACCGCCACGAGGCCGGCGATAATGCCCGAGCAGAAGCCCAGGGCGGAGCCCTTATGGCCATTCAGCTTTTCGGCAAGCATCCAGAACAGGGCAGCCGAAGCGGTGGCAACGAAGGTGTTGATCATCGCAAGGGCAGCCGAGCCATTGGCTTCCAGAGCGGAGCCGGCATTGAAGCCGAACCAACCAACCCACAGCAGGCCGGTGCCGACGCCGGTCAGCGTCAGCGAATGGGGTGCCATCGGTTCCTTGGGATAGCCGATGCGCTTGCCAAGGATAAGGCAGGCCACCAGCGCGGAAACGCCCGCGTTGATATGCACCACCGTACCGCCGGCGAAGTCGAGCGCGCCAAGCTTGAAGAAATAGCCGCTGGCTGCCCACACCATGTGCGCGATCGGGAAATAAACGATGGTGAGCCAGACGGCGGCGAACACCATTACGGCCGAGAACTTGATGCGTTCGACCACCGAACCCAGCACCAGCGCCACGGTGATCGCGGCAAAGGTCATCTGGAAGCAGACAAACACATATTCGGGGATTTCGACACCGGCTGTGAAGGTCGCGGCCTGCGATGCAGGCGTGATGCCCTTCAGGAATGCCTTGTCGAAGGTGGAGATGATGTTGCTGAGACCGCTGGTATAGTCAGGGCCGAACGCCATCGAATAGCCGTAGATGACCCAGATCAGCATGGCGAGGCATGCCACGGCGCCGATCTGCGTCATGACTGACAGCATGTTCTTGGTGCGGACGAGGCCGCCATAGAACAGGGCAAGGCCCGGCAGGATCATCGCGAGCACCAACACGGTGGCTGTCATCATCCAGGCGGTATCGCCCTTGTCGACAGTGGCGGCGGGCGCTGCGGCCCAGGCGGGCAGAGCGGTGAAGAGCGAAAGTGTCGCCGCCCCCATCACGCCGCAGAGTTTCTTGGAAAACGTCATCATTCCCCCCTTCTTACAGCGCGGTTTCGCCGGTTTCGCCGGTGCGGATGCGTACAGCCTGACCGACATCGAGAACGAAGATCTTGCCGTCGCCGATGGCGCCGCTGTTGGCAGCCTGCTGCGCGGCTTCCACGACCCGGGGCGCCAGATCGTCGTCGCAAACGACCTCGATCTTGATCTTCGGAACCATGTTGGTGGAATATTCAGCGCCGCGGTAGATTTCGGTCTGACCCTTCTGGCGTCCGAAGCCCTTCACCTCGCTGACCGTCATGCCGGCGATCCCCAGCGAGGACAGTGCCTCGCGGACATCGTCAAGCTTGAACGGCTTGATGATAGCCATGACTAGTTTCATGTCGCCCCCTGTTGCTGGTGTGCGACCTGAAAGGATAGCAAGACCCGTGCCAAAAGCTTAAGCGAGGGTTAAAGCGGTATTTTTATGAGGCTGAGGCCGGTTCGGTGCCGAAAATTTGTGCAGAGACGGCCTATCGCTCAAAAAATAGGCATAATCCGGCATGCGCGGTGGCGGGCGCCAGTGCCTACCATTGCGCGCCGATCCGGGCGGCTTCCACCTCGTCCGGGGCGGTGGCGCGGCCGAGGGCGGCGTCGCGATGGGGGAAGCGGCCGAAGCGCTTGACGATGTCGTGATGCTTGCGGGCGAAATCCAGCGCCTGCGGATCGCCAAAGCCTTCGAACAGGGTCAGCGACAGTTCCTGATCCGCCAGCAGCTCGCTGTGCTGCAACGGCATGTACAAGAGCATGCGGCCCACGCCGCCGATCTGCACGTCATAGCCCTTGGCCACTGCGCCATGCGCGATGGCGCGCGCCAGCGGGTCGGTGTCGAATGCCCTGGCCTGGTGGCGGAACATGTTGCGCGGCATCTGGTCGAACAGGATCACCGCGGCCAGCGCTTCGTCCGCGCGTTGCAGGAATGTGTCGGCCGGCGCGCGGCGCAACTCGTCCCAGACGCCGCCGAAACGGTCCATGCACATCGCGTCCGTACGGTCGGACTTGGCCCACCAGCGCTCTTCGCCCAGTTCCTTGAACCAGAAATCGAGAATTTCGCCAGCCCAGGGGGCTGTCACTTCATCCTGATCTTTTGCCGGGCCGACCATGTCGGAAAAACGCGACTCCCCGTTTCAGGTTCCCTTGGGCGGTTTCAGCATTGCTCAGCCGGCCGCGCTCAGCCAGCCGCCGTGCCGCCGACCGTCAGCCCTTCGATCAGCAGGGTCGGCTGGCCGACGCCGGCCGGCACGCTCTGCCCGCCCTTGCCGCACATGCCCACGCCTTCGTCCAACGCCCAGTCATTGCCGATGCCGACAACCTTCGTGAGCGCGGTGGGCCCGTCGCCGATCAGGGTCGCGCCCTTGATCGGTTCGCCCAGCCTGCCATCCTCGACCCTGTAGGCTTCGGTGCAGGTGAAGACGAACTTGCCCGACACGATATCCACCTGCCCGCCGCCGAAGCTCTTGGCGTAGATGCCCTTCTTCACGCGGGAGAGCAGCTCTGCGGGATCGTCGTTGCCGCCTTTGATGAAGGTGTTGGTCATGCGCGGCATGGGGGCGTGGGCATAGCTTTCGCGGCGGCCGTTGCCGGTGGGCTCGACGCCCATCAGCCGGGCGTTCAGGCGATCCTGCATATAGCCCTTAAGGATGCCGTCCTCGATCAGCACGGTTTCGCGCGTCGGCGTGCCCTCATCGTCTATGCTGAGCGATCCGCGGCGGTTGGCGATGGCGCCGTCGTCCACCACGGTCACGCCGCGCGCGGCGACCTGCTGGCCGATGCGGCCGGAGAAGGCCGACGTGCCCTTGCGGTTGAAATCGCCCTCCAGGCCATGGCCGATGGCTTCATGCACCAGCACGCCGGGCCAGCCGGGGCCGAGCAGCACGGTCATCTCGCCAGCGGGTGCGGCGACGGAGCGCAGGTTGACCTGGGCCTGGGCCAGCGCCTCGTCGATGGCGCGGTTCCACACATGCGGCGCCATGACCTCGTCGTAGAGATAGCGGCCGCCGATGCCGAAGGTGCCGCTTTCGCGCCGGCCATTCTCCTCCATGATGACGGAGACGTTGAGGCGCACCAGCGGGCGGATGTCGGTGGCGGTGAAGCCGTCCGGGCGCACGATCTCGATCACCGACCAGCTGCCCGAGAGGCTGACGGAGACCTGCGCGACGCGCGGATCGCGGGCGCGGGCGGCGGCGTCGATCGCGGCGCACAGCGTCACCTTTTCGGCGAAGGGCACGATCTCCATCGGATTGGCGTCGGTATAAAGATGGCGGTTGGTGCGCGCGGGCGGCGCGGCCGGGGGCGCCTTGGCCGGATCGAGCAGGGCCAGGGTTTCGGCCGCCCGGCGAATCGCCGCCTCGCTGATGTCGTTGGCATGGGCAAAGCCGGTCATCTCGCCGGAGACGCCGCGCAGGCCGAAGCCCGCATCGGTCGAATAATCGGCGGTCTTCAGCCGCCCGTCATCGAAACCGAAGCTCTCCGACGCGCGATATTGCAGGTAAAGCTCGCCATCGTCGCAGCGCGCGAGCGCCTGCGCGGTGAGGCTGCGTGCGCCATCGGGATCGAGCAGGCCGGGGCGATAGAGGAGGCCACGGGCGCCATGGGCATTTGGGGTGAACTGGGAAGCGATATCGGTCATGCCCTGCATATAAGGATGCGGCACGCCTGCTACCAACAGCTAATTCACGGATGGTCGCCCATGACAGGCGGCCTTCTGGAAATTACAGGCCGAAAATTACAGGCTGGCGCCCGATGCGATGTCGGGCTTGTCGCTCATGTCGGCGCCGTCGGCGGGGCCGCCGGCCAGCACGAAGCGGCGGTCGCAATAGCCACAATCGACATAGCCATGCTCGTCGATCTCAAGGAACACGCGCGGATGGCCGAGGGCTGCGGGAATGTCGCCCGACCCGTCGCAGGAAACGCGGGTGCCGTGGACTCGGAGGATTTCGGGAGGCTGCATCATCGCAACGACATCTATCATCGTGCCGGTTGCACCGCAATATGGCGCTGATCGTCTTGGAGTGTGTTTGAGAAAGCCGGTTCCAGCCCGCTCCCCGCGCTTTCTCGAACACGCTCTTAACGGTCCGGCAAGAAAAGCCGTTCAAGGTCGGCGCGCTGGTGAAGGACGGGAGCAGGCTGCATGGATATCTCGGTATTGCGGGCGCAGCATGACGCATTGTCGGGCATAGCGGTCGAGCTTCTGCAGCAGGTGAACGGTTCGGAAAAGCCGCGCCCCGTGGGCGCGCTGCGCTGGAAGCTGGCGCGGGCGCTGATTGCCCATCTCGCCGTCGAGGACGGCTATTTCTATCCCGACATGCTCAGCGCGGCGGACGCGGAGGCGCGCAGGGTCGCGCTGGATTTCCAGTGCGAAATGGGCGATCTGGCCGGGCGGTTCACCGATTATATGGCGCGCTGGACCGATGAGCGCATCGTCAGGGAATGGGGACTGTTCCGTCAGGAAACCAGGGCCATGATGGAAACGCTCGCCGCGCGAATCATGCGGGAGAATGAACGGCTCTATCCGCTGGCGCCCGCGCGCTGGCAGCAGCAGGGCACGCAACAGATGCGCAAGGCGGGGTAGCCGCCGGTCATTTCCTTCTTCTGCAAAATGCCGTCGTCGTCTTTGCGTCTGCAGAACCGCCGCGCTATGAGGGCGCCATGACAGAGACCGACCCCAGCCAGCCAGCCATCGCAATCGAAGGGCTGAGCAAGCTCTACAAGGGTGGCAAACAGGCGCTGACGAATGTGACGCTCAGCGTGCCGCGCGGGCAGATTTTCGGCCTGCTCGGCCCCAATGGCGCGGGCAAGTCGACGCTGATCAACATCCTGTCCGGCATGGTCAACAAGACGTCGGGCAGCGTGCGCATCTGGGGCTTCGATATCGACGTCAATCCGCGCAACGCCAAGAATTCGATCGGCATCGTGCCGCAGGAAATCGTCTTCGACCCCTTTTTCACGCCGCGCGAGACGCTGGAGAACCAGGCCGGTTTCTATGGCGTGCCCAAACATCTGCGGATGACCGACGAACTGCTGCGCGCGGTGCATCTGGAGGACAAGGCGAACGCCTATGCCCGCTCGCTCTCCGGCGGCATGAAGCGGCGTCTGCTGGTGGCCAAGGCGATGGTGCATGCGCCGCCGATCCTGGTGCTGGACGAACCGACCGCCGGCGTCGACGTGGAGCTGCGCCAGCAGCTATGGGCCTATGTGCGGCAGCTGAACGACCAGGGCGTGACCGTGGTGCTGACGACGCATTATCTGGAAGAGGCCGAGGAGCTGTGCGACCGCATCGCCATCATCAACCATGGCCAGGTGATCGCGGACAAGCCGACTCGCGAACTGGTGGGCATGGCGCAGGAAAAGGTCGTGCAGGTCACGGTCGATACCGATCTGGACGAACCGCCGATGCATCCCAAGTTCGAGAAGGTGGAGCTGACCGCCGGCCGCGTGCTCACCATCACCTATATGAAGGACAAGGCGAATGCCGGCGAAGTGCTGAGCGCGGTGCAGGCGCGCGGCCTGTCCATCGTCGATGTCGTCACCCGCGAGCCGGATCTGGAAGACGTGTTCCTCAACCTGACGCGCGCCGTCGCCTGATCACTCCATAATGCCTCCCTCCCTTTGCCGGGGGGTGGAAGAAGCGGAATCCCATGGGCCTTCACCAATTCGACGTCGTCATCATCGGCTCCGGCGCAGCGGGGCTTTCCGCCGCGATCACGCTGGCGCAGGACAAGAAGGTGGCCGTGCTGGCCAAGGGGCCGCTGGACGGCGGCTCCACCAACTGGGCGCAGGGCGGGATCGCCGCGGTGCTGGACGCGGGCGACAGTTTCGAAAGCCATGTCGAAGACACGATGATCGCGGGCGCCGGCCTCAACAATCGCGAGACGGTGGAGTTCGTCGTCGGCAATGCGCCCGCCGCGATCGAGCGGTTGGCGGGCCTGGGCGTGCCGTTCAATGTCGGCGAGAGCTTCGGCGAGCGCTGGCACCTGACGCGCGAGGGCGGGCACAGCCATCGCCGGATCGTGCATGTGGACGATGCGACCGGCGCCGCCGTGCAGCGCGCGCTGGTGAAGGCGGCGGAAGCCAACCCCAATATCACGCTGTTCACCGACATGGTCGTCATCGACCTCATCACCTCGCGCCATGGCGAGAAATATTCGGGCGACGGCCATGTCTGGGGTGCCTATGCGCTCAACCGCAAGACCAAGCATGTCGACGCCTTTGTCGGCCGGGCGACGGTGCTGGCGACGGGCGGGGCGGGGCGCACCTATCTTTTCTCCACCGCGCCGCGCGGGGCGACCGGTGACGGTATCGCCATGGCCTGGCGCGCGGGCTGCCGCGTCTCCAACATGGAGATGAACCAGTTCCACCCGACCTGCCTCTACAATCTGGAGGTCAAGAATTTCCTGATTACCGAGGCGATGCGCGGCGAGGGCGGCCTGCTCAAGCTGCCGCCGGGGGTGCCGGGCGGCGGCAAGCGCTTCATGGACCGTTTCGACCCACGCGGCGAACTGGCCCCGCGCGACGTGGTGGCGCGCGCCATCGACCATGAGATCAAGCGGCTCGGCCTCGATTATGTCCATCTCGACATCAGCCACAAGCCGCCGGAATTCATCAAGGAGCATTTCCCGACCATCTATGCGCGGCTGCTCGATCTGGACATCGACATCACCAAGGAGCCGGTCCCGGTGGTGCCGGCGCAGCATTATACCTGCGGCGGGGTCGTCATCGACCTGGATGGCCGCACCGACCTGCCCGGCCTCTATGCGGCGGGCGAAGTGACGGAAAGCGGCCTGCACGGCGCCAATCGCCTGGCCTCCAACTCGCTGCTGGAATGCTTCGTCTTCGGCGAGGCGTCCGCCCAGCATATCCGCGCGCACTGGGGCGAGATGCCCGCGCCGCCGGCCATCCGGCCATGGGACGAAAGCCGCGTCACCGATTCCGACGAGGAAGTGATCGTCCAGCATAACTGGAAGGAAATCCGCCGTTTCATGTGGGATTATGTGGGCATCGTCCGCACCACCAAGCGGCTGGAACGGGCGCAGCATCGCGTCAACCTGCTCGCGCAGGAGGTGGACGAATATTATGGCAATTTCCGCGTGACGCCCGACCTGATCGAGCTGCGCAACCTGCTGGAAGTGGCGCGGCTGATCGTGCGATCGGCGCTGCACCGCAAGGAAAGCCGCGGGCTGCACTATACGCTCGACTATCCAGAGATGCTGCCCGAGGCGATCGACACCGTGCTGGTGCCCTGAAAGGAGAGCCGGCAAAAAAAGGCGCGCCGGGTAAGCGGCGCGCCGTAAAGTTGGAGGAGTGGATGATCGGGGATCAACCAGCCCCATCTGCCTAGCCGGAGGCGCCGGCCCGGCCATTGACCCAGGTCAAAAGCGCGATTTTTTATCCGCTCCTGAGAAAATTCCTGAGCGCGGCGGCGAAGCGCGCCGGCTGGTCCTCCATGATCACATGGCCGCTCGGCCCGATCGGCAGCAGCTGCGCCATCCTCAGATGCGCATAGGCTGCCTGGAACCGCTGGGTCGCCGTCTTGCGCAATTCGGCATCGGCGGGCTGGGCATAGACCACCTGCAGCGGAATGCGGAGGGAGGGGAGGCGCGGCCCCAGATCCGTCTGCGCCAGCTCGCCCAGCGCGTTGGCGATGACATCGGGGTCGCTGCCCTGCGCGCCGGGGGTGCTGGCGAGCATGTCCGCCAACATCTGCCGTCCGGCCTTCGTGCCGGTGAACCATTGCGAGAGCTGCCCGGCAAGATAGCCCACGCCGCCGGCCGTGCCCCCGACCATGCCGGCGCCGTCCGGCAGCATGTCGACCACCATGATCCGGCCCGCCACGCCCTGCAGCCCCAGCATCATCGCCAGCGTGCCGCCCATGGAATGGCCGACGATCGCCGGGCGGCGCACGCCGCCGGTGGCGATGTAGCGCGCGATCTCTGCGGTGAGCGGGCCGATCAGCGGGCCGCTGCGGTTGAGGTCGGCGGGCAGCCCGGCAAATCCGCGTACCTGGACCAGATGATAGCGATAGCCCGGACTGGCGGCGACGGCGCCGTTCCAGATGCCGGGGCCGCTGGCAAGGCCGGGGATCAGGATCACGTCCGGCCCCTGCCCGCGCACCGTCACGGCGATGCGGCGCGAGGCAAAGGGGGCGGCGAGCGCGGGCAGGGGCAGCAAGCCGCCAAGGGCCGCGGCGGCCCCCGCGATCAGCGTGCGCCGGTCAAGCTGCGAAAGGTCTCTGGGCATCGACATCGGGGGCGTTCTGCATGGCTGGGCGTGAACCGGGAATGAGCGTATAAGGATAGAGCGAATTGGTAAGGGGATCATGCCATCCTTATATCGGGCGTGAGACTCGTCTCGTCGCAAAAAACTTGCGGGTGAAGGAAGCAAAAAGCGACCATTGCAGAACAGGATATGCGGGCAAAAGAACAATCATCGGTGACGGTGCGGCTGGTCCGCACAGACCCCACCAGAGGGCGCGCGCGGCGCATTCGCATGGCGGCCATCGCGCTGATGTGCGGGCTGGCCGCCTGCGTGGGGGACGCGAGCACGACGCCGCGCCCCGTCGCCATCGCGCCAAAGGCGACGACCGCCGTCGGCCCGGCGCGCCCGGTGGCCAATCCGCCGGTCGCCATTCCCGATTATGATCCCCGGTCCCGGCCTTCGCCCGCGCTGGTCAGCATCATCTCCTCGCTGGGGCGCAACTTCAACGGCCATGTCGGCATCGCGGTGAAGCGCGTCGGCGCGGACTGGGTCGTCGCGCATAACGGCAATGACCTGTTCCCGCAGCAGAGCGTGTCGAAGCTGTGGGTGGCGATGACCTTCCTCGACACGGTCGATCGCGGCAAGCTGACGCTGGCCAGCACGACGACGATCACCCCGCGCGACCTGACGCTGTTCCACCAGCCGAGCGCCGCGCTCGTCGGCAATGCGGGCTGGACCACCAACTATGGCGACCTGCTCAACCGCGCGATGACGCAGAGCGACAATACCGCCAACGATGCCTTGCTGCGCGCGGTCGGCGGGCCGGAGGTCGTGCGCGGCTTCCTGGCGCGGCGCTTCATCAGCAATATCCGCTTCGGCCCCGGCGAGCGGCTGCTGCAATCGACCACCGCCGGCCTCGAATGGCGGCAGGATTATGCGATCGGCCGCAATTTCTACGCCGCCCGCGCGAAGCTGCCGATGTCGGCGCGCAACCGGGCGCTGGACAATTATCTCGCCAGCCCGCCCGATGGCGCGGCGCCGGCCAGCATCGTCACCGCGCTGGCCAAGCTGAAGCAGGGGCAGATGCTCTCGCCCGGTTCCACCCAGTTGCTGCTCACCACCATGGGGCAGGCGAAGACCGGGCCGCAGCGGGTGAAGGGCGGGGTGCCGCCGGGCTGGCATTATGTCCACAAGACCGGCACCGGGCAGGACCTGCCGCCGCGCTCCACCGGCTTCAACGACATCGGCATCATGACCGCGCCGGACGGCACCAGCTATGCGGTGGCGGTGATGATCGGCAGCACGACGGTGTCGATCCCCGAGCGCTGGCAGCTGATGCAGGCGGTGGCGCGCGCCGTCGCGGCAAACCACGACAGAAGCTGATCGGGGTGTGAGCCTGTAAGGGCGATGTCTGGTGACGACCATTTTCTGACATACGAGGCCTTTTCGGACGAACTCAGAAGCGGCCGTTCATAGCTGCCACCCCAGATTGAACGTCCTGTAGGCTGATTATGTTCGGTGACATATTGAGCATCGATTAAAACATCATTTTTCAATGGAATAATTCGGTAAGAGTATAAAGCTACAGTCGATCTATGACCGGTTTCGCCATTTTTCTCGGGATTATTTTGATCCTGTTGACGCCACTTATTTTAATTGGCGCACTTTTGGTTCTGCTCCGTAGGAAGTTCCGTGCCACGCAACACGAAGACCGCGCGAAGCGGATAGCGATAGTTTTGGCCGGTATAGCGGTCATAGCGTCGCCTTATCTGATGTCCAAAGCCTACGAACTCCACTTTGTTCTAGCGAGGGTTCCAAGCCCTTTGCATGTCGCGTGGATCGAATATCGCCTAGAAGACTCGTTCGGTGGGATTGGCATGCCGGGAGACAACGAAACGGGCTTTGTTGTCTATCGTCTTACTGAGGGCACTGCTCAGTGGGCGCGCAGTAAGGGATCGCGTCTGGGTGAGGCGTTACCGGGCGGAAGAACGAGTTGGCATGCCACGCCGGTTGACGAGACCGGGTCACGAAACCGCTGGCACCATTATGACAGCGAAGCAGAACGACATCGCCACCCGGTCACTATCCGGGAATACCTCGATACGTATGGATTTTCCATCCCAGTTGAGACGGGGCGAGATGATGAGGCCAATCGCGCAATTCGGGAGGCGGGATCGTTCTATTCATATGGGCGTGGCGGAAGTGTAACTATTGTCGATCCTGCGCGAGGAAAGGTTTATTTTGCTTACGCCGGATAGTCCGCTTTCGCATATTGAGGTGTTGAAACCTGCCGTTCCGCTTCCCACCCATCCTCGTTATTATCGCTCATTCGGGCTCGGCATGGCATTAGGGCTTATCGGTAGGCCGCCTGCACGCTATCCCCCTTCGCCATGACCCAGAATCATCTCTATCTTGTCGATGGCAGCGGCTATATCTTCCGCGCCTATCACCAGCTTCCGCCGCTCACGAACATGCATGGCCAGCCCGTCGGCGCGGTCTATGGCTATACGACCATGCTCTGGAAGCTGGCCGAAGAGCTGGGCAAGGCGGAGGGGCCGACGCACCTGGCCGTGGTGCTGGACAAGGGCAGCCACACCTTCCGCAACGACATGTACGACAAGTACAAGGCGAACCGCCCGCCCGCGCCCGAAGGCTTGGTGCCGCAATTCCCGATGATCCGCGATGCGACCCGCGCCTTCTCCTTACCCTGTATCGAGGAAGCGGGGTTCGAGGCGGACGATATCATCGCGACCTATACGAAGGCGGCGGTGGCGGCGGGCTGGCATGTCACCATCGTCAGTTCCGACAAGGACCTGATGCAGCTCATCCAGCCCGGCGTCGACATGTACGACACGATGAAGAATGAGCGGCGCGGCGCCGATTATGTGATGGGCAAGTTCGGCGTGAAGCCGGAGCAGCTGGGCGACGTGCTGGCGCTGATGGGCGACAGCGTGGACAATGTGCCGGGCGTGCCGGGCATCGGCCCCAAGACCGCGTCGAAGCTCATCACCGAATATGGCGATCTGGAATCGGTGCTGGCCGCCGCGCCGACGATGAAGAAATCGAAGATGCAGGAAAACCTGCTGGAACATCAGGAGATGGCTCGCCTGTCCCGCCGGCTCGTCGCGTTGCACGATGCGATGGACCTGCCCGAGCCGCTGGACGAGCTGACGCTCAAGGGCATCCCCAAGGCGCCGTTGCAGGCGTTTCTTGAACATCATGGCTTCAAGACATTGCTGAACCGTCTGGGCGCCCCTGCCGCCGCGGTCGCGGTGGCCGCCGCCTCGGCCGCGACGCCCGATGCACCGCCGGAGAGGCGGGTGGAGGAGATGCCGCCCATCGACCGCTCGACCTATGAGACGGTGGTGGACGAAGCGGCGCTGGATCGCTGGATCGCCGCTGCCTATGCGGAAGGGATCGTTGCGGTCGATACCGAGACGGACATGCTCGATTGCGTCTCCTGCGCGCTGGTGGGCGTCAGCCTTGCGACCGCGCCGGGCGCGGCCTGCTACATCCCGGTCGGCCATGGCGGACGCGACATGTTCGCCGAAAAGCCGCCGCAGCTGCCGCTCGACCTGGTGCTGGCGAAGCTCAAGCCGCTGCTGGAGGACGACAGCGTCCTCAAGATCGGGCAGAACATCAAATATGATCTGACGGTGCTCAAGCGCCACGGCATCGTCGTCGCGCCGTTCGACGACACCATCGTCATGAGCTTCGACCTGTTCGCGGGGCAGAGCCTTGCCGGCCACGGCATGGACGAGGCGGCGAAGGTCCATCTCAATCACATCTGCATCGCGTTCAAGGATGTGGTCGGGACCGGCAAGAGCCAGCTCAGCTTTGCCGAGGTGCCGCTGGACAAGGCCACCGAATATGCCGCCGAGGATGCGGACGTGACCCTGCGCCTGTGGAAGCTGTTCAAGCCGCGCCTGGCGGAAGAGGGGGCGACGCGGGTCTATGAGCTGGTCGACCGGCCGCTGGTCTCCGTGATCGCGGGCATGGAACATGCCGGGGTCAAGGTGGACCGCGAGCATCTTGCCCGCCTCTCCGCCGAATTCACCGCCGGCATCGCGGCGCTGGAGGGCGAAATCCACGCGCTGGCGGGGCAGCCCTTCGCCATCGGTTCCACCCAGCAGCTGGGCGCCATCCTGTTCGACAAAATGGGCCTGAAGGGCGGCAAGAAGGGCAAGTCCGGCGCCTATTCCACCGACGTCACCGTGCTGGAACAGTTGAAGGCGCAGGGGGTGGGGATTGCCGGCAAGGTGCTCGACTGGCGGCAGCTGGCGAAGCTCAAGTCCACCTATACCGATGCGCTGCAGCAGCAGATCAACAAGGATAGCGGCCGCGTCCACACCAGCTACAGCCTGTCGGGCGCGCAGACCGGGCGCCTCTCTTCCACCGACCCCAATCTGCAGAACATCCCGATCCGCACCGAGATCGGCCGGCAGATCCGCCATGCCTTCGTCGCCGAGCCCGGCAATGTCATCCTTGCCGCCGACTACAGCCAGATCGAACTGCGGCTTGCTGCCCACATGGCCGATGTCCCGGCGCTGAAGCAGGCCTTCGCCAATGGCGAGGACATCCACGCGCGCACGGCGATGGAATTGTTCGGGGAGGTCAATCGCGACACGCGCGGGCGGGCGAAGACGATCAACTTCGCCATCCTCTACGGCATCAGCCGCTGGGGGCTGGCCGGGCGGCTGGAGATCAGCGCGGACGAGGCGCAGGACATGATCGCCAAATATTATGAGCGCTTCCCCGGCATCAGCATCTACATCAGCGAGACGCTGGAGAAGGCGCGCGCGTGCGGCCACACCGAAACCCTCTTCGGGCGGAAGACATGGTTCCCGCGCATCAAGGCGTCGGTGCAGCATGAACGCCAGGGCGCCGAGCGCGCGGCGATCAACGCCCCGATCCAGGGCACCAGCGCCGACATCATCAAGCGGGCGATGGCGCGCATGGGCCCGGCGCTAGTCGAAGCTGGCCTGCCCGATGTCCGGATGCTGCTGCAGGTGCATGACGAACTGGTGTTCGAACTGCCCGAGGGCGACGTGGCGGCGGCCAGCGAAGTCATCCGCCGGGTGATGGCGGGCGCGGCCGAACCGTTGGTGAAGTTGAGCGTGCCGTTGGGCGTGGAAATCGGCACCGGACCAAGCTGGGGCGCAGCGCACTGAACGCCAACAGGGCGCCCGATGGTTCGGGCGCCCTGTCGATCGTTTGAACCCGGATATGGGCGGACGGGGTAGCCCGTCAGTCGCGCCTCAACCGAAGGCGGCGCGGCCTTCCAGCAGGCCCATCAGATAATCGCCATAGCCGCTCTTGCGCAGCGGCGCGGCGATCTTTTCCAGATGGGCTGCGTCGATGAAACCCTGCCGCCAGGCGATTTCTTCCGGGCAGCAGATCTTGAGGCCCTGCCGTTCCTCGGTCACGCGCACATACAGGCCCGCGTCGAGCAGCGAGGCGTGGGTGCCGGTATCGAGCCAGGCATAGCCGCGCCCCATGATCTCCACCGACAGCGTGCCCGCTTCCAGATAGAGGCGGTTGAGGTCGGTGATCTCCAGCTCGCCGCGCGGCGAGGGGGCGAGGTCGCGGGCAAGCCGCACCGCTTCGCCATCGTAGAAATAGAGGCCGGTGACGGCATAGTTGGACTTGGGCACGTCCGGCTTTTCCTCGATCGTCTCCGCCTTGCCGTCCGCATCGAAGGAGACGACGCCATAGGCGCGCGCGTCGTTGACATAATAGCCGAAGACGGTGGCGCCGGCGTCCCGCTGGTTCGCGGCGGCGAGCAGCTCGGACAGGCCGTGGCCGTAGAAGATATTGTCGCCCAGCACGAGCGCGGAGGGATTGTCGCCCACGAAATCCGCGCCGATATGATAGGCCTGCGCCAGCCCGCCCGGATCGGGCTGCACCGCATATTGGATCTCGATGCCCAGGTCGCTGCCGTCGCCCAGCAGCGCCTTGAACGCGGCCTGGTCATGCGGCGTCGTAATGATGAGGACTTCGCGGATGCCCGCCAGCATTAGCGTGGAGAGCGGGTAATAGATCATCGGCTTGTCATAGACAGGCATCAGCTGTTTCGAGACAGCCCTGGTCAACGGGTAAAGCCGCGTGCCCGATCCACCAGCCAGAATAATCCCTTTGCGCATGATTGCTCCCTGATACATCGCGCCCGGCCTGGACGCTCCGAATGCGGCGTCAAGCTATGCCCGCTGGCCATGCATTGTGCAACGCACCATCGCCGTTCGATCCATAATGGGGCAAAATCGGCAATGGCTGGCGGAACGCCGCCGCGCTCAGCGCTTTTTCACGAACTCCGCACGCAGCACCAGGCCCTTGATACCATCATAACGGCAATCGATTTCCTGCGGATCGCCGGTCAGCCGGATCGACTTGATGAGCGTGCCGCGCCGCAAGGTCTGGCCGGCACCCTTGACCGTCAGATCCTTGATGAGCGTCACCTGGTCGCCATCGGCCAGCAGGTTGCCGACCGCGTCGCGCACTTCCACGGCGTCGCCCTGCGCGGAGACATCCTGCTTTGCCGCTGCGTCGGCAGCGCTGATCCACTCGCCGCTCTCTTCGTCATAGACATAATCTTCGTCGGCCATGATGCCTCTTCCTTCCCGAGGCCTATCCCCCAAGGTGCAGCGCGCCCGGCGCGGGGAGGATGGGCATGAATACGCCATCACGATCACCGACGAGCCGAGCGGGAAGCCCGGCCGCGGCACGGTCATGGCACGCGAAGAAGGCCCGTAGGCGCTGCGCGGCGGCTTGTACATATCCAGCGGCGCAATCAATGGCTGCAAGGCCGTCCCCGCATCGGCCATGACCATGCGTTTGATCGGCCCGTTTCGCGGCATGGCATTTCATGCTAGGGGCCGCTGCAAGGAACAAGGTGCCGCAATGAATGACATGACCCAGACCCCCGAGATGCTGATTGCCGCCATGGGCGCACGGGCGCGGGCGGCGGCTGCCATTCTGGCGCAGGCGAGCGATGCGCAGAAGGCGCAGGCATTGCGCAACGCCGCGCAGGCGCTGCGCGATCATGCGACGGACATCGCCGCCGCCAATGCGCGCGACATGGAAAATGCCGCCGCCAACGGCCTGTCGCCCGCCATGCTGGACCGGCTGCGGCTGGATGGCGACCGGATCGCCGCGACGGCGGCCGGCGTGGATCAGGTGGCGGGGCTCGACAATCCGCTGGGCCGCGTGATCGAGGCGGTGGAGCGGCCCAACGGCCTGCAGCTGAGCCGCGTGCGCGTGCCGCTGGGCGTGATCGGCATCATCTATGAAAGCCGCCCCAATGTGACGGCGGATGCGGCGGCGCTGTGCCTGCGCGCGGGCAATGCCGTCATCCTGCGCGGTGGCAGCGAGGCGAAGGAAAGCAATCGTGCCATCCAGTCCGCGATGGTCGAGGGCATCGTCGCGGCCGGGCTGCCCGCCGACGTCGTCCAGCTCGTGCCGACGACGGATCGTGCGGCGGTGGGCGCGCTGCTCAAGGCGGCGGGCCTCATCGACCTCATCGTGCCGCGCGGGGGCAAGAGCCTGGTCGCGCGCGTGCAGGAAGAGGCGCGGGTGCCCGTGCTCGCCCATCTGGACGGCATCAACCACAGCTATATCCACGCCGCTGCCGACCCCGCCATGGCGAAGTCGCTGGTGGTGAACGCCAAGATGCGCCGCACCGGCATTTGCGGCGCGACCGAGACGGTGCTGATCGATCGCGGCTTTCCCAGGGCGGATAGCGTCATCAGGGCGCTGCTCGACGCGAAATGCGCGGTGCGCGGCGATGCCGATGTCGCGGCGCTCGACAGCCGCGTGACGCCGGCGACCGAAGAGGATTGGGATACCGAATATCTCGACGCCATCGTGTCCGCGCGCTTCGTGGACGGCATCGACGATGCGCTGGCCCATATCGCCGCCCATGGCAGCCACCATACCGATGCGATCATCACCGAGGATGCCGCCGCTGCCGAGCAGTTCCTGAACGCGGTCGACAGTGCCATCGTGATGTGGAACGCCTCCACCCAGTTCGCCGATGGCGGCGAATTCGGCCTGGGCGCGGAGATCGGCATTTCGACCGGGCGGCTGCATGCCCGCGGGCCGGTGGCGCTGGAAGGGCTCACCACCTATAAGTGGCTGGTGCGCGGCAAGGGCCAGATCAGGCCCTGACAATTGCCGTTATTCGGCTGATGCCGGGCTGCAAGGCGCGCCTATCTGCGCTTTGATGCTCACGGACTGGACATATGTTGCGCGCCGGTTCCTGGCCATCGCCATTTGCCTGTGGCCGTCTGTGACTCCGGCTCGGTCGGAACTGAATCCATATCGGCCTTGATCATCAAGGGCTGAACACCAGCACCAGGAAGACGAAGAACAGCGACAGGTGGACCGCGCCTTCCAGCATCGTCGTGCGCGCGCCGGAAAAGGTGAGGGTGTTGAGGATCAGCGTCACCGACAGCAGCACCATATTGGCGGAAGACAGGCCCAGCACCACGGGCTGCCCCGCCAGCAGGCCGATCAGCAGCACGGCGGGAACGGTAAGCCCCAGCGTGGAGGTCGCCGCGCCAAGGCACAGGTTGATCGCCCGGGTCAGCTGGTTCGCGGCAACCGCGCGCAGGGCGGAGATTCCCTCCGGCGTGAAGACGATCATGGCGATCACGATGCCGCCCATCGCGCTCGGCGCGCCGAGCGCGGCGATGCCGAGGTCCAGCAGCCTGGCCAGGCTTTTCGACAGGATCACGATGGGCAGGATATTGGCGAGCAGCAGCATGAAATGCCGGCCTGTGGTGCCGCTTGCCGCATCGGCATGGGGCAGGGGGCTGGCATCGGCCTCCACGACGACGGCGCCATCGCGCGCGCCATGGTCCACCGCCTGGAAGAAGCCGCTGTGCCGCCCGGTCTGCAACCACAGGAACAGCCCGTAGAGCGCCACCGTGAACAGCGAGAAGGCGCCGGCCTGAAAGGGTGACAATGTGCCGCCCCGGGTCGACGTGGTGAAATTGGGCAGCACCAGCGCGATCACGGTCAGCGGGATGATGACGGCCAGATAGGCGCTCGCCCCCTGCAGGTTGAAGCGCTGCTGATGGTGCCGCACCCCGCCGATCAGCAGGCCCAGCCCGACCACGCCGTTCAGCACGATCATCAGCACCGCGAACATCGTGTCGCGGCCCAGCGTCGGCACGGCGGACCCGCCCAGCATCACCGCGGCGATCAGCGCGACCTCGATGATGACGATGGCAAGGGTGAGGACCAGCGTGCCATAGGGCTCGCCCAGCCGCTCGGCCAGTTCCTCCGCCTCATGCACCACGCCGAAGGCGCTCCACAGGATGACCCCCAGCAGCCAGGCGAACAGCGCCGCGCCCATGGCGGGAGACGCGGCGCCCGCCAGCATGGATTTGCCAAACAGCAGGAACAGGGCGACGGTCGCCCAGGACAGGGCGAGGCGGGGAATGGGTGAGGACATGGCCTAAGCCCTTAACCTGTGAAGCGAAATTTGTCTCCCCCGGGGGCTGGCGCGGGCGTCCTTGCGTTCCCATCTCCCGCATGGCCGCCCCCGGCCGTCCCTCAGCATCGGAGCATTTCATGCGCTACAACCTGCTTGGCCGCACCGGCTTGGTCGTTTCGGAACTTTGTCTTGGCACCATGACCTTCGGCGGCACCGAGGGGACGATGTGGGGCAAGATCGGTCAGCTGGATGTCGATGCCGCCAAGGGGCTGCTCAAGGATGCGCTGGACGCCGGCATCAACTTTGTCGACACCGCCAATGTCTATGGCTTCGGCGCGTCGGAGGCGATCCTTGGCCAGGCGATCAAGGCGCTGGGCGTGTCGCGCAACGACCTGGTGATCGCGACCAAGGTGATGGGCACGATGGGCGAAGGGCCCAATGCCAAGGGCACGTCGCGCTATCACATCATGGACCAGATCAAGGCCAGCCTGACGCGGCTGGGCACCGACCATGTCGATCTCTACCAGATCCATGGCTGGGACCCGCTGACCCCGATCGAGGAAACGCTGGGCGCGCTCGACGATCTCGTGCGGCAGGGGCATGTCCGCTATATCGGCGTATCCAACTGGGCCGCGTGGCAGATCACCAAGGCGCTGGGCATTTCCGCCGCGAAGGGGCTGGCGCGTTTTGAAAGCCTGCAGGCCTATTACACCGTTGCCGGGCGCGATCTGGAGCGCGAACTGGTGCCGATGATGCGCTCCGAGGGCCTGGGCCTGATGGTCTGGAGCCCGCTGGCCGGTGGGCTTTTGTCGGGCAAATATACGCGTGAAGGCGAAGGCGAGGGCCGTCGCGCCAGTTTCGATTCCCCGCCCGTCGACCGTGATCGCGCCTTCGACCTGATCGACGCGATGCGGCCGATGGCGGAGGCGCGCGGCGTGTCCGTGGCCCAGATCGCGCTCGCATGGCTGCTGCACCAGCGCCATGTCACCAGCGTCATCATCGGCGCGAAACGGCCCGATCAGCTGGCCGACAATATCGCGGCGACCAGCGTGGACCTGTCTGCCGAGGATCTGGCGGTGCTGGATGGCCTGAGCGCGCTGCCGTCGGAATATCCCGGCTGGATGATCGAACGGCAGGGCGGATATCGCGTGGGGATCGTTTCGGAACCGCGCGCGCTATAAGCTCCAACCGGATGGAAACGCCGTTCGGCAAGGCCGGTCCGATGATCTGGCTATCGCGGTGGATGCCGCTTTGGACTCATCCCGGTTCCGATTGAACCGGGATGAGTCCGGCATTTCTTTGTTTTCCATGATGTTCAAGTTGCCGGATGAGTCCATCCGGCGCGAAATCGCTCTGGAAGCGCGCGGCGCTTGGGCCGTCGTTCCTGTGGGACGGTTGCCGGTGGCTCTCGCCCGCCAGCAATCGGGCCCGCAGGCGTGCGCGCATCGGCAGGTCGTAATGGCGATGCAGGGTGCGCGCGGCGCCCCATGCCAGCAGGATCACGGCGATGGTGCCGGCGACGCCCAGGCGATGATCGTCGATCCCGAACAGATGCTCCGCCATCCATGCGACAAGGAAGATCGCCGGCATCTGCAGGATATAGATGCCGTAGGAAGCCGTGCCGAGTTCGTCGAAGGCCGCGCTCCAGCGTTTGTCCGGTGCCGAAGCCGCGGCGACAAGGAGCAGCAGCGGGAAGGCGACGATGGTGAGCGCAAGGTCGATGACGCCATCCAGCGGGCCTTTGGTGGGGATCGCGAACATCGCGACCGGCGCCGCCAGAATCAGCAGCGGGGGCAGGACAATGCGGCGATCCGTCGTCTGCCATATCCGTGCCAGCGCGACGCCCCCGAAAAAGCCGAACAGCGTTCGCCCGGCGCCGGCCCAGATCGAACCCCAGTTATAACCCGCCTCAAGGCTGCCAAAGGCGATCACCGCCGCGATATTCGCTGCCACGCCGGCAAGGATGAGCATGGCCAGCACGCGATTGCCGAGCCGGCGCGCGAGCAGGGCGAACAGGAGATTGGCCGCAAGCTCGAAGAACAGCGACCAGCTTGGATGATTGATCGGGAACAGCGTCCCCGGCCCGACGGAAACGGCGGGCGGCACGGGCACCAGCAGCAATGCCGCCCCCGCCGTCGCCAGGATGCGCATGGGCGAATAATGCGGATCGGGCACCAGCAGATGGGTGAGAAGCGCGGTGATGCCGAACAGGATGGACGCCATGTAGAGCGGGTAGAGGCGGATGGCCCGCATCAGCATGAAACGCCCTGCGGACAGGCCATCGGCCAGCCGCGCGCCATAGGCGAGCGCCAGCACAAAGCCGCTCAACATGAAGAACAGGTCCACCGCCAGATAGGATCGCGGCAGCAACCGCGCCAGCGTCTGGTCATGCGCGTGGAGCCCGATGACGGCAATGGCGGCGATGCCGCGCAGCGCGTCCAGCGTGTGAAAGCTGCGCCTTTCGCCGTTCGTCCCCATCATCGTCGCTGTCATCGTTCTTGCCATCGTCCCTGGCATGCCGCGCCCTCGCTTTCTCGATGTCGTGGATTGCTCCATGGCACGGATACTGCCAAGACCCGGTAAATGAAGCGCATCGGTCTGCTCGGCGGCTCGTTCAACCCGGCCCATGGCGGGCATCGCCGCATTTCCCTGTTCATGCGCGATGCGCTGGGGCTGGACGAGGTCTGGTGGCTGGTGTCGCCGGGCAATCCGTTGAAGCCCGCCAAGGGCATGGCGCCGTTGCCCGCGCGGCTGGCGAGCGCGCAGGCGATGGCCCGCCGTGCGCCGATCCGCGCGACGGCGATCGAGGCGGAACTGCGCACGCGCTACACGTTCGAGACCTTGCAGGCGATCGGCCGCCGCTACCCCAATCACCGCTTCATGTGGATCATGGGGGCGGATAATCTGGCGCAGTTCGACCGCTGGCAGAATTGGCGCGGCATCGCCCGCACGATGCCCATTGCCGTCGTCGCCCGTCCGGGCTATGATAGCGTGGCCCAGGGTTCACCGGCCATGGGATGGCTGCGGCACTACGTCCGGCCCGCGCGCCAGTGCAGACAATGGACGGACTGGAGACCGCCGGCGCTCGTGCTTTTGCGCTTCCGCCCTGATCCACGATCGGCAACCCTGCTTCGGCAGGCGGAACCCCTCTGGCATCGCGAATATGAAAAAGCGTGCGTGCGCGATCCGTTGACGCGTCACCTCATCACCTCAAAGGAGCCCGATTGACCAACCCGCAACCCGCCAACGATACGGCACCCAGGACCCCTGGCGCCGAATCCGTGGCAGCCCTGCACGCCCTTGTCATGCAGTCGCTTGACGACGACCAGGCGCAGGAAACCGTCTCCATCCCGCTCGAAGGCAAGAGCAGCATCGCCGACCATATGGTGATCGCATCGGGGCGTTCGTCCCGACAGGTCGCCTCCATGGCGCAGAAACTCGCCGAACGGATCAAGCAGCAGACCGGGCGCATCGCCCGTGTCGAAGGCTTGCCGGTCGCCGACTGGGTGCTGATCGACGCCGGCGACGTGATCGTCCATCTGTTCCGGCCGGAAGTGCGCAGCTTCTACAATCTGGAACGGATGTGGGGGTTCGTCGACGCGCCTGTCGCGGGCACGGCCTGACGGTACAGTGATTCGCCGCGCCTGAGGGCGCTGCCCGTTTCGGGCGGCCCGATGGCGCGGCCAGATGCGGCGCGGCGCTTGCCGTGCCGGGAGCGACGGGGATCGGCCCCGGCGATGGGGCTGCTCGATGCTTCTGCACATCATTGCGCGCGGCAAGATCGGCCGGTCTCCCGAAGCGGAGCTGGTCGACCGTTATCTGAAGCGCCTGGCCATGCCGCACAAGGTGACGGAACTGCCCGACCGGGGCGGCCGCGCGCCCGCTGCGCCCGCCGGTGCCGTCACCGTGATGCTGGACGAAAAGGGCCAGCAGCTTTCCTCCATGGATTTCGCCCGCCGGATCGAGGGCTGGCGCGACCGGGGCGTGCGCGAATGCCGCTTCCTGATCGGCGCGGCGGACGGCTTCGGCGACGAGGAGCGCGCTGGCGCCGACCTGCTGATGGCCTTCGGCACGATGACCTGGCCGCATATGATGGCCCGCGCGATGCTGGCCGAACAGCTGTGGCGCGCCACCAGCATCCTTGCCAACCACCCCTATCATCGTGAAGGATGATCCCGATGATGGGGGGAGCGAATTGGGCGCGGCGTGGCGCGCTGCTGGCGGCAACGCCGGTGCTGCTGTGCGCGGCGATCGCTACGGCATTGGCGACCACCGCGACGATCAGGAGCACGATCGATAATGCCGTCGTGCTGCCGGGCATGGGGCCGACCAGCCTGGCGGAGGAACGCGCGGCGCTGAAGACGGCGCGGCTGCAGGCCGATGCCGCCCGCGCCCGGTCCGCCCAACTCGACGCGCAGGCGAAACAGGCGACGCAGGAGGCCGAGCGCGCCCGCCGCCACGCCGCCGCCCTTGCCGCCCGCATTCAGGAATCGGAGGCGGATATCCAAGCGGCGCAGGCCCGCATCGCCATCATCGCCCGGCTCCAGCGGGTGCAGGCGGCGCGGCTGGCGCAGCGGCAGCAGCCGATCGCCCGCCTCACCGGCGCGCTGCAGACCTTTGCCCGCCGCCCGCCGGCGTTGGCGCTGGTGCAGCCCGGATCGATCGCCGACGCCGTGCATATGCGCGCGGTGTTCGAAACGGTGCTGCCGGTCATTCGCGAACGGACAGCCGGCCTGCGGGCGGAACTGGCCCGCAGCAGGGCGCTGCGGATGGATGCGGAGCGCGCCGCCGCCTCGCTCGCCACCGGCCGGCGCGCGCTGGCCGAGCGGCAGGCGGCGCTGCGCCGGGCCGAAACCGAGCAGCGGCTGGCGTCGACCAATTTTCGCGAGGATGCAGGGCTGGAGGGCGACCGCGC
This sequence comes from Sphingobium aquiterrae, assembly GCF_037154135.1. Classification (NCBI taxonomy): domain Bacteria; kingdom Pseudomonadati; phylum Pseudomonadota; class Alphaproteobacteria; order Sphingomonadales; family Sphingobiaceae; genus Sphingobium; species Sphingobium aquiterrae. The sequence continues at coordinate 342,131 of NZ_JBANFL010000001.1, forward strand.
CATCGCGCTGGGGGAGCGTGCGCGCGACATTGTCGACCTGATGGACAAGCTGGACGATGCGGGGGCGGTGCGTCAGCGGCTTGAGGCTTTGCCGGGGCCGCTGCTGCGCCCGACGCGGCCGGGCGATGTGCAGGCTTTGCCGGCGGAGCAGGGTCTGGCCGCAAACAACGGCCCGCCGGCCTATCGCCTGCCCGTCGTGGGAACATTGGTGACGGGCATGGGCGAAACATCGGAAAGCGGTGTGCGGGCGCGCGGCCTGACCCTTGCGACCCAGCCGGGCGCGCTGGTGGTGGCCCCGACGGCGGGCCGAGTCGCCTTTGCTGGCCATTATCGCGGGTTCGGGCAGATCGTCATCATCGACCATGGCGGCGGCTGGACCAGCCTGATCACCAGCCTGCAGCGCCTTTCCGTGGGCGTCGGCGCGCAGGTGCGGCAGGGCGATCCGCTGGGCAATGCCGGCCCCAAGACGCCGACCATCACCGTCGAACTGCGTCGCAATGGTCGCCCGGTGGACATTATTCCGTTGATCAGCCTTTGAGCCGCGACGAGCCGTTAACCGGGCGCTCATCCGCCCTGTGGCAGGTTTCAGGTTCGGCGCTTTGCGTGGCGCGGCGATTGCGCCTATATTCCGGTTACATGCCCAAGCAGGACTCACGAACACCGATGACATCGACCCTTTTGAGAAGCGCCATCGCCCTGGGCGCCCTCGCGCTGATCCCCGCCACGACCGCCGCGCTCGCGGAGGCGGAAGGGAGCAGTTACAAGGCGCTCGACGAGTTCATGGACGTGTTCCAGCGCGTGCGCGCCGACTATGTCGAGAAGGTCGATGACGAAACGCTGATCAAGGGCGCGATCCAGGGCATGCTCTCCAGCCTCGATCCGCACAGCAGTTTCCTCGACGCGCGCGATTTCGCGACGCTGCGGACCCAGACGGAGGGCAGCTATGGCGGCCTTGGCCTGTCGGTGACGCAGGAGGACGGCGCGGTGAAGGTGATCGCGCCCATGGAGGATACTCCGGCCTGGCGCGCGGGCATCAAGGCTGGCGATTATATCACCCATATCAATGGCGAGCTGATCTATGGCGGCACGCTGGACGATGCCGTCGACCGGATGAAGGGCGCGCCGGGGACGGCGGTGAAGCTCACCGTCGTCCGGCCCGGCCGCGACAAGCCCATCGAATTGTCCGTGACCCGCGAAATCATCGAGCTGAAGCCGGTGAAATGGGAAGTGAAGGACAATGTCGGCGTCATCAACATCGTCAGCTTCTCGGCCAATACCGGCGCCGACGTGAAGATGGCGATCCGCAGCATCGACAAGTCGCTGGGCCACAAGCCGACCGGCTATATCCTCGACCTGCGCTCCAACCCCGGCGGCCTGCTGGACGAGGCGGTCTCGACCTCCGACGTGTTCCTGGAGCGCGGCGAGATCGTGTCGCAGCGTGGCCGCAACAAGGGCGATGTCGAGCGCTATTATGCCAAGCCGGGCGATGATGCGAAGGGCCTGCCGGTCGTCGTGCTGGTGGATAGCGGCTCCGCTTCCGCGTCGGAGATCGTCGCGGGCGCGCTGCAGGACCAGCATCGCGCGCTGGTGATGGGCGAGCGCAGCTTCGGCAAGGGCAGCGTGCAGACCTTGCTGCCGCTCAGCAACACCACGGCGCTGCGGCTGACGACGGCGCGCTATTATACGCCATCGGGCCGCTCGGTGCAGGAAGGCGGCATCCAGCCCGACATCCGCGTGCCCCAGATCTCCGACCCCGATTACAAGAACCGGCCCAAGTTCCGCGAGAGCGACCTGCGCCGCCACCTGATCAACGAGATCAAGGTGGATAATGGCGCGCTGGAGGAAGATACCAAGGACGATCCGCGCTTCGCGATGTCCGCCGACGACCTGAAGAAAAAGGGTATCGACGACTTCCAGCTCTATTATGCGCTGCAGACCATCGGTCGTGTCGCGTCCAGGCCCGGTGCGGTCGTCGCCCAGGCCGTGCCCGCCAGGCCGAAGCGGACGGCGGCGCGCTGACCGGGCGGCGTCCTTTCCGAAACCGGCCCCAAATCGACCCCAAACCGGCGCGGCATCCTTCGCGCCCGCACAGGACAACAGACACCTATGACCGCCGCCAAGGCCCTTTCCAACGCCCGCCTGGTGGCGATCATGACGCCGGTGCTGCTGCTGGGCGGGGCGCTCGTCTCCCAATATGGGTTCGGCCTGTATCCGTGCGAAATGTGCATGTGGCAGCGCTGGCCGCATCTGGTGGCGATCTTTTTCGCGCTCGATGCCATCGCCCTGCGCGGCCGCCCGCCGATCAGCGCGCTGATGGTGGTGCTCGCTGCGCTGGCGATCGCGACCAGCGGGGCGATCGGCGCCTTCCACGCCGGGGTGGAATATGGCTGGTGGGAGGGGCTTACCACCTGTTCCAGCAGCCCCTCGGGCGGCAGCGCGCAGGACGTGCTCAATACTATCCTCGCCGCGCCGCTGACCCGTTGCGATGTCGCGGCATGGACCCTGTTCGGCATCTCGCTGGCGGGCTATAATGCGCTCTTCTCGCTGGGCGCCGCGCTTTTGAGCGTCCTGCTTCTCGCACGCTGGAGGAACGCGGCATGAGCGCATCGCAGGATTTTCCCCGGCCGACCGCACGCAGGCGCGACACCGCTTCGATGCTGCGCGTCGATCAGGCGGGGGAATATGGCGCGACCCGCATCTATGGCGGCCAGCTGGCGGTGATGGGCGATCGCCATCCGCACAGCCGCATCATCGCCGGCATGGCGGCGCAGGAAGAGCGGCACCGCGCGCATTTCGACCGCATGCTTGCCGAGCGCGGCGTGCGGCCGACATTGCTGCAACCCTTCTGGAAGGTCGCCGGCTTTGCGCTGGGCGCCGTCACCGCCGCCATGGGCCCGGAAGCGGCGATGGCCTGCACCGCCGCCATCGAGACGGAGATCGACCTGCACTATGCCGAGCAGCTTACCGCATTGGGCGAAAGCGACCCGGAACTGTCGGAGGCCATTGCGGATTTTCAGGCGGAGGAGGTCGAGCATCGCGACGCGGCCTTTGCCCATGGCGCGCGCGATGCCCCGGTCTATCCCCTATTGTCCGGGGCGATCAGATTGGGTTGTCGTGCCGCCATCGCGCTGTCGAAGCGAATCTGAAAATGGCTCGGGGCTTCCTGTCGAAGCGCCTGACCGGGAGACGATGATATGACCAAGCTGATGACCGCCCTGGCAATCGCCTTTGCCGCTGTTTCCGGGGCTGCGGTTCCTGGAGCCGCCCTGGCCCAGACCGGACCTGCGGTGCCGCCGCCGGCGCCGTCCCCTGTTCAGACGGTGGTGGCGGGATCGGAGAAGGTGAACCTTGTCATCGTCTATGGCGACGATCCCTGCCCGAAGAGCGATTCCGGCGACATCGTGGTATGCGGGCGCAAGGAAGAGAAGGAGCGCTACCGCATTCCCGAGCCCCTGCGCGGCGATCCCAACGCGCCGGCCAACCAGGCCTGGGGGCAGCAGTTCAAGGCGCTGGAATATGTCGGCCGTTCGGGCACGGACAGCTGCTCGCCGGTGGGCGGTGGCGGCTTTACCGGTTGCTTCCAGCAGCTGGCGCAGCGGGCCAAGGCGGAAAAGCAGCAGAATGACAATGCCAGCTGGGGCGATCTGGTTGCGGCCGAGCGCGCCCGCCGCCTGTCCACGATCGATGCCGAATCCGACAAGATCGAGGCCGCCGCCAAGGCCGAGGAAGCCGCGGAGGCGGCCGCGAAGGCTGGCGTCGCTGGCGGCACCGCTACTGGCACCGGTACTGGCAAAGAGGTGAAATAGGGGGCTGCGCCCGATCGCGGATACGGTTTCGGGGGCATTGTAGCGTCTTCATGTCGGGTGCCGACATGCGCGCGACACAGATGGGGCGAAAGGGGATGGCATACCGCCAGTGCCCTGACGGAAGGATGTTTGAATGACCCGTTGCCGACCCCCGCTTGCCCCTGCTCCCCTGCCGTTCCTTGCCGGCGGCCTGTTGCTGGCGCTGGCCATGGCCGCGACCCCGCCCGCTCATGCTGAGGAGCCGCCCCAGCGCATCTTTGCCGCAGTGGTCTATGGCGACGATCCCTGCCCCAAGGGCAAGGAGGACGAAGTCGTCGTGTGCGCGCGCAAACCGGAATCCGAACGCTATCGCATCCCCAAGACGCTGCGCGAAAAGCCCGAACCGATGGGCGGACCGGGCTGGGCCAGCCAGGTCGCGAACATGGAGGCTGCCGGGCGTCAATTGCTGCCGGGCAGCTGTTCGCCGGTTGGCAGCAACGGCTTTACCGGCTGCACCAGCGCGATGCTGAAACAATGGTTTGCCGAGCGCCGGATGGAGGAATCCAAGGGCGTGCCCTGACGGGAGTGCGGCCCCGGGGCTGCTGTAAGGTTGCGGGGCTTCCCTTCGGCCCGGTGCCTGTGATCGGATGCCGTGGGACCGGCTTTTGCCCTGGCCGGTGATTTTTTGTTGATCCGCCGGGAAAGTCGTGGAATCCTGCCATTGTCGGGCAGGTGGGAGTAGATGATGGCGACCTTGTTTCCGCTCGGGTCAGGTGGGGCCGGGGACGGACAATTTGCAAAGCGGATGAGTGCCCATCTTGCTTATGCGCTCGTCGTCTTCGCGATCCTGCAGATTGTCGTCGTGGCCATGACCGGCGGATCGCTGCTGCTGCACCTCGGGATCATCATTGCCATTGCCGGCTTCGCGCTGGCCGCGCGTCAGCTGGAGCATCGCTGGCAGGCGCTGGAACGGGGCGCTGCCCCGGCATCGGCCCAGGCATCGACCCTCGCGGCGCGCTTTCGTGGCGATGTGCTGCAGCTGTGGGCCGCAAGCCTGCTGTCGCCCCTGTGCTGGATTCCCGTCGCGATCGTCTGGCGCGTCATCGCGCCTTGAGCTTTATGCTCGGAAGGCTCGGCGCGCGCGCCCCACAGGCGCGCTGAAAGGGCTCAGACCAGCCCGAGGCGCGACAGCTCGCTCAACAATGCCGTCGGTATCTCTTCCCCGGTTGCCGATCCATCGAGGTCGGGTGGGGCGTCCTTGTCCTCCAGATAGCGCCAGCCCTGATGGGCGCGGCGCGGCCGGGCGGCAACGGGGATCAGCCGGGGTTCGAGGCGAATCCAATATTTGCCTTCCGGCGTCGGCGCGAAGCCCAATATGGGGCTGCGGCCGACCAGCATATGCGCATGAATCCAGTAGAGCGATCCGCCGGCCAGTTCCGCGTCCCGCTTGGGCAGGTAGCGGGTCGTCAGCCGCGCCTCGCCCCGCCCGCCCTGCGCCACATCGTGCGATTCGAGCCAGGCGCGCAGGGTGGCGGGGCTTTCGCTTCCGAAAGCGATCTTCGTCAGGTGCAAGGGCATGACAGCCAGATGGCGCGCCCTGCCGGTTCAATCAAGAGCGGTCTACAGGCTTCGGTCTACAGGCCCCAGAGCGTCGCGAGGCCCAGGAAGGAGAAGAAGCCCATCACATCCGTCATGGTGGTGACGAACACGGCAGAAGACACCGCCGGGTCGACATTCAGCCTTTCCAGCGTCACGGGCACGAGGATGCCCGCCAGCCCGGCGACCAGATTGTTGATGAGCATGGCCAGCGCGATCACGATGCCCAGGTCGTGATTGCCATAGATCAGTCCCACCGCAATGCCGATCAAGATGCCCAGCGCCGTGCCATTGGCGCTGGCGATGCGGAATTCGCGCGTGATCTGGCGGATGGTGTTCGAACTGGTGAGCTGATTGGTCGCGAGCGCGCGCACCGCGACCGCCATCGTCTGCGTCCCCGCATTGCCGCCCATGCCCGATACGATCGGCATCAGCACGGCCAGCACGACATAGCGGGAGATCGTGCCCTGGAACAGGCCGACAACCGACGCCGCGAGCACGGCGGTGCCGAGGTTGACGATCAGCCAGGACAGGCGCGTGCGCACGGTTTCCAGGATCGGCTGGTTGATGTCGCCATCGCCCGCGCCCGACAGGCGCAGGATGTCCTCGCCCGCTTCCTCGGAAATGATGTGGACGATATCGTCCACCGTGATCATGCCGACCAGCCGGCCATTGGTGTCGACGACGGCGGCGGAGATCAGCGCATATTTCTGGAAGCGCAGCGCCACCTCTTCCTGATCCATGTCGACCGGGATCAGCGTCTGCTCGCGCTTCATCACATCGGCCATGGCGATGCTGCGCGGGCAGGTGAGTATCCAGCTGAGATGACAGGTGCCGATGGGCTTGTGCGCCTCGTCCACCACGAAGATTTCCCAGAAATCCCGGGTCAGGTCGCCATTGTCGCGCAGATAGTCGATGACCTGCCCCACGCTCATATGGGCGGGCACCGCGACCAGATCGCGCTGCATCAGGCGACCGGCGGATTCCTCAGGGTAGGAGAGCGCGCTTTCGATCGCGGCGCGGTCTTCCGGGTCGAGCGCGTCGAGCACCGCCTGCTGGTCGGCGGCCTCCATGTCCTCGATGATGGCGACGGCGTCGTCGGTATCCAGTTCGGAGGCGAAGGTCGCGACCTGCTCCGGCGCCAGCGCGTCGATGATGTCGTCGCGGACATAATCGTTGAGTTCGGAGAGCACTTCCGCGCCCACCAGATCGCCCAGCGCGGCGGCAACCTTGCCGCGCTTTTCCGACGGCGTCAGTTCCAGAAGGTCGGCGATGTCGGCGGGGTGGAGCGGCGAGACGAGCTTGCGCGCTTCCTCGTTATCGTCGTCTTCCACCGCGTCGAGCACGGCGGTGACGAATTCATGCTTCAGCCGGTCATCCTCGTCATGGCGCGACGAGGCATCGTCCTCAACCGTGTCGAGGCGCTTGATCTCTTCCTGCGGCGCAGCGCTGCTTTCGCTCATCGCTGCCCCTCCAACTGTCCGGTTCCTTTTGCATGACCCGTCCTTTCGCTCATGCACAATGGAAAAGCAATGGCATCGCTGGCCTGAGTGCCTATATGGGCGCTTTCACCCCCATATCCGTGCCTTTACGGCGCGCGACGAGAAAAGAGGATCATTCATGGCCGACGAAACGCTGACTTTGACGCTTGAGACCGGGGATGTGGTCATCAAGCTGCGTCCCGATCTGGCGCCCGGCCATGTCGAGCGCATCGCCACGCTCGCCAAGGACGGCTTTTATGACGGCGTGGTGTTCCACCGCGTCATTCCCGGCTTCATGGCGCAGGGCGGCGACCCGACGGGCACCGGCATGGGCGGCTCCAAGCTGCCCGACATCAAGGCGGAATTCAGCAGGGAGCCGCATGTGCGCGGCGTCTGCTCGATGGCGCGTTCGTCGAACCCGAACAGCGCCAACAGCCAGTTCTTCATCTGCTTCGACGACGCGACCTTCCTCGATGGCCAGTACACCGTCTGGGGCGAAGTGACCGAAGGCATGGAGCATGTCGACGCGCTGCCCAAGGGCGAGCCGCCGAAGGCGCCGGGCAAGATCGTCAAGGCGACCGTCGCCTGATTTCCGGCGCGGCCCGGACCGGGCGGCGCGGTAGTAAGATGAAAAAAAGGGGGCTTCCGCCTGTGCGGGAGCCCCCTTTTCATGCCGGGCGTGGATCAGGGCGCCGGGGACGCGGCGGACGAAGCGATCGCCGGCGGCACATAGGGGCCGATGCTTTCGATATGCCAGCGCCGCTGGGCTTCGGTCGAACCCGGCACATCGTTGACGCGACGCAGCGTCACGGTGCGCAGCGCATAAGCGGGCTGGCCCGTGGGCTTCACCCGGGCATAGGTCTGCACCGGCACGGTGACGAAGTTCGATCCCGCCGCACCCTCCGGCTCGCCCGGCGCGCCGATATTGGCGTGGATTTCGGAAAAGCCATTGAACCGGTGCGCGAAGGCGCGGGCATCTTCGCGGGCGGGCGCCAGGGTCTCGTTCCACAATTTCTGCGCGTCGGCGAAGCGTTGCTCCTCCAGCAGGCCATAATAGCCCTGGACGACCTGGGCGGCGCCCTGCGCGCTGTCCGGCGCGATGGCATCCTCTTCCAGCACCGGCGGCGAGACGGGCAGGCCGCCGGGCGTGCCCGGTGCGGGCGGGGCCAGCGGCGCCATGACATCCTGTGCCTGGGTGCGGACGGCTTCATCCACATCCACGATGTTGCCGCCATTGGCGACCTCATTGATCGTGGTGCGTTCCGCCCGGTTGCATCCGGACAGCAAGGCCAGCACCGACAGGCCGGCGATGTGCAGCGAAGGCAGGGCCATGCGCCTGGCGCCCAGCCTCAATTGCCGTGCCCCCTGCGCGTGCCGCGACCGCCATCGCCACGCGGACGATCCCCCTGGCCTTCCGAGCGGAGGTTGGGCGTGGGGCGATTGATCACGGCGCCGCGCGTGGCATCCCAGCCCTGGCGATTGGCGGAGGGGGCGGGTTGCTGGACGGCGCCCTGACCCTGCTGGCGCCACTGGCGCTGGCGGTTCGCCTCCCAATCCTGCCGGGACCGGATGGCGCCGGTTCCGGGTTGCCCATTTCCGGATTGGCCATTTCCGGATTGGTTGGCGCCAGCTTGCCCGTTCCAGCCGGGGCGGGGGCTATTGCGATCATGGTTGCCGTCGCCGGGGCGGCCGCGCCAGCCATTATTGCCGGGGACGCCGTCATTGGGGCGGCCATCCCGATCGCCGCGCCATTCGCGGTGGCGGCCTTGCCAATAGCTGCGCTGGCGATCGTTCCAGCGGTGGCGCGATCCGCCGCGGTCATAGACATAATAGCCGCTGCCGGGATAGTAGAAGCCGTCATACCAGCCGCCATAACCACCATAGCCATAGCCCCCCGGCCCATAATAATCCGGGCCATAATAGCTGCCATAGCCGACATCGACGCCGCCATAGCCATAGCCGTCGTCATAGGCGCAGCCACCAAGGCCAAGGGACAGAAGCAGGCCGCAGGCGGCTGCCGTAAAGGGAAGGCGGGGCATGGATGCTCTCCAGTGCGCAAGGACAATGGTGGAGAGAATAACCCCCGCCGGTTGAATTGGTTGTGAATGGATGGCGGCATCCCTTCACGACAGCGGCGGTTTATCGGGGGTTCAGGAAAGCGGAGCTCCTGTTCATCGGGGATGCAGAAACCGTTGCAAAAAGGCCGCTTTTTGGCGTGCCGGGCGGTTTTTCCCATCGTCGGGGAAACCGGAGCGGCCCCTCGGCCATTGTCCTTTCGCGCCGTTCGAGAGGCGTCGCGCCGGGTCCACACCGTGCGCATTTTTCTGACATCGATGAAAAAAGGGTCGAAAGACATGAAGACACTGCTTCTGGCAGCGCTTGGCGCTGCGACCATCCTTCCCGTTGCCGCGCATGCGCAGGGCGAAGGGACCACCCGCCGCATCGAACCCTATGTCGGCGTGATGGGCGGCATCCATAATTTCGACAGCGAGGGCAACAAGGCCGGCATTCCCCCGGTCGGCTATGATGGCCGCCTGGTGGAGGGCGTGGCCGGCGTGAATGTGAACGTCGCCGGGCCGATCATGCTGGGCGTGGAAGGCAATGCCAGCAAGGGCGTTTCCGGCGATATCGACTGGGAATATGGCGCTGCTGGCCGCGTGGGCGTGAAGGCCGGCAAGGACAGCATGTTCTTCGGCAAGGTCGGCTATCAATGGGTCAATTTCGACGCGTTGGGCAAGGACAGCCGCGACTATGACTGCATGACCTATGGCGCGGGCGTGGAAGTGTCGCCGGTCGATCTGGGCCTTGGCAAGGGCGACAGCAGCAATATCCGCCTGAGGCTGCAGGCCGATACATTCGGTCATTTCAACAGCATCCGTCCAATGGCGGGCGTCGTCGCCAAATTCTGATTCGGATGATGGTGCCGACGGGCTTTGGGGTGTCATGCGACCTGTGCGGTTCGCCTGTTCCCATTCGTCCCCGGAGCATCTTCGGGGCGGGCCCAGCCTGAACAGGCCGGATCAAACGCACGACGCTCCAATGGCCTTCGGACCAAAGACGGCCGGATCGGGACAATCCCGGTCCGGCCGTTCGGCTGGAGCATTGATTGAGCGCGATTTCTTAGAGCGTTTTCACTATAAGCGAAAACGCTCTCGTCCTTTGTTGTCGCATTTTCCGAGCCATTGACCGTAAACGGTCAATTTGAAAATGCTCTAGAACGCGCTGCGTTTGATCGGACGCAGGTCGCGCGCGCTCTTCTTTTGTTGCCGCATCGTTTTTTGCGGAAACGGAGTTCAGCGCAGCTAAAACCGGTTCCCACTTTTCCGCACGATGCTCTAACCAGCGATCGCTTGGAAATCGTTCTATGCGAGGATGATGTGGCGACGCATCGGCCATCGATCGGCGCGCGCCGCATCTGTTGCAAATATGAGAGGGGCCGCCGGGCGCATGATGCCCCGACGGCCCATCATTTGCATGGTCAGCGGCCGGAAGTGCCGCCCAAGGAGAACGTTGGTCGCGCTATCTGCCCGAAATGTTCAGGTGAGACTGCGGAAGCACCCGCACCATGATGATTTCCGGGAGATCGACGCTCTGGCGTCGCTCAGCGGCGCGTTCCCCGAATGGACTTGACCGACCCCATTGCTGAACCATGAGACATCGGATCACCTCCTTTCGCGTTGTTGAAAACCGGCGTGGCCTGGATTTCGAGTGTGCCCTTCACCCGGCCACGTAGCGAATGTGTGCTATTATGATTCGCTGATCAAGGCTTGTAATTTTCTTTTTTCGAATCATACTTCTGCGTCCGCGCCGGAACCTGAAGCGTGAAGCCGCCGGCCGTTGCGGATTCCATCAGCCCCGGCAATCCTCGATCACCCGCGCGATTTCCGCCCATGGCGGCAGCACGAGCGGCGTCATGCCCGGCACTTCGATGGTGAAGCGGCCCCGGCTGTAGGCGATCTGGTCCAGTGTCTGGTCGCTCGCGCCGCGGGCGGCGATCACTTGCGGCACGGGCGCGGCCTGCGTGGCGGCGGGCCATTGCGCCGAACCGAAGCTGGTGCGGATGCTCATCGTCGCGCCTGTCTGCGCCGCCATGCCGCCGCGCGACACCATGATGCGCCGGGTCGACAGCTCGCAGCGGAAGGTCGCGAGCGTCTCGCCCTGCGCCGTGCCGAAGAGCGCGACCCCGCCGCTCGCCTGCAGGCGATAGGTCCAGCCGCCCGGTGTCATCGGCCATTGCGTCCAGTCCGACGAAAGCGCCGGTGCCGGTGGTGTTGGTGCCGGTACGGGGGCGGGCGCCGGCGCGGGACGGGGCGCCTCACGCGGCGGCGCGACGCAGGAGGAGAGCAGGGCCAGCGTCAGCATGGCCAGCGGCTTTCGGGCGCGAAGTGACGGACGGATGGACATGGCGTCCTCTATGGCCCGCCCCCATGCGCCGCTCAACCGCTAATCCGTCCAGCCGCGGCTGCCGGGCGGCGATCAGGGCGCGTCGTGGAAGATCAGGCCCAGCACGAAGCGCTCGCCGCTTTCCACCCGCGCGACGCCGTGGCGCATCTGGACGCGATGATAGCCTTTCGCGCCCTGCACCGGCCGCTCGCGCACCGGGAAGATGGCGGCGTCGCCCTGACGCAACGGCACGATTTCCGCGCGGGACTGCATGCGCGGGCGCTGTTCGGTGAGCACGAAGGCGCCGCCGGTGAAATCCCGCTCCGGCTGCGATAGCAATATGGCGGCCTGCAGCGGGAAGATGGCGGGGCCATAGACATCCTGATGCAGCGCGTTCCAGTCCCCGGCATGGTAGCGCAGCAGCAGCGGTGTCGCCTTGTCCTGCCCGGCCAGCGCGCAACGGTCGAGAAAGGCGGCGTGGGTGGCGGGATAGATGTCGGCGCTGCCAAGCGCCGCGGCCCAGCGATTGGCGACACCCGCCAGCGGCGCATACAGCGCGTCGCGCAGCGCCGCCACGGTCGCGGGCAGGGGATAGCGGAAATAGCGATAGCTGCCCCGGCCATAGCCATGGCGCTCCATCACCACCGCCTTGCGGAAGGTGGAGGGGTCGTCCCACAGCGCGATCGTCGCGGCGCATTGGTCTGGGGAAAGCAGCGCGGGGACATGCGCGGCGCCACGGGTGTCGAGGGCGGAAAGGTCCATGGGCGCGACCATAGCAGCAAGCGCTGTGCCTGCCTCCTGCTGCTTGCGTTCAAAAGGCTGCCGTAACAGCGCGAATGCCGGACGCATTTTCCGCCCGAGCAATCTTGGCTCAAGCCGCTCGCCGGGTGATCCGCGCCAGTTCGTCGCCATGGGCGCGGCGCTCTTCTTCCAGATCATAGTCGATCTGGAGACCCATGAAAAAGCCCTCGCTCATGCCGAAATAGCGGGCCAAGCGAAGGTCGATATTGGCGTCGACCGGCGCTTTCTCGGCGAGAATGGCCGTCAGCTGGTCATGCGCGATGCCCGCGCCTTCGATTACTTCCTGAAGCGGAATATCGCTGCCGATCAGGAAATCCTCACGCAGAATCGCGCCCGGATGGACATTGTCCAACAGGTCGTCATCCCTTGTGATAGTCCTCGATCCGGACATTCTCTGCGCCTCCGTCAGACCAGTTGAACGTGATGTGCCACTGGTCGTTGATCCGGAGACTATATCGTAAAGGCGTGAAGCCTTTCAACTGCTCGAACCGATTTCCCAACGGAATGCGCAGATCGTAGAGGCTGAGACAGTTGTGGAGCTGCCGCAATTTCCGTCGCGCTGTCTGCTGGATGTCCGTTGGCAGCTTACGGCTGCGCTGGCCGACCCAGACTGTCTCCGTTTCAGGATTGGCGAAGGAACGGATCATGTGCTTGATCTTATTCAGCTATTGCATGAGCAAGGATGATGTTTGCAATTTTTCTGGCTTCTTGCTGTGACAGATCAAATGGCAAGCCTGCAATTTGAATCGTCAAGTCGGCCCTCAAAGGTATTGGGAGTACAGAAATCCCCGGCGGAGGAGTGGTTGGATAGTGGGGTTCTAAGGCAGGAGATTTTTCTAAAGGCGGCACTTGTGGCCTATTCTGGGTGGCTTCGACTGCCTTTTTCGTTCGGGTGCGCTGTTGAATGCTGGGTTTGAATCCCAACGGATTCTCTACATACACACGAAAATCATCTAGCGCCGATTTGATTCGGCTTTTGTAGGTCTGCAAGCTCTCAGTCGTATATTTGTCACGGTTCAAATTGTGGAACCTGAGCATTAGTTGGTCGAGATCCACTATCGTTACATCATGAGATTCGGTTTCATCGAGGATCGCCAGTACTTGATTTGCCGAGGCTCGCCGAGATGCAGCCGTTCCAGGCGCGATCATTCCTTTATCGTTGAGCCAATCCAGAAACCTGAAAAAATCTTCACGTGAACGATTTGAGGTCATGGCTTGATCCTTTCTCAAGCCATAGATAATATAAATTTATGCAATTGCAAATATGAAATTTAATCTGTCTAAGAAAATTTCCGCGTCGTCTTCCCGTATCGCATCTTCCGCGTGCCCGGTTTGCCTTCGGTCGCCCGTCCCCGTGGCGCGGCGACCTGCTGCTCGTGGGGCAGGCCGAGTTCTTCGGCTTCCAGCTTGCGGATTTCGTCCCTGATGCGGCCGGCTTCCTCGAATTCCAGGTCGGCGGCGGCGGCGCGCATCTTCTTTTCCAGGTCCTCGATATAGGCGCGCAGATTGTGGCCGACGAGGTGGGGCTTGTCTTCGATCCCCGTGTCGATCGTCACCTGATCCTTGCTCGCGACATGGGCGATGATGTCGCCGATGTTGCGCTTGATCGTGGTGGGGGTGATGCCGTGCTCGGCATTATAGGCTTCCTGCTTCTCGCGCCGGCGGCTGGTTTCGTTGAGCGCGCGCTCCATGCTGCCGGTGATCCGGTCGGCATAGAGGATCACGCGGCCGTCGACATTGCGCGCGGCGCGGCCGATCGTCTGGATCAGCGAGGTCTCGCTACGCAGGAAGCCTTCCTTGTCGGCATCCAATATCGCGACCAGCCCGCATTCGGGAATGTCCAGCCCCTCGCGCAGCAGGTTGATGCCGACCAGCACGTCATAGACGCCTAGCCGCAGGTCGCGGATCAACTCGATACGCTCCAGCGTCTCGACATCCGAGTGCATGTAGCGGACCTTGATGCCCGCCTCGTGCATGAACTCGGTCAGGTCCTCGGCCATGCGCTTGGTCAGCGTGGTGACGAGGGTGCGATAGCCCTGCGCGGCGACCTTCCGTGCTTCGTTGATCAGGTCGTCCACCTGATCCTCCACCGGCTTGATCTCGACCGGCGGGTCGATGAGGCCGGTGGGGCGGATCACCTGCTCGCTGAACACGCCGCCGGTCTGCTCCATCTCCCAATGGCCGGGCGTGGCGGAGACGCTGACGGTCTGCGGGCGCATCACGTCCCACTCGTTGAAGCGCAGCGGGCGGTTGTCGATGCAGCTGGGCAGGCGGAAGCCATATTCGGCGAGCGTGATCTTGCGGCGATGGTCGCCGCGCGCCATCGCGCCGATCTGCGGCACGGTCTGGTGGCTTTCGTCCACGAACAGTAGGGCGTTTTCGGGCAGATATTCGAACAGCGTCGGCGGCGGCTCGCCGGGCATGCGGCCGGTGAGGAAGCGGGAATAATTCTCGATCCCCGCGCAGCTGCCGGTCGCTGCGATCATCTCCAGGTCGAAATTGGTGCGTTGTTCCAGGCGCTGGGCCTCCAGCAGCTTGCCCTCGGCCACCAGTTCTTTCAGCCGTTCGGTCAGTTCGTGGCGGATCGCCTCCATCGCCTGCTTCAGCGTCGGGCCGGGGGTGACATGGTGGCTGTTGGGGAAGACCTTCACATAGTCCAGGGTCGCGATCTTCTTGCCGCTCAGCGGATCGAATTCGACAATGTCCTCGATCTCGTCGCCAAAGAAGCTGATCCGCCAGGCGGTGTCCTCATAGTGGCTGGGGAAGATTTCGAGATTGTCACCCTTCACGCGGAAGTTGCCGCGCGCGAAACCGGCGTCGTTGCGCTTATACTGCAGCGCGACCAGCTTGCGGATGATCTCGCGCTGGTCCTCGACCCCGCCCTTCTTCATCGCAAAGGTCATGGCCGAATAGGTCTCGACCGAGCCGATGCCGTAGAGGCAGGAGACGGACGCGACGATGATGACATCGTCCCGTTCCAGCAACGCGCGGGTGGCCGAGTGGCGCATCCGGTCGATGCTCTCGTTTACCGAGCTTTCCTTCTCGATATAGGTGTCGGACCGGGCGACATAGGCTTCGGGCTGGTAATAGTCGTAATAGCTGACGAAATATTCGACCGCGTTTTCCGGGAAGAAGCTCTTGAACTCGCCATAAAGCTGGGCGGCGAGGATCTTGTTCGGCGCAAGGATGAGCGCCGGGCGTTGCAATGCCTCGATCACCTTCGCCATGGTGAAGGTCTTGCCGGAGCCGGTGACGCCCAGCAGCACCTGATCCTTCTCGCCCGTCAGCGCGGTTTCCACCAGTTCGGCGATGGCGGTCGGCTGGTCGCCCGAGGGTTCATATTCGCTGACCAGCGTGAACGGCCGCCCGCCCTCGGTCTTCTCCGGGCGCGCGGGGCGGTGGGGAATGAAGGCTTCGCCGGTGTCCGGTTCGTCCAGGGTGGTTCTGATTTGAATCGCCATCGCCGATTGATATGGTTCGCCATGGGGGCGGACGCAACATGGGAAGACTCATGGCGACAGATGCTCCCGGCGATGGAGGGATTATGATGCGCTTGACCATGCTGGCCTTCACCTGTTCGCTGCTTGCCCTTTCGGGCTGCGGCACGTCCGACAAGACCGCCAGCGGTGGTGGCAGTGGCGCCGGCGGCAATGGCGCGGCGCCCGCCGCCGGTGCGCCGCAATCCGCCGCGGACGTCGCCGGCCAGGCGGCGCAGGTCAGGCTGAAGCCCGGCCAGTGGGAATCGACCTTCGAGATTGCCGACCTGACCATGGCCGGCCTGCCCCAGGGCGTGCCGCAGGATGCGATGAAGGATCAGATGAAGGCGGCGATGAGCAAGCGCGCCATCCGCCACTGCGTGACCCCGGAAGAGGCCGCGAAACCCGATGGCTCGCTGTTCGCCAATCAGGACAGGAACTGCACCTATACCGGCTTCGACATGAGCGGCGGCATGGTGAAGGGCAATGTGCGGTGCGACCGGGAGGGCACGATCACCAATGCCTCCATGACGGGGCATTATGCGCCGGAACGCTATGACATGGTGATGGACATGACGATGGCCGGCGGTCCCAGGGGCATGACCATGACCATGAAGGCGAAAAGCGCGGGCAAATGGGTCGGTGCCCAGTGCGCGGCGGGCAGTGAATGAGCCCTTTGCGCGGTCGTCGGCAAGGCGGCTTGCATCCGGCCGGCAATGCATGACACCTTGCCCCCGTTCGACGCAACAAAACAGGGGAGAGGAACCATGCGCGGATTTCTGATGATGGCGGCATTGACGGGGCTTTCGGCCTGCGGGTCGGAACCGGCGGCGCAGGCGCCGGCGGAAGACCCGCCGGTGCTGCTGAAGGCGGGGCAGTGGACGCTGTCGCGCACGCAGACAGGCTATAATACCGCGACCGTCACGGCGCAGGAATATGCGGCCAAGGTCGGCATCAAGAGCGAGGACAAGATCTGCCTTGCCGTCGATGCGGCCGGCGTGCCGGACCCCGATGGGCTGGCGGGCAAGGATGGCAGCGACTGCACCTACAAGGAGAAGACGATCCGCAAGGGCCGCTTCATCGCCACGCTTGAATGCAAGGCGGGATCGGGCACGTCGGAACTGCTGCTGGAGGGCAATTACAAGCCCGACAGCATGACCATGGGCGTCAGCATGACGAAATCGGTGGATGGCCATCCGGTGTTGCGGACGACGCATGACCTGACAGGCCAGCGGACGGGGGATTGCGCCCCGGAGGCCGCGAAAACCGGCGGCTGAACCAGGATAAGGAGGACCGGCGGCGTGCAGCCCGGAGCGTTTTCACATTGCGCGAAAACGCTCCGGTCTTTGTCGCCGCATTTTCGAACCGGATGATCGTTTCACGGGCATCCTGAAAATGCTCCAGGCTGGCCGTCGGTGCTTCCGCCTGCCCGCACATGCTTTCAGGGCAGGGCGGCAATCGCCTTCCGGTCGCAGCGGCGCGGCACGTTGGGGGCGATCTCGCCCGTGCCGGGGACCATGATGGTCTGGCCAAAGCGCAATGGGGCGAAGCGCTTGCGGGCGATGCCGGCGCATGCCAGCTCCAGTGCCAGCATGCGCGGCGGCGTGTCCCACGCTTCCCATGACAGGCGGAAGGTGCCCCAGTGGATGGGGATGGCCGTGGTCGCGCCCAGCCGCTGGAATAGCGCGACCGCCGTGCGCGGCCCGATGTGCGAATCGGCCTCCATCTGCCCCGGCGCGAAGCGGAAGGCGCCGATGGGGATGATGGCGAGGCGGATCGGCCCATCGGCCCGCGCCTGATCGGCCCAGCGCAGGTCGCCTGCGCCCGTGTCCCCGGTAAAGAAGATGCGGCCGGCGCGCGTCTCGACAAGGAAGGCGGACCAGAGCGCGCGGTTGCGGTCCACGCCCCAGCGGCTGCTCCAGTGATGGCTGCGGATCGCGCGGACGCGATAATCGGGGCAATGTTCATATTGCCCGCATTGCACGACCGCCCATTCGGGGCCCTTGCCGGTCAGCTCCGCGCCGGTCGCCGACTGGCCCCAGTCCATCCCGCGCGCGGTTATGCCGTTGGCGGCGAGCAGGCTTTCATTGCCCAGCGCCGTCACGATCACCGGCCTGTCCCGCTCCCACAGCTTTTTCAGCGTCGGAATGTCGAGATGGTCGTAATGATTATGGCTGATGAGGATGAGGTCGATCTTCGGCAGGTCCGCGAACCGGATGCCGGGCTGCGCGACGCGCTTCGGGCCGAGCGGCGGGAAGGGGCTGGCATAGTCGGACCAGGTCGGGTCGGTCAGGATGTTGAGCCCGGCGGCCTGCACCAGCACCGTCGCATGGCCGACCCAGGTCGCCTTCATCCCGCGCGGCGCGGCGAAGGGCATGGGCTTGCCCGGCTTCACCGCCACCGCATCGGGCCAGCGCGGCCGCCCGTCCGATCCCGTCAGCCAGCGCGCGAGATAGCCGACCGGGCTGCTCTGCTGATTGCCGCCCGGCCCGTTGAAGCGAATCTCGCCATCGGGATTGAAGAACCGTGCGCCGTCATAATGGCTGCTCATCGGGCCGGCATGATAGCGGCGATCCAAGAACGTGGGGACGATGACGACGGCGAGGCACAGCAGGATGACGATCCACAGCAGCCCGGCCCCCGCGCCCCTCATCACTTTGCCAACGAGGTGCATGCCTTCTCCGCGCGATCCGTCCGCTTGCCATAGCGTTACGCCCTGCGGGGGCAAGGGGGGACGAGCGGTCGAGGCGACGAGTGGAGGATGGGGCCGCTATCGGCGGACGGGGCCTTCAGCCCTGATCCTCATAGGCCAGCTGCAGGATGCCCCAATGCCGCCCGCGCACATGGACGGAGGCGATGACCTGCTTCAGCAGCACGACGCCGCCGCCGGCCAATGGGCGGCGATAGGCCTTGAGCATGAAGGGCCGCATGGTGCGGCACTGTTCCCGCGTGGTCGCGTCGTCGAAGACCAGCCCCGCGCGCGAATGCTCGGCGTTCCAGGCATCCTCGCCCGGCCGCTGGGTTTGCGAGCGTTCCGGCATCGCGACCGCGCCAAAGGCGTTGCGGTCGGTGAAGGTCATGCCGAAAAAGCCGGTCAGGGCGCGTGCGGCCTCCTGATGCGGACGGGCCGCGGGGGTGATGAAGGGCTGGGCGGGGTGGGCGAATTGCGGCGGGTTGGTGCCGGGGATCGGTTGGTAATGATCGCTGAACAGCTCGGCTTCGGTCACTAGGCCATCGGCAAGCGCCTGTTCCAGCATTTCCGACGTGCCCTGCGCCGTCGCGAGGCCGAAGCGGATATAGGGCGAATCGGGGATTTCCACGCCGCTCTCGGCGAAATATTGCAGCAGCGTGTTGGTGTCGTCGCTGGCCGTCGTCACCCGGCCGGACAGGCGCTGGAGGCCGGAGGCATTGTCGGCGGACGTGTTGGCCAGCGCGCCCAGGCCCGAGCGGATGCTGCCCACCGCCGTCACCATCGAACCGATGCGGTCGGCGACGGAATCGCTGTCGTCGGAAAGCCCGCGCATCAGCGCGCCCAGCCGGTCGACCAGCGCCTCGATATCCTTGGCGCCCTTATGCGCGGACTTCGCCTTTTCCACGCCATGGCCGATGCTGTCGAGCATGCCGACCGCCTCGCCGGTGAGCGCGCGGATCGATTCCTCGATGGTCTGGGTGGCGGCGGCGGTTTCCTGCGCCAGCTTCTTCACCTCGCTGGCGACCACGGCGAACCCGCGACCGGCATCGCCCGCGCGCGCCGCCTCGATGGTGGCGTTGAGGGCCAGCAGATTGGTCTGGCTGGCAATGCCGCTGATGACGCCGGTGACATGGCCGACGGTCGAAAGCGCTTCATTGAAGGCGCCCAGGCTGGCGTGGATGCGGCTGACCTCGTCGATCAGGTCCACGACATCGACGGTCGCGCCGGAAAGCTGGCGGCTGCTGTCCTCGATCACGGCCTTGGCGGTGATCGCCTTTTCGCGCGCTTCGAGCGCGGCGGCAGCGACATCCTCGCTGTCGCTGGCAAGGCGCACGGCATTGCCGCCGATCGCCTCGATCGTGCCGGCCTGATCGGTGACGCGCTCGGCCAGCTCGGTGATATCCGCCTGCAGATCGAGCGTGCGAATCCCCAGGTCGCCTGACAGCTTCGCCGCCTTCATCACTGTCTGAGACAGATCCACGCTCATCCCCTGAATGCCAAACAGGGTCGGGCGTAAGCGAAGAGAGTTAAGGAAGCTTTAGGGCGCGGGGATCGGGGACATGGTCGGCAGCATCCATGCGAAGACAATGGGCGCCCGGGGATGACCGCATTTCGCATGTCTTCCCAAGCGCCCATTGTTGGCCGCCGATGCTATCGGCGCAGGATATGCGCGGCGGGGATGCTGTGCCCCCGCCCGGATCATGCCTTTTCGAGCAGCTTTTCCCGGGCGATCTTCTCGCGCCAGACCAGCGGGGCGAGGTGGTGGACGCTCTGGCCGTCGCTGTCCACGGCGACGGTGACGGGCATGTCCTGCACCTCGAACTCGTAGATCGCTTCCATGCCCAGATCGTGGAAGCCCACGACCTTGCTACCCTTGATCGCCTTCGCCACCAGATAGGCCGCGCCGCCGACCGCCATCAGATAGGCGGACTTGTGGTCCTTGATCGCGTCGATGGCTTGTCCGCCGCGCTCGGCCTTGCCGACCATGGCGAGCAGGCCCTGTTCCAGCATCATGCGGGTGAAACTGTCCATGCGGGTGGCGGTGGTGGGGCCGGCGGGGCCGACCACTTCCTCGCCTACCGGATCGACCGGGCCGACATAATAGATCACGCGACCCTTGAACTCGACCGGCAGCGCCTCGCCGGCGTCCAGCATGTCCTTGATCCGCTTGTGTGCGGCGTCGCGGCCGGTGAGCATCTTGCCGTTCAGCAGCAGGCGGTCGCCCTGTTTCCAGCTCTGCACGACGTCCGGCGTCAGCGTGTCGAGGTCGACGCGGATCGCCGCCTTGTCCGGCGCCCAGTTGACGTCGGGCCATTCGCTGAGCTTGGGCTGTTCCAGATAGGCGGGGCCGGAGCCGTCCAGCGTGAAATGCGCGTGGCGGGTGGCGGCGCAGTTGGGGATCATCGCGACCGGTTTGCCCGCGGCGTGGCAGGGCGCGTCCATGATCTTCACGTCGAGGATGGTCGAGAGGCCGCCAAGCCCCTGCGCGCCGATGCCCAGCGCGTTGACCTTGTCGAAAATCTCGATGCGCAGCGCCTCGATATCGTTCTGGGGTCCGCGCAGTTTCAGCTGACCCATGTCGATCGGGTCCATCAGCGCCTTCTTGGCCAGCAGCACGCAATGTTCCGCCGTGCCGCCGATGCCGATGCCCAGCATGCCGGGCGGGCACCAGCCGGCGCCCATTTGCGGGATCATCTCCAGCACCCAGTCGACGATGGAATCGCTGGGGTTCATCATCTTGAACTTCGACTTGTTCTCGCTGCCGCCGCCCTTGGCCGCGACATCGACGCTGACCTTCGATCCCGGCACCATCTCGACATGGAGCACGCAGGGCGTGTTGTCCTTGGTATTGCGGCGGGTGAAGGCGGGATCGGCGAGGACCGAGGCGCGCAGCTTGTTCTCCGGGTGGAGATAGGCGCGGCGCACGCCTTCGTCCACGACCTCCTGCAGCGACTTCGATGTGTCGTCCAGGCGGCAGTCCATGCCCCATTTGACGAAGACGTTGACGATGCCGGTATCCTGGCAGATCGGGCGATGCCCCTCCGCGCACATGCGGCTGTTGGTCAGGATCTGCGCAATGGCGTCCTTGGCGGCGGGCGACTGTTCTGCCTCATAGGCTTCGCCCAGCGCGCGGATATAATCCATCGGGTGATAATAGCTGATGAACTGAAGGGCGTCGGCGACGCTCTCGATCAGGTCGGCTTCCTTGATGATGGTCATGGCCGTGGTGCCCCAATAGCTTGCATGAGTCCCTCGCATGTCTTGCTGCATGTGCGTATTGCGGGGTCGCTATACGCCTTTGTCCGGGGCTGTCCAGATGCCCGCCGGGCGCGACGCCGATCATTTCCCGATGCGCCGGGCGAGCCATATCGCGGCCGCTTCCGGGCTCTGTTTGGCGCTGTCGCGGTCCACGCGGTAATTGGCCTGCCGCATGGGTTCCACGCCGATCCGGCCGAGCAGGGGCGTGAGCGTCCGCACGAAATGGCGATCTTTCATGCGCCTGCCCGCGACCAGCAGCAGCGCGTCATAGCCGGGGATCGCGCCACGCGGATCGGTGAGCACGGTCAGCCGGTCGGCGGCGATCCGCCCGTCGGAGGAAAAGGCGGAGATCACGTCCACCGTGCCGCTGCCCAGCGCGCGATACATGAAGCTGGGCGCATAGGCGCGGGTCGCGGCGAAGCGCATGGGGTAGGCGGCCTTCACCGCCCGCCATTCGGGGCGCTCCAGAAATTCCAGGTCCGAACCCAGGGTCAGCCCGGGCGAGGCGCGGGCAAGGTCGTCCAGCGTGGCGATGCCCCTGGCCCTTGCCTCGTCCCCGCGCATGGCGAAGGCATAGGCATTCTCGAACCCCAGCGGGCCCAGCAGCCGGGCGCCGCCCGGGCGCTGCATCCAGCGGTCGAGCGCGGCGATCATCGTGGCGCGCGGGGGCACGTCCGTCCGCTTCATCTCATTGGTCCACAGCGTGCCGGCATAGTCGACATAGACGTCGATATCGCCGCTCTCCAGCGCGCGGAAGATCACGGCGGAACCAAGCCCCTCGCGATAGCGCACCGCATAGCCGGCGCGTTCCAGCCGGTTGCCGATCAGCTGGGCGAGGATATATTGTTCGGAGAAATTCTTGGCGCCGATGGTGACGGTCCTGACCGGGCTGTTCCACAGGCGGGGGGCAAGCGCGAGCGCAAGGCCCGTGCAGAGCAGCGCAAGGCCGGTCCAGACCCAAAGCCTCCGCCTCCGCCTGACGCCTGCCTCGATCAGCCCCAGCAGCCCGTCGACCAGCAGGGCGAGCAGCGCGGCGGCGATGCAGCCCCGCAGCACCAGCGCCCAGTTCTGGGTCTGCAGGCCCGCGAAGATCGGATCGCCAAGGCTGGGTTGCCCGACGGTGGTGGAAAGGGTGGCCGCGCCGATCGTCCAGACCGCCGCGGTACGGATGCCGGCCATCAGCACCGGCATCACCAGCGGGATTTCGACCAGACGCAGCCGCTGGGCCGGGCTCATGCCGATGGCCTCGGCCGCCTCGATGACGGCGGGATCGAGCCCGGCAAGGCCGGTGACGCCGTTGCGCAGGATCGGCAGCACCGCATAGAGGCCGAGCGCCAGCAGCGCGGGCAGGAAGCCCAGCGCCGGAATGCCGCCGCCGACCAGCGCGGAAAGCCACAGCAGCACCGGATAGAAGAGCGCCAGCAGCGCGAGCGCCGGCACCGTCTGGATCAGGCTGGCCGTGCCGAGCGCCACGCGCGCGACATGGGCGTTGCGCGCGGAAAGCAGCGTCAGCGGCAGGGCGATCAGCAGGCCCAGCACCAGCGCGGCGGCGGAAAGCAGGATATGGGCGGAGAGGGGGGCGAGCAGATCGCTCATCCGGCGAGGTCCGCGATCCGGCGGGCCTGATCGCGCGGCACGGCGACCAGCGCGTCGGCAATCGCGCCGCCTTTGCCCGCCAGCAGGTCGGTCGGCGTGCCGTCCGCGACGATCCCGCCATGGTGCATCACGACGATGCGGTCGGCCAGCAGCAGCGCCTCGGCCATGTCATGCGTGACCATGATGGTCGTGAGCCCCAGTCGGTCGTGCAGCGCGCGCACCTCTTTTCCCAGCGCGTCGCGCGTCACTGGATCGAGCGCGCCGAAGGGTTCGTCCATCAACAGGATCGCGGGCCGGGTCGCAAGCGCGCGGGCGACGCCGACACGCTGGCGCTGCCCGCCGGACAGCGCATCGGGCATGCGGCCCGCCATCCCGCCGGGCAGGTCGACCAGCGCGAGGAGGGCGGCAATCTGTGTATCGCTGCAGGTCTCGCCCGCGATCCGGGGGCCGATGGCGATATTTTCCGCGACCGTCATATGCGGGAACAGCCCGATATTCTGGAACACATAGCCGATGGAGCGGCGCAGCGCCCTGACCGGCTGCGCCTCCACCCGCACCCCATGGACCCGCACGCTGCCCTGATCGGGTTGCACAAGGCGGTTGATGGTCTTGAGCAGGGTCGACTTGCCCGATCCCGAGGCGCCCACCAGCGCGACGAAGCCGCCACGGGCAATGGTGAGATCGACCGAGGCGAGCGCTTCCACCGCCCCGAACCGCACGCCGACGCCGGACAAGGCGATCGCCGGATCGGCCATGGACCCTTGGCAAGGCGGGGATGCGGCCAATACGGCTCCTTTTCTGCCGGCATGTGCGCGATACCGGCGGGCCGGTCGGGCGATCCTATGAGGATTTCTTCATCGCTTACAAGACGTGCCGGGCTGGACAGCGGGCGGCGGCACTGGCATTTCCAGGTTATGAGCACGGCCATGATCATCGAACCGGCGACCTTCCGCCACATCCTGGGTCATTATCCGACGGGCGTCTGCGTGATCAGCGCGCTGGGGGAGGATGGCGTGCCGGTGGGCATGGCGGTGGGGTCTTTCACCTCCGTTTCGCTGGACCCGCCGTTGGTGGCGTTCTTCCCCGACCGGGGATCGTCGAGCTGGCCGAAGATCGAGAAGGCCGGGCGCTTCTGCGTCAATGTGCTGGCGGAGGATCAGGAACATCTGTGCCGCCGCTTTGCCGCGCGGATCGAAAACAAGTTCGAAGGGCTGGATTATCGCCTTTCGGACAGCGGCCTGCCGATATTGGGCGATGTCGTCGCCTGGATCGAATGCACGCTGCATGCGGTGCATGAGGCGGGCGACCATTTCATCGTGCTGGGCCGGGTGGACGCGCTGGATATCGAGCGGGGCAGCCATCCGTTGCTGTTCGTGCGTGGCGGCTATGGCCAGTTCTCGCCCTTCCCGCCGGTGGACGCGGGCTGACCGGCCCTAAAGCGTCCGCCCGGCGCGTCCGGCAAGTTCCACCACATATTGCCAGGCGACGCGGCCCGAGCGGCTGCCGCGTTGCGTGGCCCACTGGATCGCCTCCAGCGGATCGAAGCTCAGGCCCAGATCCCGCGCATAGCCGCTGACGATGGCGACATAGGCATCCTGATCGATGGCGTGGAAGCCCAGGCTGAGCCCGAAACGGTCGGAAAGCGCCATCTTGTCGTCCACCGTGTCGCGTGGGTTGATCGGATCGTCCTGCTCGCTCATCTGGCGCGGCACGATGTGGCGGCGGTTGGATGTCACATAGAGCCGCACATTGGCGGGCCGCGCCGCCGCGCCGCCCTGCAGCAGGGACCGCAGCGTGCGGGCGTCGCCGCCATGGCCCGCGGCGTCGCCACCGTCGAAGCCCAGATCGTCGACGAACAGGACGAATGGCCGTGAGGACGCGCCCAGCAGCGCGAACAGGCGCGGCAGGCTGGACAGGCTGTCGCCCGCGCACTGCACCAGCGCGATGTCCGCGCCTTCCTCCTGCAACTGGCCGACGACCGCGCCGACGCTGGCCGACTTGCCGGTGCCGCGCGCGCCCCAGAGCAGCACGTCATGGGCGGCATGGCCGGCGGCATGGCGGCGGGTATTTTCCAGCAGCACGCTCTTCTGCGCGTCGATGCCGCTCAGCAGCGGATAGTCGACCGGCGCGAAGCGGGCGACCGGGGCCAGCGCCTCGCCATCCCAGCCATAGGCCGGGTGCGCGCCGAGATCGACCGGCGGGGCGGGCGGGGGCGCGAGGCGTTCCAGCGCCTCGGCGATGCGGAGCATGATGCTGTCTGTCATGCGGGCGGTCTATCGCCCGCGCGGGCGGGCCGCAACCCGCTGAAAAGGGCCGGTCGTTCTGTCACGGGAATGACGCTTTGCGCTTTTACCCGGATTTGCGTGGAGCTATAGGCAGGGCGTGACCATTTCCAATCAGGTTCAATCGACGCGGATCAGGCGCTATGACACTGCCGCGCTGCGCGAGGGCGCCCTGCTGATCCGCGCGGGCGAGCCCGTCGCCGTGCCCACCGAGACGGTCTACGGCCTTGCCGCCGACGCGACCGACAGCCGCGCGGTGGCGGCGATCTATGCGGCCAAGGGGCGGCCCAGCTTCAACCCGCTGATCGTGCATGTGGCGGACATGGCCATGGCGGAAGGGATCGCCGCCTTTTCCGATGTCGCCAGAGCGCTGGCGACGACCTTCTGGCCCGGACCGCTGACCCTGGTGCTGCCGCTGCGCGCCGGCGCGGGTATTTCGCCGCTGGTGACGGCGGGGCTGCCGACCATCGCGCTGCGCATGCCCGCCCATCCCGCCATGCAGGGGCTGATCCGGGAGAGCGGCCGCCCGCTGGCCGCGCCGTCGGCCAATCGCAGCGGCGGGATCAGCCCGACGCGCGCGGAGCATGTCGTCGCCAGCCTGGGGGGGCAGGTGGCGCTGGTGCTGGATGCCGGGCCGACCAGCGAGGGGCTGGAATCCACGATTGTCGCGCCCGGAGACGGCGTGCTGCGCCTGCTGCGCCCCGGCCCGGTAACGCCGGCGATGCTGGAGGCGGCGACTGGCCTGCCAGTGTCGGGCATGGCGGGATCGGGCGCGGCCGGCGTTGCCGATGGCGGCACGGTGGAGGCGCCGGGTCAGCTCGCCAGCCATTATGCGCCGGGCAAGCCGTTGCGCCTCAACGCGCTGCGGGCCGCGCGCGACGAATATCTGATCGGTTTCGGCCTGATGCCCTGCACGCTCAACCTCAGCCCCGAAGCGGACCTGGCGGAAGCGGCGGCCAATCTGTTCGCGGCCCTGCACCTGGCCGATGAGAGCGCCGCTCCCAGCATCGCCATCGCGCCGATCCCGAACGAAGGCATCGGCATCGCCATCAACGATCGCCTGCGCCGCGCGGCGGCTTAGCCCCCAGGGCCGCTCGACATTCAGCTCAGGTGGAGCCGAAAAGGGTGATTTTCGAGCACCGGAGCGCAGCCTACTTTCAGTAGGTGAGCACCGGAGCACAGGAAATCGCTCTTTGCAGGCCCGCATGGGCTGGATGTCGATCGGTCCTAGCCCTGCCGTCCCACTCCGCCTAGATAGGCGGCATGTCCCGTCCCCAGTCCCCCGACCGTTTCAATGAGGATAGCGCCACCTTCACCGTCCGTGGCGCCGGCATGCCCGATCTGGATGCGGGGGTGGAGGCGATCCGCAACGTGTTGAAGACGCTGCCGACGCGGCCCGGCGTCTATCGCATGCAGGATGCGCGCGGGGACGTGCTGTATGTGGGCAAGGCGCGAGCGCTGCGGAACCGCGTGACCAATTATACCCAGGTCGACCGGCTGTCGCGGCGGCTGCAGCGCATGGTGTCGCAGACGCGCTCCATGACCATCGTCACCACCAATAACGAGGCAGAGGCACTGCTGCTGGAGGCGCAGCTGATCAAGCGCTTTCGTCCGCCCTATAATGTGCTGCTGCGCGACGACAAAAGCTTCCCCTTCATCCTGCTGCGCGAGGATCATGATTTTCCGCGCATCCAGAAGCATCGCGGCGCGCGCAAGGCGAAGGGGCGCTATTATGGCCCCTTCGCCAGCGCCGGATCGGTGACGCGCACGATCAACGCGCTGCAGAAGCTGTTCCTGCTGCGCAGCTGCACCGACAGCTTCTTCGCCAACCGCTCGCGGCCCTGCCTGCTCTACCAGATCAAGCGCTGCTCCGCGCCCTGCGTCGGGCGGATCGACGATGCGGCCTATGCCGAGCTGGTGCAGGATGCGCAGGATTTCCTGGGCGGCAAGTCGACCAAGGTGCAGCAGAAGCTGGGTGTGGCGATGGAACGGGCGGCCGAGGCGCTGGATTTCGAGCAGGCCGCCGTGCTGCGCGACCGGCTAAAGGCGCTGACCTTCATCCAGGGCAGCCAGGCGATCAACGCCGAGGGGCTGGGCGATGCCGACATCTTCGCGCTGGCGTCCAAGGGCGGGGCGATGTGCATCCAGGCCTTTTTCATCCGCGGCGGGCAGAATTGGGGGCATCGCAGCTTCTTCCCCATCCACACCGCGGAAGTGGCAGAGGACGAGGTGCTGGCAAGCTTCATGGCGCAATTTTACGAGGAAGTGCCGCCGCCGAAACTGGTGCTGGCCGATCGCGCGCCGGCGGAGTCCGACCTGATCGCGCAGGCGCTGACCGAGCGGATCGGCAGCCGGGTGCGGATCGAGACGCCCCAGCGCGGCGATCGCATGAAGCTGATCCGGCAGGCGCAGCGCAATGCGGTGGAGGCGCTGGACCGGCGGCTCGCCGAGACGACGACGCAGGCGAAGGTGTTGGACGGCATGGTCGACGCCTTCGGGCTGGAGGGCGTGCCGGACCGCATCGAGATTTACGACAACAGCCATATCCAGGGCAGTCATGCGCTGGGCGCGATGGTGGTCGCGGGGCCGGAGGGCTTCCGCAAGAGCGCCTATCGCAAGTTCAACATCAAGAACCCCGATACTGCGCCGGGCGACGACTTCGCGATGATGCGCGAGGTGTTCGAGCGGCGTTTTGGCCGGGCCCAGAGGGAAGACCCTGATCGGGAGAGCGGCGAATGGCCCGATCTGGTGCTGATCGACGGCGGCAAGGGCCAGCTGTCGGCCGCGCGCGCAATGCTGGAGGAAATGGGCATCGAGGATGTCTGCATGGTCGGCATCGCCAAGGGGCCGCATCATGGCCGCGAGGGGCGGGAAGTGTTCCACCTGATGGACGGGCGCGAAGTGACGTTCCCGCTCAACGACCCGGTGCTGTTCTATCTGCAGCGGCTGCGCGACGAAGTGCATCGCTATGCCATCGGCGCGCATCGCGACAAGCGCAGCAAGGCGATCACCGTGAGTTCGCTGGACGAGGTGCCGGGCATCGGCCCCGCCCGCAAGAAGGCGCTGCTGATGCATTTCGGCACGGCCAAGGCGGTGAAGAATGCCGCGCTGGAAGACCTGCAGCGCGCGCCCGGTGTGTCGACGGCGGTGGCGCAGCAGGTCTATGATTATTTCCATGGGTGAAGCGGCGGCGGGGGCGCGCGCCATGCACATCACGCGGCAATTGCAAAAGTCGCGATCCTGCCCTATATAGCGTTTGTTGACGTCGTTTATGACGATCTGTGATCCTTCCCGGATATGTGCGCATCAAGGCGCGAAGAGAGGGAAGGTCTGGCTTGAAGCGTGAAGCTTCCTTCAGATCATGGTTCTCAAACAGTCGCTTGACCGGAGGCATCATCGTCATGGGGCGATGGGCTCTGCAATTTTATATGGCGGTATGACCCGCCAGGGATTTCATGCATAATTCAAATCAATCAGTTCGTACCATTCTGACTCTCCCCTTCGACCGTTCGTTGCCCCGCGCAGCCGCCAAGAGCAGGCCCGTCGCGACATTGTCGAGCAGAGAGCTTCAAAAGATCGTGGCCGACATCCTCGGCTGACCACCACACCAGGCAGGGCATCCGCTCCGCCTGGTGTTTTCATTTCCATCTCGGCACGGGAGCACACAATATGAGTAGAGAAATCGTCAAGCCATTCCTGGTCAACAAGGACGAGGGGGGCAGCTATCGGCTGACCGTGCGCGACACGCGCTTCAATTCGCAGGGCTATCCGATCGTGAAGGCCACGCTGCAGGAAGAGCTGTTCAAGACCGCCTCTGCCGCGAAGGCCTTTGCCCGCGAGCATTTCGGTGCCGAGCCGGGCCAATACGCGACCAAATAAGGCTGGCGTTGCGGGTGCGCACATGCGTCCCGGACCATTGCCATCAATATCGTGCCCCGCACCTGCCGGATGCCCCTGTGGCGACGGCGGTTGCGGGGCATTCCTTATGGAACGGGCCCTATGGGATGGGCGATGGCGGTGGCGTAAGCAGTGGCATTCCGATGCCCTTTTCGACTAAAGTCGAGGGGGGCGAAATGGGGCGAATTGCCTATCGAGCCGCCAGCGGTCCGCAGAGGCCGGAAGAGCGGATGCCAGCCTTACCCGTCAAGGAGAGCCTTCCGTGTCCAGTCGCATCGCCAACCCGACCCTTGCCGCGCGCGTCATCAGCGCAGAGGATGCCGCCAGCTTCATCAGCGATGGCATGACCGTGGGGATGAGCGGCTTCACCGGATCGGGCTATCCCAAGGTGGTGCCGATGGCGCTCGCCCAGCGGATCGAGCAGGAGCATGCCGCCGGGCGGCCGCTGCGGATGAAGGTGTGGACCGGCGCGTCGACCGGGCCGGAGCTGGACGGCGCGCTGGCGCGGGCGGACGGCATCGAGCTGCGCCTGCCCTATAATAGCGACCCCATCGCCCGCGAGCGGATCAACCGGGGCGAGATGAATTATCTCGACATGCACCTGTCCCAGGTCGCGCCGATGGCGTGGCAGGGTTTCCTGGGCGAGCTGGACATCGCGGTGGTCGAGGTATCGGGCATCCGCGAGGACGGGTCGCTGATCCCCTCTTCCTCGATCGGCAACAACAAGACCTGGCTGGACCGGGCGAGCCGCGTGATCCTGGAGGTCAACAGCTGGCAGAATGCCGCGCTGGAGGGGATGCACGACATCTATTACGGCACCGCGCTGCCGCCGCATCGCGTGCCGATCCCGCTGGTGCGCGCCGACGACCGGATCGGCCAGCCCTATCTGCGCTGCGATCCCGACAAGATCCTGGGCATCGTGGAAACCGACGCGCCGGACCGCAATGCGCCCTTCTCCCCGCCGGACGCGTCGGCACACGCCATTGCCGGGCATTTGCTGGAATTCCTGCGACATGAAGTGGGCAGGGGCCGCCTGCCCCCCTCGCTGCTGCCGCTGCAATCGGGCGTCGGCAATATCGCCAATGCCGTGCTCGCCGGCCTGCTCGACAGCCCGTTCGAGGACATGGTCGCCTATACCGAGGTGATCCAGGACGGGATGCTGGACCTGCTCTCGTCGGGTAAGCTGCGCATGGCGTCGGCCACCGCCTTCTCGCTGAGCCCGGAGGCGTCGGCCGCGCTCAATGCGGACATGCACAAGTTCCGCGACAAGATGATCCTGCGCCCGCAGGAGATCAGCAACCATCCCGAGCTGGTGCGGCGGCTGGGCTGCATCGCGATGAACGGCCTGATCGAGGCGGACATCTACGGCAATGTGAACTCCACCCATGTCATGGGATCGCGCATCCAGAACGGGATCGGCGGATCGGGCGATTTCGCGCGCAACGCCTATCTTTCCGTCTTCGTGACGCCGTCCACGGCCAAGGGCGGCGCGATTTCCGCCATCGTGCCGCATGTCAGCCATGTCGACCATATCACCCAGGACGTGCAGGTGATCGTGACCGAGCAGGGGCTGGCGGACCTGCGTGGCCTGGCCCCGCGCCAGCGCGCCGAAGTGGTGATCGAACGCTGCGCTCATCCCGACTATCGCCCGCAGCTGCGCGATTATTACAAGCGCGCCCGCGAAGGCGCCTATGGCCAGCAGACGCCGATGCTGCCGGGCGAGGCGCTGGCATGGCACCAGCGCTTCATGGATACGGGGACGATGCGCGCCTGATGGCGGCCGCCGCGTGGAGCGGCTATATGGCGGTGGCCGCAGAGCGGCTATATGGCGATGGCCGCCTAGAGCGGCTATGAGCGCCGCATGTCCGGCCTCTCCACCATCGCGATCGTCTGTGCCGTGCGCCATCATGGCGAGCATGGCGCGATCGCGCGGTTGATGACGCCGGACCATGGGCTGTTGCCCGGCTATGTGCGGGGCGGCCGTTCGCGGACGATGCGGCCGGTGCTGCAGCCGGGCAATGCGGTGCAGGCGGAGTATCGCTGGCGGACGGAGGAGCAGCTGGCCGGGCTGGGCGTGGAGCTGGCGCACAGCCGCGCGCCCTTGCTGGCCGAGCCCTTGCCCGCCGCCGCGATCGACTGGACCTGCGCGCTGACGGCCTCTGCTTTGCCGGAGGCCAATGCCTATCCTGCGCTGTACCAGGCGCTGGACGGCGTGCTGGGCGCGGTGGAGGCGGCGCCGGCGGCGCGCGGATGGGCGGTGGCGCTGATCCGCTATGAGCTGCTGCTGCTCGCCGAGCTGGGCTTCGGCCTCGATCTGTCGGATTGCACCGTCACCGGGGGGCGGGACGATCTGGCGTTCGTCAGCCCGAAAAGCGCTGCCGCCGTCAGTCGCGCGGCGGCTGTCGGCTATGAGTCGCGCCTGCTGCCGCTGCCGGCATTCCTGGTCGGGGGCGGGCAGGCGGAGGATTGGGGCGCGATCTTCGACGGGCTGGCGCTGACCGGCCATTTCCTCGCGCGGTCGGTGCTGACCGACTGGCGGGCGGAGGTGCTTGCGGCGCGCGAGCGGCTGGTGGACCGGCTGAAAAGGGCGGTTGCGTAAAACGGCCCCCGATCATAAGGCGGCCGCGCTATATTCTGCCCAGAGCTTTGCGAGGAAAAGACACATGCTGGTTGCGCTGCTGCCCGGTGACGGGATCGGTCCCGAAGTGATTGCGCAGGCGCGCCGCGTGCTCGACGCCCTTCGCATCGATGGCCTCACCTATGAGGAAGCACTGGTCGGGGGCGTCGCCTACAAGGCGAAGGGGCATCCGCTGCCGCCCGAGACGCTGGATATTGCCCGGCGTGCCGACGCCATCCTGTTCGGTGCGGTGGGCGATCCCGATTGCGACAATCTGGAACGTCATCTGCGCCCGGAACAGGCGATATTGGGCCTGCGCAAGGAGCTGGTGCTCTTCTCCAACCTGCGCCCGGCCAAGGTCTTTCCCTGCCTTGCCGATGCGTCGGCGCTGCGACCCGAGGTCGCCTCCGCCATCGACCTGCTGATCGTGCGCGAGCTGAATGGCGACGTCTATTTCGGTGAAAAGGGCATGCGCACGACCGCCACCGGCCTGCGCGAGGGCTATGACGTCATGTCCTATAATGAGGCCGAGGTGCGCCGGATCGCCCATAGCGCGTTCAAGGCGGCGCAGGCGCGGCGCGGCAAGCTGTGCTCCGTCGACAAGGCCAATGTGCTCGAAACCTCGCAGCTGTGGCGCGACGTAGTGATCGAGGTTTCGAAGGACTATCCCGACGTCGCGCTGACCCATATGTATGTCGACAACGCCGCGATGCAGCTGGTGCGCAACCCCGGCCAGTTCGACGTGATCGTGACCGGCAACCTGTTCGGCGACATCCTGTCCGATCAGGCGAGCATGTGCGTGGGCTCCATCGGCATGCTGGCCTCTGCCTCGCTCGATGCGAACGGCAAGGGGCTGTATGAGCCGATCCACGGCAGCGCCCCGGACATCGCCGGGCAGGGCAAGGCCAATCCTTTGGCAACGGTCCTGTCGGCGGCGATGATGCTGCGTTATTCGCTTGGGCTTCCCGAGGCTGCGGACCGTATCGAAGCGGCCGTTGCCGGGGCGCTTGAGGCCGGTGCGCGCGGACCCGACCTTGGCGGCTCGATGACCACCGCGCAGATGGGCGACGCCGTGCTGGCCGCGCTGGCATAGGATCGCCCCCAAGTCAGGAACAGGATGGACGACTTCTCTCTCGCTTCGCTGCGGCAGGCCGCGCAGATGGTGCATGCGCAAGTGCCGCCGACGCCGCAATATGCCTGGCCGCTGCTTGCCCGCCGCGCGGGCTGCGAGGTGTGGGTGAAGCATGAGAATCACACGCCCACCGGCGCCTTCAAGGTGCGTGGGGCGATCACCTATATCGACTGGCTGCGGCGCACCCATCCGGAGGTGACGGGCATCATCACCGCGACGCGCGGCAATCATGGGCAGGCGCAGGTGCGCGCGGCGACGGCCGCGGGGCTTTCCGCCACCATCGTCGTGCCGCATGGCAATGCGCTGGAAAAGAACGCCGCGATGCGCGCATTCGGCGCGGAACTGATCGAGCATGGCCATGATTTCGACAGCGCCAAGGCGGAGGCCATGGCGCGGGCGCAGCAATATGGCCTGTTCATGGTGCCGGCCTATCATGACCAGCTGGTACGCGGCGTGGCGAGCTATGGGCTGGAATTGTTCGACGCGGTGCCCGATCTCGACACCGTCTATGTGCCCGTCGGCTGCGGATCGGGCCTGTGCGGCACGATCGCCGCGCGCGACGCGCTGGGGTTGAAGACGAAGGTGGTCGGCGTCGTTTCCGCCCATGTCGACGCGGCGAAGCGATCGTTCGAGGCGGGCCGGCTGCTGCCCAGCCCCACCGCCTATACCTTTGCCGATGGCGTTGCGGTGTGTACGCCGGTCCAGGCGGCGCTCGACTATTACGGGTCGCGGGCGGACCGCTTCGTGGCGGTGGACGACGACGAGGTGGCGGAGGCGATCCGCATCTACTGGCAGGATACGCACAACCTGGCGGAGGGCGCGGGCGCGGTCGCGCTGGCGGCTCTGCTTCAGGAAAAGCACGTCATGGCCGGCAAGAAGGTTGCGGTGATCCTGTCTGGCGGTAATTGCGACATGACACAGGCGGCGGAGATTCTGGCCGGGGGCACCCCGGACGTTCGTCCGCCGGCATTGCAGGCACAGGAACGACGGGCAAAGGCATCATGAAAAGACATTCAGGGCAGGACCGCAGCATCACCGCCAACTGGCGCCCGGCAACGCTGGCCGTGCGTGGCGGCACGGCGCGGTCTGAATGGGGCGAGACGTCGGAAGCGCTCTTCCTGACATCCGGCTACAGCTATGAGCGGGCGGAAGACGCGGCGGCGCGCTTTGCCGGCGAGCAGCAGGGCATGACCTATTCGCGCCTGCAGAACCCGACGGTCGAGATGCTGGAACAGCGCATCGCCCTGCTGGAAGGCGCCGAAGCCTGCCGCGCGACGGCGACCGGCATGGCGGCGATGACCGCCGCGCTGCTGTGCCAGCTGCAGCAGGGCGACCATGTCGTCGCGGCCAAGGCGGCGTTCGGATCGTGCCGCTGGCTGACCGACACGCTGCTGCCCAAATTCGGCATCGAGACGACGACGATCCACGCCCCCGATATCGACGCATGGAAGGCGGCGATCCGCCCGAACACCAAGGTCTTCTTCTTCGAGACCCCGGCGAACCCGACGATGGATATCGTCGACCTGGAAGCGGTGTGCGGCATCGCGCGCGACCATGGCATCACCAGCGTGGTCGACAATGCCTTTGCCTCGCCCGCGCTGCAGCGGCCGATGGACTTCGGCGCCGATGTCGTCGCCTATAGCGCGACCAAGATGATGGACGGGCAGGGAAGGGTGCTGGCCGGCGCGATCTGCGGCACCGAGGACTGGATCATCAACACGCTGCTGCCCTTCCACCGCAACACCGGGCCGACGCTGTCCGCCTTCAACGCCTGGGTGGTGCTCAAGGGGCTGGAGACGCTGGACCTGCGCGTGCAGCGGCAGAGCGAGAATGCGCTGAAGGTGGCGCAGTTCCTGGAAGGCCGCGTGGCCAAGGTGCTGTATCCGGGCCTGCCCAGCCATCCGCAGCACGCCCTGGCGATGAAGCAGATGAAGGCCGCCGGGCCGATCTTCGCCATCCATGTGGGCGGTGGGCGCAAGGAGGCGCATGGGCTGCTCAACGGCCTGAACCTGATCGACATCAGCAACAATATCGGCGACTCGCGCTCGCTGATGACGCACCCGTCCTCGACCACCCATTATGGCATGGCGGAGGCCGCGCGGCTGGAAGTGGGCATCACCGAGGACATGCTGCGCCTCAATGTCGGGCTGGAAGACCCGCAGGACCTGATCGAGGATCTGGATCGGGCATTGACTGGAATCGGTCTCTAGGCGCATGCGGAGAGGGTGAACGCGTTTTTCCCCCTGGCCGCGACCACGCGCGACATCACCGTGCGGGTCGCCGTGAGTTTTCTGCCCGAGCAATCGGAGCCGGACCGGGGGCGCTGGTTCTGGGCCTATCATATCCGCATCGAAAATCATGGCGATCAGCCGGCGCAGCTTTTGACCCGGCGCTGGCTGATCACCGATGGCCGGGGCGCGCAGCACAAGGTCGAGGGCGAGGGCGTCGTCGGCGAACAGCCGGTGGTGCAGCCCGGCAAATCCTATGATTATGTGTCGGGATGTCCGCTGGCCACGCCGACCGGTGCCATGGAGGGAAGCTATCATATGCTGGCGAGCGATGGCCGCACGTTCGAGGTCGCCATTCCCCGTTTCGCGCTGATCGCGCCGGCGGTGGCCGAATGAAGCGGACCCATTTGCCGCTCAACGGCCTGCGCGTGCTGGATGCCGCCGCGCGCCACCTGAGCTTCACCCGCGCGGCGGACGAACTGGCGGTGACGCCGGCGGCCGTGGGGCAACAGATTCGCGCGCTGGAGGACATGCTGGGCGTGGTGCTCTTCCGCCGCACGCCCAGGGGGCTGGAACTGACGCCGGAGACCGAGGCGGGGCTGGACGCGCTGCGGTCCGGCTTCCTGCAGTTCGAGGAAGCGGTGCGGGCGATGCAGGCGGGGCAATCCAGCCTGTCGCTGACCATCGCCGCGCCGCGCGACATTTCCGCGCGCTGGCTGCAGCCGCGCCTTGCCGACTATGCGAAGGACAAGCCCGACCTGCATTTCTCGCTGATCGCGGCGGACGAGGCGCTGGACTTCACCGAGGCCAATCTCGACATCGCCCTGCGCCTGACCGATGGCCCCGGCGAACATGAAGGCGTGCGCGTGGGCGAGGCGCATTTCGTGACGGTCGAGGCGGCGAGCGGCGGGCCGCAGGCGCGGATCGAATGGCCGGGCTGCCCGACGGGCGAACTGCCCGTGATCATGCGCGTGGCCGATGGCGGCCTGGCGATCGAGGCGGCGGCGAACGGCTTTGGCCAGGCATGCGTGCCGGTGCTGCTGGCCGCGCGCGACTTGGCCGATGGGCGGGTGCGGCAGGTCGGCGACGGCTGCGACGCCACGCGCGGCTACTGGCTGATCGCGCCCTTGCCGCAATGGCGGCAGAAGAAGGTCAAGGCATTGGTCGAGGCGCTGACGGCTTAGGACTGACCTTTGGGCCAGTGCCGTCTCACTGAAACACCTTCCATCCGCAGGTTGTCATTCCCGCGCAGGCGGGAATCCATTTTCCGGTAAGAAGTATCAGGAACAACGGTTTGGAGATGGGTTCCCGCCTGCGCGGGAATGACGGATTGGGCTGGAGGTTCCAATCCCAACCTGCGCTGGCTCAGGCCGCGCTTTCATTGGTGATGAGCTTCAACTCGCCGGCGGGTGCGCTGCCCTTGTGGGTGAAGCGGCCGTCGATCCGGCCACCGGCGGCGATGGTGATGCGTTCGTAGCGCACATCTCCGGTGATCCTCGCCGTTGCTTCCACCACCAGCTCCTCGGCCTCGATCGACCCGTCGATCAGGCCGGCGAGGCGGGCGCTCCTGGCGGTGACATGGCCGACGATCCTGCTGTCCGGCCCCTGCACCAGCGCGGCGCAGGCGATGTCGCCTTCCACCATGCCGTCGATATGCAGGTCCACGGAGGCAGCGATGTCGCCCGTCACGGACACATCGCCGCCGATCAGCGAGAAGGGTGTGTGCCTAGCCCCGGTTGCCGATTTCGGCGAAGCGCTGCTTGGCGATTTTCTGGGCTTCGAGAACATCGCGGTCGGCCTCCAGGAAGCGGCGGGGATTGATGGGTGCGCCGTTCATGCGCACTTCGAAATGGAGATGGGTGCCCGTCGAGCGGCCGGTGGAGCCCATGCGCGCGATCTGGTCGCCGCGCGCGACCGTCTGGCCGATGCGGGTGGTGAAGCGGGAGAGATGGGCGTACCGGGTCATCAGGCCGTTGCCATGATCGACCTCCACGACATTGCCATAGCCCTGGCGCTGGCCGACATAGCTGACCCGGCCGCCGGCGGCCGCGAGGATCGGCTGGCCGTAGGCGCCGGGAAAATCGAGCCCGGCATGGAAGGCCGCCGCGCCGTTGAACGGATCGCGGCGATAGCCATAGGAGCTGGACAGCATCGGCGTGGCGGTCGGCTTGCCCGAAGGAATGGCGACCAGCCCGTTTTCAAGCGCGTTGAGGCGGCTGATGGCGCTGGCCAGCTGGGTGAACTCCTCGGTCAGCGCGTCGCGGTCGCCATTCCAGGGAATGAAGGGGCCGCCCTGAGCCGCGCTGCCCCGTGCCCCGCTGCGCCGCGCGATCTGGCTGGGGTTGAGGCCGAAGCTGCGGATGGCGGCCTCTGCGTCCTGCGTCCGGTGCGCGACGGCGGTCTTGAGCAGGCGGGCGAAGCGAAGCTGGCGCTGCTCGACGGTGAGCAGGCCGCGTGCTTCGGGGCCGATGGCGCTGATTTTCTTGGATGTGCCATCGGATTGCTTCGCGCCGTCCTGCGTTCCGGCGGCGGGTCGCCCCACCACCGCTTGAGCATCCGGTTGCGACCCGAAGTTGCTCTTGTACAATTCTTCCAGGAAATCCTGGCGGGATTTCAGGTCCTGCGCGATATCGTCGACCGAAGCGCCATAGGCGTTCACGCGCCGCGCCTTGCCCGCGATGGCGGCGCCCTGCCGGGCGAGGGCGGCCTGCTGGGCGGCGATGTCCGCCTTGCCGAGCAGCATCGCGGCTGTCGCGCCGGCCGAACCGACCAGCAGTGTCGTCACCAGCGCAGCCGCGATGATCTGGGTCCGGGCACCGATGCGGATGAAGCGCACGCGCCCTTCGCTCCGCAGGAAGATTTCCCGTTCCGCAAACAAGGCGACGGCACCGGTCCTGAGGCCGGCCATCGCCGTTCCAATTTTATGAAGCACCTGCGAGCCCGATTTATGGTTGTCTTGAGTCGGGGCGCTAACAAAGGAACGCGCGGCGCGCGAATCGGACTCCGCGGACTCGGGGCGAGTCGAACAAGGGGCGCGACGAAACGATCAGATCGCCTGTTGGTTCCGGCGTATCGTCAAAAAAACGTAAATCAAAATGTCGCCTGCGCGCGTTCAGAAGAGTCGAGTCGAAACCGCCACGACCAGCGCGATGGCCGCCCATAGGCCAAGCGAGAGCAGGCCCGCCAGCTTCAGCCCCCGGCATATCTTCGGCACCTGTCTGGGCACGAGCCGGTCGGATTGTGGATAAGGATTCCTCATGGCATCCTCCATTGTCCCATGCCGGGCCGCGATATCCGCCGCGGTCGCCGCCTGGCCTTTCCCTTTCGGAGAATAACGGCGCAGGGGCGGCGCGGTTCCCGAGCGATCGGCCCGGCGGGGGCGGGAAAATCGCGCCGCTTGACCGGCTGTCGGGCCATCGCTATAGCGCGCGGCTGATCGGCGACCGGACCGGGGACTCGTTTTCCCGGATCATCCGTCGGTCAAAGCAGAGCTGAACATTGCCGGTGCTCATGCGGCTCCAGGGGTCTTTCGCGACCTCCGGGGCCATTGCCGTTGGAACGAACGGCAGTGACGCGGATGAGTAGCTGTCAAAGTAACTGAAAAAGGTGAAGGGCTTCATGCCAACGATCAACCAGCTGGTCCGCAAGGGCCGCGAACCGCAGAAGGCCAAGTCAAAGGTCCCTGCGATGGAGGCGAACCCGCAGAAGCGCGGCGTTTGCACCCGCGTCTATACGACGACCCCGAAGAAGCCGAACTCGGCGCTCCGTAAAGTGGCCAAGGTTCGCCTGGTCAACCAGCGCGAAGTCATCACCTATATTCCGGGTGAAGGCCACAACCTGCAGGAGCACTCCGTTGTTCTGATCCGTGGCGGCCGCGTCCGCGATCTTCCCGGCGTGCGTTACCACGTACTTCGCGGCGTTCTGGATACCCAGGGCGTCAAGGATCGCAAGCAGAGCCGTTCGAAGTACGGCGCCAAGCGTCCGAAATAAGGGGAGACAAATAGCATGTCACGTCGTCGTCGCCCCGAAAAGCGGGTCATCCTGCCCGATCCCAAATTCGGTGATCAGGTTCTGTCCAAGTTCATGAACAGCATCATGGAGGACGGCAAGAAGGCCGTCGCCGAGTCCATCGTCTACGGTGCGCTCGAAACCGTCGAGACCAAGTCCAAGAAGGACCCGGTCGCGATGTTCCATGACGCGCTCAACAATGTGAAGCCCGGTATCGAGGTCCGCAGCCGCCGCGTCGGTGGTGCGACCTACCAGGTCCCCGTCGAAGTGCGCCCCGAGCGTGCCCAGGCGCTGGCCATCCGCTGGCTGATCACCGCCGCGCGCAACCGCAGCGAGACCACCATGGCCGCCCGCCTTTCCGGCGAGCTGCTGGACGCTGCCAACAACCGCGGCAACGCAGTGAAGAAGCGTGAAGACACGCACCGGATGGCGGAAGCCAACCGCGCCTTCTCGCATTACCGCTGGTAAATACCATATAGGGAGGCGAGGGCCGGAATCGGTCCTCCCTCCCGAATACCGTTCGCCCTGAGCTTGTTGACCCGAAGGGCGGGCGAAGCCCAATGGCTGCGTTTCTTCCCCGGAAGAAAAAAAGCAGGGCTTCGACAAGTTCGGCCCGAACGGACATGAGAATTCAGTCCTCAGGTTTGACCGCCGCATGACGGCAACGGAGTAACGACCATGGCCCGCAGCCATCCGCTCGAGAAATATCGCAATATCGGCATCATGGCGCACATCGACGCCGGCAAGACGACCACGACCGAGCGTATCCTTTACTACACCGGCAAGTCCTACAAGATCGGCGAAGTCCATGACGGCGCCGCCACGATGGACTGGATGGAGCAGGAGCAGGAGCGCGGCATCACGATCACGTCGGCCGCCACGACCTGTTTCTGGGACGATCACCGGATCAACATCATCGACACCCCCGGGCACGTCGACTTCACCATCGAAGTCGAGCGTTCGCTGCGCGTGCTCGATGGCGCGGTCGCGTGCTTCGACGGTGTTGCCGGCGTTGAGCCGCAGTCCGAAACCGTGTGGCGCCAGGCCGAGAAATATCACGTGCCCCGCATGTGCTTCGTCAACAAGCTGGACCGCACCGGCGCCAGCTTCGAGCGTTGCGTCAGCATGATCAAGGACCGCCTGGGTGCGCGTCCCGCCGTGCTGTATCTGCCCATCGGCATCGAGGGCGATTTCATCGGCCTGGTCGACCTCGTCCATGATCGTTCGATCATCTGGAAGAACGAAGCGCTGGGCGCCGAGTTCTCCTATGGCGAGATTCCCGACGACCTGAAGGACGCTGCCGCCACCGCCCGCTCGGAACTGATCGAGATGGCTGTCGAGCAGGACGACGACCTGATGGAAGCCTATCTGGAAGGCAATGAGCCGACCACGGCCCAGCTCAAGGCGCTGATCCGCAAGGGTACGCTGAACTTCTCGTTCGTGCCGGTGCTGTGCGGTTCCGCGTTCAAGAACAAGGGCGTCCAGCCCCTGCTCGACGCGGTCGTGGACTATCTGCCTTCGCCGCTCGACATTCCCGACGTTCAGGGTCTCAAGCTTGACGGCGTCACCCCGGACACCCGTCCGCCGGCCGACGACGCGCCGTTCAGCGCGCTTGCGTTCAAGATCATGAACGACCCCTTTGTCGGTACGCTGACCTTCGCCCGCATCTATTCGGGCAAGCTGGAAGCCGCCTCGTCCGTCACCAACTCGGTGAAGGACAAGAAGGAGAAGGTCGGCCGCATGCTGCTGATGCATGCGAACAGCCGTGAGGACATCCAGGAAGCGTTCGCGGGCGACATCGTTGCGCTGGCGGGCCTGAAGGAAACCACCACGGGCGACACGCTGTGCGCCTCCAACGCGCCGATCATCCTTGAGCGCATGGAATTCCCCGAGCCCGTCATCGAGCTGTCGGTGGAACCCAAGACCAAGGCCGACCAAGAAAAGATGGGCATCGCGCTCAACCGTCTCGCCCGCGAAGATCCGTCCTTCCGCGTGTCGTCCGACGCCGAAAGCGGCCAGACGATCATCAAGGGCATGGGCGAGCTTCACCTCGAAATCCTTGTCGACCGCATGAAGCGCGAGTTCAAGGTCGAGGCGAATGTCGGCGCGCCGCAGGTCGCCTATCGCGAATATCTCGCGAAGAAGGTCGACATCGACTATACCCACAAGAAGCAGTCGGGCGGTTCGGGCCAGTTCGGTCGCGTCAAGCTGACCGTCATCCCCGGCGAGCGTGGCTCGGGCTTCCAGTTCTTCGACGAGATCAAGGGCGGCAATATTCCCAAGGAATATATCCCCTCGGTCGAGAAGGGCATGCGCGAGACCGCCGAATCGGGTTCGCTGATCGGCTTCCCGATCATCGACTTCGAAGTCCACCTGACCGACGGCGCCTATCATGACGTCGACTCGTCGGCGCTGGCGTTCGAAATCTGTGCCCGCGGCGCGATGCGCGAAGCGGCCCAGAAGTCGGGCATCAAGCTGCTCGAGCCGATCATGAAGGTCGAGGTCGTCACCCCGGAGGATTATCTGGGCGACGTCATCGGCGACATGAACAGCCGTCGCGGCCAGATTCAGGGCACCGACAGCCGGGGCAACGCCCAGGTGGTCGAGGCGATGGTGCCGCTGGCCAACATGTTCGGTTATGTGAACCAGCTCCGCTCGTTCACCCAGGGCCGCGCGCAGTACAGCATGCAGTTCTCGCACTATGACGAAGTGCCGCAGAACGTTGCCGACGAGGTGAAGGCCAAGATGGCCTGAAAATCCTGAACCGGCCCGCTCCGGTGGGTCGGTTAGGACTTTCATTATGCAAATTTGCTGCTATGGACGCGCCTTCGCGGAGGCGCGGCCTTGGCGGTCAGACCCAAGCTATTTGGACTAGAAGGTAGAGAGAAATGGCGAAAGCTAAGTTTGAGCGGACGAAGCCGCACTGCAACATCGGCACCATCGGTCACGTCGACCATGGCAAGACCTCGCTGACCGCAGCGATCACCAAGGTGCTGGCCGAAACTGGTGGCGCCACGTTCACCAGCTACGACAACATCGACAAGGCGCCCGAAGAGCGCGAGCGCGGCATCACCATCTCGACCGCGCACGTCGAGTATGAGACCGAAGCCCGCCACTATGCGCATGTCGACTGCCCGGGTCACGCCGACTATGTGAAGAACATGATCACCGGTGCCGC
This sequence comes from Sphingobium aquiterrae, assembly GCF_037154135.1. Lineage (NCBI taxonomy): Bacteria > Pseudomonadati > Pseudomonadota > Alphaproteobacteria > Sphingomonadales > Sphingobiaceae > Sphingobium > Sphingobium aquiterrae. Next base: position 384,541 of record NZ_JBANFL010000001.1, read on the forward strand.
CCAGATGGACGGCGCGATCCTGGTCGTGTCCGCCACCGACGGCCCGATGCCGCAGACCCGCGAGCACATCCTGCTCGCCAAGCAGGTCGGCGTTCCCCAGCTCGTCGTGTTCATGAACAAGGTCGACCTGGTTGACGACGCCGAGATCCTCGAGTTGGTCGAGCTGGAAATCCGCGAGCTGCTGTCGTCCTACGACTTCGACGGCGACAACATCCCCATCATCCCCGGTTCGGCCGTCATGGCCCTCAAGGACGAGCGTCCCGAGCTTGGTCATGACGCCGTTCTGGCGCTGATGGCCGCCGTCGACAGCTGGATTCCGCAGCCCGAGCGCCCGGTCGACAAGCCCTTCCTGATGCCGATCGAAGACGTGTTCTCGATCTCGGGTCGTGGTACGGTTGTGACCGGCCGCGTCGAGACCGGCATCGTCAAGGTTGGCGAGGAAGTCGAGATCGTCGGCATCAAGGACACCCGCAAGACCACCGTCACGGGCGTTGAAATGTTCCGCAAGCTGCTCGACGAAGGTCGTGCGGGCGACAACATCGGCGCGCTGGTGCGCGGCGTTGGCCGTGAAGACGTTGAGCGTGGCCAGGTGCTCGCGAAGCCGGGTTCGGTTACGCCGCACACCGAGTTCGACGCAGAAGTGTATGTGCTGTCGAAGGACGAAGGTGGCCGTCACACGCCGTTCTTCGCCAACTATCGTCCGCAGTTCTACTTCCGCACCACCGACGTCACCGGTGAGGTCGTTCTCCCCGAGGGCACCGAGATGGTGATGCCGGGCGACAATGTGAAGCTGGGCGTGAAGCTCATCGCGCCGATCGCGATGGACGCTGGTCTTCGCTTCGCAATCCGTGAAGGCGGTCGTACCGTCGGCGCAGGGGTTGTCGGCACGATCACGAAGTAATATAGGCAGCGAGCCGCGCGAATCGGGTGATTCGCGCGGCCCTGTTTTTCACCGCCTCGGACCGCCCCTCGCCGGCTTGCTAGAGCTAGAGGGTCACAAGAGGCGGTTTTGTTTTTAGCTCTTTCGCATCGGTAAGTTGGACATGGAAACGCAGAACATCCGCATTCGCCTTAAAGCCTTTGATCACCGCGTGCTCGATCAGGCGACCGGCGACATCGCAGATACCGCCCGCCGCACCGGCGCGCTCATTCGCGGCCCCATTCCGCTGCCTACGCGTATCGAGAAGTTCACCGTGAACCGCGGCCCGCACGTCGACAAGAAGTCGCGGGAGCAGTTCGAGGTCCGCACCTACAAGCGCATGCTTGACATTGTGCAGCCGACGCCGCAGACGGTCGACGCGCTGATGAAGCTGGATCTGGCTGCCGGCGTGAACGTCGAGATCAAATTGGCCTAAGCCAATATGCCGCAGTCCCCGCGCAGGCGGGGATGGTGGCAAGAGACAAGGGATACCGCACAGAAATCTGTGGTCCTGGTCCCCCGTCGCTCTTCAATCTTGAAGGGCATCCAACCCGGACGGGGTGATCACACATTGGGTTGGCCCCGAGGGATTTTCCCGAGGGGTTTTTTCGTTGGATACGCCCCCGACGGCAAAGGGAATTTTTCCCGGCGCGGAACGGGGCCTCTATTGGGAGTAAGGATCATGCGCACTGGCGTGATCGCAAAGAAGGTCGGGATGACCCGCCTGTTTCAGGACGATGGACGTCATGTCCCCGTCACCGTCCTCGCGCTCGAGGGCAACCAGGTCGTGGCTCGCAAGGAAGTCGATCGTGATGGCTATGTGGCCGTCCAGCTCGGCGCCGGCGTTGCCAAGGCCAAGAATGTCGCCAAGCCGCAGCGCGGCCACTTCGCCAAGGCGGAAGTGGAGCCCAAGGCGCGTCTGGTGGAATTCCGCGTTGCCGAAGATGCGCTGCTGGACGTCGGGGCGGAAATCGCCGCCGATCATTTCATCGCCGGCCAGCTGGTCGACGTTGCCGGCCACACGCAGGGCAAGGGTTTTGCCGGTGCGATGAAGCGCTGGGGCTTCGGCGGTATGCGCGCCACCCACGGCGTGTCCATCAGCCACCGTGCGCATGGTTCGACCGGTAACCGCCAGGACCCGGGCCGCGTCTTCAAGAACAAGAAGATGGCCGGCCACATGGGCGACCGTGAGCGGACCCAGCAGAATCTCGAGATCGTCCGCACGGACGTCGAGCGCGGTCTGTTGTTCGTCAAGGGCAGCGTTCCGGGTGCCAAGGGCACCTGGCTGACCGTCAGCGACGCCGTCAAGGTGCCCCGCCCGGCGGAAGTGCCCTATCCGGCCAGCCTCAAGGCGGCCGCCAACAGCAACGACAGCGCCGCTGCCGATACCCCGGCTGAAGAGCCGGTGGCGATCGAAGCGACCGAAGGCCAGGAGGGCTAAACCATGAAGGTCAAGGTACAGACCCTCGACGCGCAGGCGTCTGGTGACGTCGAGCTGAACGACGCCGTGTTCGGCATCGAGCCGCGCACCGACATTCTTCACCGCGTCGTCACCTGGCAGCTCGAAAAGCGCCGTGCCCCGGCACGTGCGACCCGCGAGCGCAGCGATGTTGCCCGCACCGGCAAGAAGTTCGGTCGCCAGAAGGGCGGCGGTACGGCTCGTCACGGTGATCGTGCAGCGCCGATCTTCATTGGTGGTGGTAAGGCGCATGGCGCCCGCGCCCGCACCTTTGGTCACGACCTCAACAAGAAGGTGCGTGCGCTGGGCCTCAAGATGGCGCTCTCGGCGAAGGCCAAGGGCGGCGCGCTGACCGTGCTCGACAATCTTGACGTTAAGGACGGCAAGACCAAGGAGCTGGTCGCGCATCTCGCCAAGCTGAACCTGGGCAAGGCGCTGTTCATTGATGGCGACGCCGTCAACATCAGCTTCGCCAAGGCTTCGGCCAACCTCATCGGTGTGGACCTGCTGCCGGCTGTCGGCGCGAACGTCTACGACATCCTGAAGGCTGACACGCTGGTCCTGACCCGCGCTGCGGTCGAGAAGCTGGAGGCACGGTTCAATGGCTAAGAAGCCAGCCACGAGCATCGACAACCGTCATTACGACGTGGTTGTCGCCCCGCACATCACCGAGAAGGCGACGTTGCTCTCCGAGAACAACGCCGTCGTCTTCAAGGTGGCGAACGACGCGACCAAGCCGGAAATCAAGGCTGCCGTCGAGGCGCTGTTCGGCGTGACCGTGAAAGCGGTCAACACCATCGTCCAGAAGGGCAAGGTGAAGCGCTGGAAGGGCAAGCCCTACACGCGGTCGGATTTCAAGAAGGCGATTGTGACGCTGGCCGAAGGCCAGTCGATCGACGTCACCACCGGCATCTGAGGCGAGACAGGATAATGGCACTCAAGCATTATAATCCGACGAGCCCCGCACGCCGCGGCCTTATTCTCGTCGACCGTTCTGCCCTGCACAAGGGCAAGCCGGTCAAGGCGCTGACCGAAGGCAAGCGCAAGACCGGTGGCCGTAACAACAAGGGTCATGTGACCTCGCGCGGCATCGCCGGCGGTCACAAGCAGAAGTATCGCATCATCGACTTCAAGCGTCGCAAGTGGGACGTGGAAGCGACGGTCGAGCGTCTGGAGTATGACCCCAACCGCACGGCGTTCATCGCGCTGGTCAGCTATCCCGATGGCGAGCAGGCGTATATCCTGGCACCGCAGCGCCTTGCGCCCGGTGACAAGATCGTCGCCGGCAAGAAGACCGACGTGAAGCCGGGCAACGCCATGGAACTGGGCCAGATGCCGGTCGGCACCATCATCCACAATGTGGAGATGAAGCCGGGCAAGGGCGGCCAGCTGGCCCGTTCCGCCGGCACCTATGCCCAGCTGGTCGGTCGTGACCGTGGCATGGTGATGGTGCGCCTGAACTCGGGCGAGCAGCGTTATATCCGTGCGGAATGCATGGGCACCGTTGGCGCCGTGTCGAACCCCGACAACGCCAACACTAATCTTGCCAAGGCCGGCCGTAACCGCTGGCTGGGCAAGCGCCCGCTGACCCGCGGTGTCGCGAAGAACCCGGTCGATCACCCGCATGGCGGTGGTGAAGGCCGGACCTCGGGCGGCCGTCATCCGGTCACGCCTTGGGGCAAGCCGACCAAGGGTGCGCGCACCCGCCACAACAAGGCGACGGACAAGATGATCATCCGTTCGCGTCACGCCAAGAAGAAGAGGTAATCCGCGATGGCTCGTTCCGTCTGGAAAGGTCCTTTCGTGGACCTCAGCCTTCTGAAGAAGGCAGAAGCGGCGCAGGACGCCGGTGGCCGTGCGCCGATCAAGACTTGGTCGCGCCGCTCCACCATCCTGCCCCAGTTCGTCGGCCTGACGTTCAGCGTCTATAACGGCCGCAAGCACGTTCCCGTGTCGGTGAACGAGGATATGGTCGGCCATAAGCTCGGCGAGTTCGCGCCCACGCGCTACTTCCCCGGTCACGCCGCCGACAAGAAGGGCAAGCGGTAATGGGCAAGGAAAAGTCTCCCCGTCGGGTCGCCGACAATGAGGCGCTGGCCGTCGGCACCTCGATCCGTGGTTCGGCGCAGAAGCTGAACCTGGTCGCCACGCTGATCCGTGGTCGCAAGGTCGAGGACGCGATGAACATCCTCGCTTTCTCGAAGAAGGCGATGGCCGTCGACGTGCGCAAGGTGCTGGCTTCGGCCGTCGCGAATGCAGAGAACAACCACAATCTGGACGTCGACGCGCTCGTCGTGGCGGAAGCATCGGTGGGCAAGAGCATCACCATGAAGCGCTTCCACACCCGCGGCCGTGGCAAGTCGACCCGGATCCTGAAGCCCTTCAGCCGCGTGCGCATCGTCGTTCGTGAAGCTGCGGAAGCGGAGGCGTAAGAACATGGGTCACAAGAGCAATCCGATCGGTCTGCGTCTTCAGATCAACCGTACCTGGGACAGCCGCTGGTTCGCGGAAGGCCAGGACTACGGCCGTCTGCTGATGGAAGACATCAAGATCCGCAAGTACGTCATGAAGGCGCTGCCGCAGGCCGCGATCTCCAAGGTCGTCATCGAGCGTCCGGCCAAGCTGTGCCGCGTGTCGATCTACGCTGCCCGTCCCGGTGTCATCATCGGCAAGAAGGGTGCGGACATCGAAAAGCTGCGCCGCAAGCTGGGCGAGTTCACCTCTTCGGATGTGAGCCTGAACATCGTCGAGATCCGCAAGCCGGAAATCGACAGCAAGCTGGTTGCCCAGGGCGTTGCCGATCAGCTCGAGCGCCGCGTGGCCTTCCGCCGTGCGATGAAGCGCGCGGTGCAGTCGGCCCTGCGTCTTGGCGCCGAGGGCATCAAGATCACCTGCGGCGGCCGTCTTGGCGGCGCCGAGATCGCCCGCGTCGAATGGTATCGCGAAGGTCGCGTGCCGCTGCACACGCTGCGCGGTAACGTGGACTATGCCGAAGCCGAGGCGCACACCGCCTATGGCGTGTGCGGCGTCAAGGTCTGGATCTTCAAGGGCGAGATCCTGGGTCACGACCCGATGGCTACCGACCGGCTCATGCTGGAGGCTCAGACCTCCGGCGTGCGCCCGGCGCGCTGATTTGAATAAGGTATAGCGTCATGCTGCAACCGAAGAAGATGAAGTATCGCAAGGCCTTCAAGGGCCGGATCAAGGGCGATGCCAAGGGTGGCACCGACCTGAATTTCGGCTCCTATGGCCTCAAGGCGATGGAGCCCGACCGGCTTACCGCGCGTCAGATCGAAGCGGCCCGCCGCGCGATCACCCGCCACATCCGCCGTCAGGGCCGCTTGTGGATTCGCGTGTTCCCCGACGTGCCGGTGTCGAAGAAGCCCGCTGAAGTCCGTCAGGGCAAGGGCAAGGGTTCGGTCGAATATTGGGCGGCGCGCGTGAAGCCCGGCCGCATCCTGTTCGAGCTGGACGGTGTTCCGGGTCCGCTCGCTGCTGTCGCTTTCGAGCGTGCGGCGATGAAGCTGCCCATCAAGACCAAGGTCGTTGCCCGTCTGGGCGACACCTCGCATCTGGGAGCGTAAGGCGATGGCGAAGATTGCCGACATCAAGACGAAGAGCGACGACGAACTGTCGACCGAACTGTCCAACCTGAAGCGCGAGCAGTTCAACCTGCGCTTCCAGGCTGCGACCAACCAGCTCGAAAAGCCGAGCCGGGTTCGCGAAGTGCGCCGCTCGATCGCCCAGATCAAAACGCTGCAGGGCGAACGCGCCCGCGCGGCGAAGTAAGGAAGGAAATACCATGCCCAAGCGCGTGCTGACGGGAACGGTTGTTTCCGACAAGGGTGACAAGACGGTGGTGGTCCGCGTAGAGCGCAAGGTGAAGCACCCGCTCTACGGCAAGATCATCCGCCGTTCGAAGAAGTATCACGCTCATGACGAGGCGAATGCCTATCATGAGGGCGAGACCGTCCGCATCGAGGAGACCGCACCGGTTTCCAAGCTCAAGACCTGGAAGGTCATCGAGCGGGTGGACACGCACAAGTCGCCGGAAGTCGCCGCCTAAGCGGCCCCAGGGCGAAGACATCAGTTTCGGAACTACCGGAATATTCCGGCAAGCCAATTGAGAAGGAACCGGATCAATGATCCAGATGCAGTCAAATCTTGACGTCGCCGACAACAGCGGCGCCAAGCGCGTCCAGTGCATCAAGGTGCTGGGCGGGTCGAAGCGTCGCTTCGCTGGCGTGGGCGACATCATCGTCGTCTCCGTCAAGGAAGCCACGCCCCGCGGCCGCGTGAAGAAGGGTGACGTGCATCGTGCCGTCATCGTGCGCACCGCCAAGGACGTGCGTCGTCCCGACGGCAGCGTCATCCGCTTCGACGGCAATGCCGCCGTGCTGGTCAACAAGAACGAGGAGCCGATCGGCACCCGTATCTTTGGCCCCGTGGTGCGCGAGCTGCGCGCCAAGAAGCACATGAAGATCATCTCTCTTGCGCCCGAGGTGCTGTAATGAGCGCTGCAAGGATCAAGAAGGGCGACAAGGTCGTCGTGCTCGCCGGCAAGGACAAGGGCCGCACCGGCACCGTGCTGCAGATGTTCCCCAAGGAGGACAAGGTCCTCGTTGAAGGCATCAACGTGCATGCCCGCCACCGCAAGCCCGACCAGGCGAACCCGCAGGGCGGCATCGATCGCAAGCCCGCGCCGCTGCACATCTCCAACGTGGCGGTCGCCGACAAGGACGGCAAGCCGACCCGCGTCCGCTTCGAGGAGAAGGACGGCAAGAAGGTCCGCGTGGCCGTGAAGTCCGGGGAGACGCTGTAATGGCTGACAAATATATCCCGCGCTCGAAGGCGCTCTATGACGCCGAGATCGCCAAGGCGATGACCGAGAAATTCGGTTACAGGAACGTCATGGAAGTCCCCAAGATCGACAAGATCACGCTCAACATGGGCGTGGGCGAAGCGACGCAGGACAAGAAGAAGGTCACTTCGGCGGCCGAGGAAATGGCGTTGATCGCAGGCCAGAAGGCCGTGATCACCAAGGCGAAGAAGTCGATCGCGCAGTTCAAGCTGCGTGAAGGCATGCCCATCGGTGCGAAGGTCACGCTTCGCCGCGAGCGCATGTACGAATTCCTCGACCGTCTGGTGAACATCGCCCTGCCGCGCGTGCGCGACTTCCGTGGTCTCAACCCGAAGAGCTTCGACGGCCGTGGCAACTATGCCTTCGGCATCAAGGAGCAGATCATCTTCCCCGAGATCAACTATGACCGCATCGACAAGGTGCGCGGCATGGACATCATCGTGACCACCACTGCGAAGACGGACGACGAGGCGCGCGAGCTGCTGCGCCTGTTCGGTTTCCCGTTCCCGCAGGAAGAAGAGAAGCAGGCGGCCTGAAACAGGGCCCCGCTTCTCTCCCCAACGCTAAGCTAAGGAAGAGAACTTAAGTCATGGCGAAACTGAGTTCCATCAACAAGAATGAGCGTCGCAAGAAGCTGGTGAAGAAATATGCCGGCCAATATGCGAAGCTGAAGGCGATTGCCGCCGACAAATCGGCTGACGACACGGACCGCCTGATGGCGCGCCTGAAGATGGCCGAAATTCCCCGCAACGGTAATCCGACCCGCATTCGGAACCGCTGCGAGGTGACTGGCCGTCCCCGCGCTTATTACCGCAAGTTCCGGCTCTGCCGTATTCAGCTGCGCGATCTGGCCAACAAGGGCCTGATCCCCGGCGTCACCAAGTCGAGCTGGTAAGGATATCATCTCATGGCATTGACCGATCCCCTGGGTGATATGCTCACCCGCATCCGCAACGGCCAGCAGGCCCGCAAGGACAGCGTGGTTTCCCCCGCGTCCAAGCTGCGCGCCCGCGTGCTCGACGTGCTCCAGCGCGAAGGCTATATCCGTGGTTATTCCGAGGAGACCCTCGGCAAGCACCCCGGCCTGCGCATCGAGCTGAAATATTTCGAGGGCCAGCCGGCGATCAAGCATGTCGCCCGCGTGTCCAAGCCGGGCCGCCGCGTCTATTCGGGCTCCAAGGAGCTGCCGGTGGTGCGCAACGGCCTTGGCATCACCATCGTATCGACGCCCAAGGGTGTTCTGTCCGACGCGGAAGCGCGTGAGCAGAATGTCGGCGGCGAAGTGCTGGCGGAGGTGTTCTGATGAGCCGCATCGGTAAGAAACCGGTCGCGATCCCCGCTGGGGTGACGGCGACCATCGAAGGCGGGCAGCTTTCGGTCAAGGGCCCCAAGGGCTCGCTGGCCCTGCAGATGCGCGACGAGATCAGCTACACGGTGGAAGGCGACGGCATTTCCGTTCAGCCGGCCAACGGCACCAAGCAGGCACGCGCCTTCTGGGGCATGCAGCGGACCCTGGTGCAGAACCTGGTGACGGGCGTGACCGAGGGCTTCTCCAAGAAGCTGCTCATCACCGGCGTCGGCTATCGTGCGAATGCGCAGGGCAAGACCCTGAAGCTGCAGCTGGGCTACAGCCACGACGTCGATTACGCGGTGCCCGAGGGCATCGAGATCAAGACCCCGGATAACACCACGGTCGAGATCACCGGCATCGACAAGCAGAAGGTCGGCCAGGTGGCCGCCGAGATCCGTCGCTGGAGGAAGCCGGAGCCCTATAAGGGCAAGGGCATCAAGTATGACGGCGAGTTTATCTTCCGCAAGGAAGGAAAGAAGAAGTAAGCCATGGCGAAACTCTCTCTCTTCGAACGGCGCCGTCGTCGCGTCCGTACCGCCCTCAAGGCACGCTCGGGCGACAAGCCCCGCTTGTCCATCCATCGTTCGGGCCGGCATATCTATGCCCAGGTCATCGACGACGTCGCCGGCAAGACCGTTGCGGCAGCTTCGACCCTGGACAAGGACGTGCGTGGCAAGACCGGCGCTACCTCGGCAGCTGCGGCTGACGTTGGCAAGCGCGTGGCGGAAGCCGCCACCAAGGCCGGCGTCACCAAGGTCGTTTTCGACCGCGGAGGCTTTCTTTTCCATGGCCGCGTCAAGGCGCTGGCCGATGCCGCCCGTGAAGGCGGGCTGGAGTTCTGAGCATGGCTGACGAAAACACCATCGAAGCCGGCGCACCCGTAGAGGCTGTCGCCGAGGTCCAGACCGAGAACCGTGGTCCGCGTCGCGGCCGGGGCGGCGGCGGCGACCGCAACCGTGGCGAGCGTGGCGGCCGTGGCCGTCGCGACGACCGCCGCGGCGGCAACCGTGACGAGGACGGCGGCGAAGAGCTGATCGAGAAGCTCGTCCACATCAACCGCGTTTCCAAGACCGTGAAGGGCGGCAAGCGCTTCGGCTTCGCAGCGCTCGTCGTGGTCGGCGACGGCAAGGGTCGTGCGGGCTTCGGCCATGGCAAGGCTCGCGAAGTGCCCGAGGCGATCAGCAAGGCGACCGCCGCTGCCAAGAAGGCGATGGTCCGCGTGCCGCTGAAGGAAGGCCGCACCCTGCACCATGATGGCCTGGGCCATTTCGGTGCCGGCAAGGTGACTGTGCGTTCGGCTCCGGCCGGTACGGGCATCATCGCGGGCGGCCCGATGCGCGCCGTCTTCGAGAGCCTGGGCGTTGCGGACGTCGTGACCAAGTCCAACGGGACGTCCAACCCCTACAACATGATCCGTGCGACCTTCGAGGCGCTTGGCGAACAGACCAGCCCCAAGTCGGTTGCGCAGCGTCGCGGCAAAAAGGTTGCTGACCTGCTCCGTCGTGGTGGTGCCTCTGCCGAGGTCGCTGCGGCCGACGCCGAAGCGATTGCGGAGTAACAGACATGGCGAAGATCAAGATTAAGCAGATCGGTTCGCCGATCCGCCGCCCTGCCGACCAGAAGAAGATTCTGATCGGCCTGGGCCTTGGCAAGATGCACCGCGTGGTGGAGCTTGAGGACAGCCCGGAAATCCGTGGCATGATCAAGAAGCTGCCCCACATGGTGGAGGTCGTGGAGGGTTAACGCCCCCTGACCGGAAGACATAAAGGCGAAAGAGGGGGAAACCCCTCTTTTGTTTTTTGTAATGAGGCGCTATCGGCGCTTCCTCATCGGTTCCCTCGGGAACAGCGCGACAAAAGCGAAAGCGAGTGCATTATCATGAAGATCAACGAACTCCGGGACAATGAAGGCAGCCGCAAGGGCCGCATGCGCGTGGGACGCGGCATCGGTTCGGGCAAGGGCAAGACCGCCGGCCGCGGCCAGAAGGGTGCCAAGGCACGCTCGGGCGTCGCCATCAACGGCTTCGAGGGTGGCCAGATGCCGCTCCACATGCGTTTGCCGAAGCGCGGCTTCAACAACATCTTCGCCAAGGACTATGCCGAAGTGAACCTGGGCATGGTGCAGAAGGCGATCGACGCCGGCAAGCTGGACGCCAGCGCTGCGGTCGATCAGGCAGCGCTGCGTGCCGCCGGTATCTCGCGCGGTGGCAAGGACGGCGTGCGCCTGCTCGGCAAGGGCGAACTGACCGCGAAGGTCAGCTTCACTGTCGCCGGCGCATCGAAGGGCGCGATCGAGGCGGTCGAAAAGGCTGGTGGCAGCGTTTCGGTGATCGAAACCGTCTCCGCCGCGGACAAGGCCGCCGCCAAGAAGGGCTCTGCCAAGGCTGCGAAGAAGGGCTGAGCCTTTCGCACCGCTTGTAACGTCGACCCCGCTGCCCGATATGGGCCGGCGGGGTCGTCCGTGTCTGCCGGTCGCGCGCCGCTTTGGCCGCCGCGCCATAATGGCGTGATCGAGGGCATCGCATAGGCCGTGACACACATGCCGTCCCTCGTTAAGGGGATTCGGTTTGAAGCGACGCTCCTGTGCGTCCACGCGTTTTTGAAGGTAAGGTAATGGCATCGAGAGCCGACCAGCTGGCCTCCAGCATCAACTTCGCCAAGTTCAGTCAGGCGACTGACCTCAAGAAGCGCCTGTGGTTCACCATCGGCGCGCTGATCGTGTTCCGCTTCCTCAGCTTCGTGCCGCTGCCGGGCGTCGATCCGACGGTGCTCTCGCAGCTCTACAAGCAGACGCAGGGCGGCATCCTCGACATCTTCAACACCTTCTCGGGCGGCTCGCTCCAGCGCATGAGCCTGATCGCGCTGGGCGTCATGCCCTATATCACCGCATCGATCGTGGTGCAGCTGGCCGCCTCCCTCTCGCCCACGCTGGCGGCGATCAAGAAGGAAGGCGAAAGCGGCCGCAAGAAGCTGAACCAGTATACCCGCTACGGCACGGTCGGCCTGGCCGCTGTGCAGGCCTATTTCATCGCGACCGGCCTTGAGAATTTCGGGGCCTCGGCCGGCATGCAGGCGGTCGTCGACCCGGGCATGCTGTTCCGCGTGACGGCGGTCGTCTCCATGGTCGGCGGCACGATGTTCCTGATGTGGATCGGCGAACAGATCACCTCGCGCGGGATCGGCAACGGCGTCTCGCTCATCATCATGGCGGGCATCGTCGCTCAGCTGCCGGTGACGCTGAGCAACCTGTTCAAATCGGGCAGCACCGGCGCGATTTCCGGCCTGCTGATCTTCGGCGTGATGGCGCTGGCCCTTGGCCTCATCTTTTTCATCTGCTTCATGGAGCGGGCCCAGCGCCGCGTGCTCATCCAATATCCCAAACGCCAGACGCGCCAGGGCATCATGCAGGCGGACCGCAGCCATCTGCCGCTGAAGGTCAACACCGCGGGCGTCATCCCGCCGATCTTCGCCAGCTCGCTGCTGCTGATGCCGCTCACCATCTCGCAATTCGCGGGCAAGGCCGTGCAGGGCGAGAGCAAGTGGGGCGACTTCATCCTGTCGCTCAACCAGTATCTCTCGCATGGCAGCCCGGTCTATATGGGGCTTTATGGCCTGGGCATCGTGTTCTTCTGCTTCTTCTACACCGCGGTTGTCTTCAACCCGGAAGAGACGGCGGATAACCTCAAGCGCAATGGCGGCTTCATTCCCGGCATCCGTCCGGGCAAGAACACCGAACATTATCTGGATTATGTGCTGACGCGCATCACCGTGATCGGCGCGGCCTATCTCGCCATCATCTGTCTGGTGCCGGAATATGCCATCGCCCGGGCTGGAATTCCCTTCTACCTTGGTGGGACTAGCTTGTTGATCGTGGTCAACGTAACGGTCGACACGGTAACGCAGATTCAGAGCCACCTGCTCGCCCATCAATATGGCGATCTTATCAAGAAGGCGAAGCTCAAGGGCCGCATGCGTTAAGGGCAAGCAGCGGCCTGCACAATATAGGGGAGACGTGCGCGTGAACATCATCCTGCTTGGACCTCCGGGCGCTGGCAAGGGCACCCAGGCGACGCGACTGGTCGACAGTCGCGCCATGGTCCAGCTTTCGACCGGCGACATGCTGCGGGCGGCAGTAAAGGCCGGCACACCTGTCGGCCTGCAGGCCAAGGCGCTGATGGAAGCGGGCGCATTGGTGCCTGACGAGGTCGTCTCGGGCATCATCGGCGAGGCGCTGGACGCGTTGCCGCTGGAGACCGGCGTGATCTTCGACGGCTATCCCCGTACCGAGGCGCAGGCGCATGCGCTCGATACGCTGCTCGACACGCGCGGCCGCACGCTCGACCATGTGATCGAGCTGGACGTGAACGAGGATGCGCTGGTCGAGCGCATCACCGGCCGCTTCACCTGCGCCACCTGTGGCGAGGGCTATCACGATAGCTTCAAGCAGCCCAAGGTCGCCGGCGTGTGCGACAAATGCGGCGGCACCGAATTCAAGCGTCGTCCCGACGACAATGAGGAAACGGTGCGCACCCGCATGGCCGAATATCGCGCCAAGACCGCGCCGATCCTGCCGATCTACGAAGCGCGCGGCATCGTTTCGCGCGTCGATGGCATGGCCGACATGGATGACGTGACCGTCGCCATCGCCGCGGTGCTGGACGGCCAGTAACGGCACGCTATGCTCCCCCTCTCTGTTCGGAGGGGGCGAGGATCATGACGATTGCAATCTCTGCGCGCAGGGCGGTGCTGGCGACGATGCTGGTCACCGCCCCGCCTGTTTTCGCGGCTGTGCTGACGTCGAGCGAATCGGGCTTCGTGTCGGAGGCGAGCGTCGACCTGCCTTTGTCTCCGGTGGAGGCCTATGCGCTGGTCGCAACCCCGGCGCGCTGGTGGAATGGCGCGCACAGCTATAGCGGCGACGCGAAGAACCTGACCATCGAGGCATGGGCGGGCGGCTGCTTTTGCGAAGCGCTCCCTGCCGTGAATGGCAAGCCTGCCGGCAGTGTCGAGCATGGCCGCGTGCTGCTCGCCATGCCGGGCGACATGCTGCGCATTTCGGGCGGGCTGGGGCCGCTGCAGGGGCAGGCCGTGGTGGGCACGCTGACCTTCAGTTTCGCGCCGTCGGCTGCTGGCATGGGCAAGGGCACGAAAGTCACCATGCGCTATGTCGTGGGCGGCTATGTGGAGGGCGGCGCGGCAAAGCTGGCGCCGGCCGTCGACATGGTGCTGGGGCAGCAGTTGCAGGGGCTCTCCAGGGTCGCCGGCATGCCCATGCCCCGGTGATGAAAATCACATCTCCGCGCCCGGATTGCTGATACAAACACCCTCAACAACAGCCGCCCGACTCGAAACGGGGGCACGCCATCGGGTCGCGGAACAACGACGTGGGGGAGAGAGTGATGGCTGTTACCGATCATGTGGACCTGCCGACCTTCATCGAAGGCGTGAAGAAGCGCAATCCGGGCCAGCCGGAATTCGTGCAGGCCGTCCAGGAAGTCGCCGAGGACATTTACGGGTTCATCGACGACAAGGAAGAATATCACCACTACCAGATTCTGCGCCGCATCGCGGAGCCGGACCGGATCATCTCCTTCCGCGTCTGCTGGGAGGACGACAATAATCATATCCGCGTCAATCGCGGCTGGCGCGTGCAGAACAACAACGCCATCGGCCCGTATAAGGGCGGCATCCGCTTCCACCCCTCGGTGACGGAAAGCGTGCTGAAGTTCCTGGCCTTCGAACAGACCTTCAAGAACGCGCTGACCGGCCTGCCCATGGGCGGCGGCAAGGGTGGCGCGAACTTCAACCCCAAGGGGAAAAGCGACCATGAAGTCATGCGCTTCTGCCAGAGCTTCATGACCGAACTCTATCGCCATGTCGGCGCGGACGTGGATGTGCCGGCGGGCGACATCGGCGTGGGCGGGCGCGAGATCGGCTATATGTTCGGGCAGTACAAACGCATCACCAACCAGTTCACCGGCGTCCTCACCGGCAAGGGGCTGGAATATGGCGGATCGTTGATCCGGCCGGAGGCGACGGGCTATGGCGCGGTCTATTTCCTCGCCAACATGCTCAGGACGCGCGGCCAGGACCTGACCGGCAAGACCGCGGTCATCTCCGGCTCCGGCAATGTCGCGACCCATGCGGCGGAGAAGGTGACGCAGCTGGGCGGCAAGGTGCTGACGCTGTCCGACAGCCAGGGCTTCATCCACGATCCGGACGGCATCGACCTGGAGAAGATCCAGTGGGTGAAGGCGCACAAGACCCGGCGGCGCGGCCGCATCGCCGACTATGTGACGGAATATAAGCACGCGACCTTTCATGAGGGGAAGACGCCCTGGGGCGTGCCCTGCGATATCGCGCATCCCTGCGCCACGCAGAACGAACTGCTGGGCGAAGACGCCAAAACGCTCGTGAAAAATGGCTGCATCGCCGTGTCCGAAGGCGCGAACATGCCGACCGATCTTGCCGGCGTGCATGTCTTCAAGGCCGCGAAGATCCTCTACGCGCCGGGCAAGGCCGCCAATGCCGGGGGCGTGGCCGTCTCCGGCCTGGAAATGAGCCAGAACAGCGAACGCCGCTCATGGAAGGAAGCCGAGCTGCAACAGCTGCTGCTCGACATCATGGAGGGCATCCACGACAGCTGCCTCGCTTATGGCCGGGTGAGCGACGGCTATGTCGACTATGTGAAGGGCGCCAACATCGCCGGCTTCAAGAAGGTCGCCGACGCGATGCTGGCCTATGGCGTGGTGTGAGGGATGTGAGGGACGGGGGCGGGCGGTGGCCTGCCCTCAGTTTCCTCAGGCATTTGCTAAAATTACTGCACCTTGGTGGAGTTGGCATCTATAGTCAGAGACACAGTGACGTAGCGCACTGCAATGGCAGGCTCTTCGCCTGATTTGCTCTGCGGAGGGGAGACCGCCAACTGGGCAGTGATATAAGCGCAGGCTGCCTTGTCAGCCGCTTCCGACCCACTTGATTGCTGTACCGTACATTTCGCTACACGACCATCAACACCAAAGAGGACCATGGTATCGGCCGGGGTTTGATAAGACGTCGGGATTTTTTGCGCGAGGAGTGTGACCGTCGACGTCGTTCGAGGCTGATTGGCACCCACGCCCCAACTGGTCGCCATATGATAGTCCCCATCTATGGGGGTGCCCCGCGCATCCGTTGCCGGTTTAAATCGGCCGCGTGCCTTGATTAGAGAACAAGTCTTGCTGTCGAGTATCGGAAAACCGCTTGTTTCAGTAACGATACATTCGTCGATAACACCCTTGGCTGTGATGTGTAATCGTACCGAAGTAATGCCATATTCGTTCCGTTGCAGCGCTTCGGTTGGATAATCCTGAAAGCTGAAGACGCGTCCCGCGTTAATTTTCTTGGGCGGTTCGCCGTCGCTTTCGGGATGTACCAGAAGAAGGAGAGGAAGTAGCCAACCGATCATCAATAGTCCTCTAAACCCGATCCGCCTGCGCCACGCATTCCAGTGACCTCAGCGCCGACACGATGCGCGCCAGATGCGCGGCGTCGGCGACCTCGATGTCGATGATGTCGGTGTGGAACGGCCCTTCGCGGTTCACCAGCTGCAGGTTGAGGATGTTCGCCTTGTTCGCGCCGAAGATGTTGGTGACGGCGGCGAGCGCCCCCGGCTGGTTCTTGACGATGACGGAGAGGCGCGCGGTGCCGCCCTTGGACTTGCTGTCCCAGGCCAGGTCGACCCAGTCGGCGTCGAGGCCGCTTTCCAGCGTCTTGCAGTCGATCGTGTGGACCTCGATCGGTTCGCCGGTGCGGCGGATGCCGACGATGCGGTCGCCGGGCACGGGATGGCAGCATTCGCCCAGGCTGTAGGCGATGCCCGGCGTCAGGCCGCGGATCGACACGGGTTCATGCTGGCGCGGATGGACTTCCTCCTCGCCCTCGCCGCTGGTCGAGCCGGGGATCAGGGCCTCCATCACCTCGGCGTCGGTCACGCGATGGGTGGCGATGGCGATCATCAGCGCCGGCCTGTCCTCCAGCTTCAGCCGCTTGAGCCCGGCGGTGATCGCCTTGGCGCCCACCTCCACCGGCAGGCGGCCGATGATTTCCTCGAACAGCTTTTCGCCCAGCGCCACCATTTCGTCGCGCTGCTTGTTGCGGATATAGCGGCGGATGGCGGCGCGCGCCTTGCCGGTGATGACGAAGGTCAGCCAGCCCGGCTGCGGCTCCTGCCCGTCGGACTTCAGGATTTCGACCTGATCGCCATTTTCCAGGTTCGTGCGCAGCGGCACGACGCGGCCATTGACCTTCGCGCCCACCGTCTGGTTGCCCAGGCTGGTATGCACCGCATAGGCGAAATCGACCGGGGTCGATCCCTTGGGCAGCTGATGCAGCTCGCCCTTGGGGCTGAAGGCGAAGATCCGGTCCTGGTACATCGCCATGCGGGTATGTTCGAGCAGCTCTTCGGCATCCTGGCTTTGCTCCAGGATTTCGACAAGGTCGCGCAGCCAGCCGGCCTGGCCGTCCGGCTTGCCTTCATGCTGCTTGTAGGCCCAGTGCGCGGCAAGGCCGAATTCGCTGTCCCGGTGCATCTCCTGGCTGCGGATCTGCACTTCGATGCGCGCATTCTCGCCATGGATGACGGTGCTGTGCAGCGAGCGATAGCCGTTGCGCTTGGGGGTGGAGATGTAATCCTTGAACCGCCCGGGCACCATCTTGTACTTCTGGTGGATGATGCCGAGCGCCTTGTAGCAATCCTCGGTCGTCTCGGTGATGACGCGGAAGGCCATGACGTCGGTCAGCTGTTCGAAGCTGATGTGCCGTTCCTGCATCTTCTTCCAGATGGAATAGGGGTGCTTTTCGCGGCCCGAAACCGAAACCTTCATGCCGGCATGGCCCAGCAGCAGCTGCAGGCCGGACGCGATGCGCGCCACCTTGTCGCCGCCGCCCTGCTTCAGCTGCTCCAGCCGCCGGGTGATGCTGTCATAGCCCTCCGGCTCCAGCTCGCGAAAGGCGAGCAGCTGCATCTCGCGCATGAAGTCATACATGCCGATCCGCTCGGCGAGCGGGGCATAGATGTCCATCGTCTCCTTGGCGATGCGGCGGCGCTTCTCCTCATTCTTGATGAAGTGCAGCGTGCGCATATTGTGCAGGCGGTCGGCCAGCTTCACCAGCAGCACGCGGATATCGTCCGACATGGCGAGCAGGAACTTGCGCAGATTTTCCGCCGCGCGCTCGTTCTCCGACTGCGCCTCGATCTTGCTCAGCTTGGTGACGCCGTCCACCAGCCGGGCGACATCCTTGCCGAACGCCGCCTCGATCTCCTCATAGGTGACGAGCGTATCCTCGATGGTGTCGTGCAGCAGCGCGGTGACGATCGTCTGGTCGTCCAGATACAGGTCGGTCAGGATGCCCGCGACCTCGATGGGATGGCTGAAATAGGGGTCGCCGCTCGCCCGTTTCTGGCTGCCATGCTTCTGCACGGAAAACACATAGGCGCGGTTGATCATCGCTTCGTCCGCGTCGGGATCGTAGCTTTTTACACGTTCGACAAGTTCGTACTGGCGCAGCATAGAAGATCACGATGTGGGAGAAGTGCGTTGCCGTGCAACAAAAAACCGCGCCGCGCCAGCGAGGAATGCCAATGATATATGCCGTTCCGGTCTCTTCGGGCGCTGGCGCGGCGCCGGCGCGAAATTTGAAGATCGCACGATTGTGATTATATTGGTCAGGATTTTGCAACCGGCACGCCTTTAGGCTATCCTTTCGGGTTATGGAGATGAACGACACGCTGCCACCCCTTCACGATCAGATGCAATGCGCTCTGCCCACCGCCCTGGAGATGATGGGTGAGCGCTGGTCCTTCCTGATCCTGCGCGGCGCATTGAGCGGCATCCGCCATTTCGAGGAATTCCAGTCCAGCCTCGGCATCGCCCGCAATATCCTGGCCAATCGGCTTGCCCGGATGGTGGAGCATGGCATCATGATCCGCGAGCCGATGAGCTGCGATCGGCGCAAGGTGGAATATCGGCTGACCCAGAAGGGGGAGGAGTTGGCGCCGGTGATGATCGCCCTGCGCCAATGGGGCGAGCGCTGGGGCAGCGGCGTCCCCTGTTCGCCCGTTCTGGCCGACCGTCGCGACGGCAAGCCGATCCAGCAGATCCGCATCTATTCCCATGATGGGCGCGCGCTCGACATCTGCGACCTGATGTGGGTGTTTTCCGACGATGCCATACCCGTCGGCGAAGAGATGGCCGCTGTCGGCTGACAGCTTCTATCGGCGGGAAAAAGCGGCTAGGCTTCTTCCGATGTCTGTAAGCCCCCTTCAGCCCAAGCCGTTTTTCGCGGACAAGAACCGCGCTTTCTGGAACCTGCAGTCGGTGGGATGGGCCGGGGCGTTCCTGCTCCGCGCGTCCTCCACCATCGCCAACGGCCAGCCGCTTTCCAGCCTTGTGCCGGTGCTGATCTCCACCGCGACGGGCTATTCGGTGACGCTGCTGATGGCGGTGATCTTCCGCATGCTGCTGAAGCAGAAGCCGATCGTCACCTGGGGCGCATCCATCGTCGCGGTGGTGATGGCATCGGGCCTGTGCGCCTTCATCGACGCCTGGGTCTTCGCCACGCAGAACCATGGCAGCGATACCGCGGGGCTGCAGCTGTTCCTGGGCGCCTTCTATCTGTCGAGCACGCTGCTGGGGGCATGGTCGGCGCTTTATTATGCGATCAACTTCTACCTGACGGTCGAGGAGCAGGCGGACGAGCTGCTGCGGCTGGAAGCGCAGGCGAGCGCGGCGCAGCTTGCCATGCTGCGCTATCAGCTGAACCCGCATTTCCTGTTCAACACGCTCAACAGCATCTCGACGCTGGTGCTGCTGAAACAGACGGACCGGGCGAATGCAATGCTCTCGCGCCTGTCGTCCTTTTTGCGCTATACCCTCATCAACGAGCCGACGGCGCAGGTCACGCTGGAGCAGGAGGTAGAGACGTTGAAACTCTATCTGGAAATCGAGAAGATGCGGTTCGAGGATCGCCTGCGGCCGGTCTTTGTCATCGACCCGGCCGTGTCGCATGCGCGCCTGCCCTCCCTGCTGCTGCAGCCGCTGGTCGAAAACGCCATCAAATATGCCGTCACCCCCAAGGAAGAGGGGGCCGAAATCTCCGTCACGGCGCAGCCTGCCGGTGAAAACGTCCGGATCGTCGTGTCGGATACCGGGCCGGGATTGAACGAAACACAGGTACGTCCACATCTGTCTACCGGCGTGGGGCTGGCGAACATCCGCGACCGGCTGGTGCAAGCCTTTGGGGAACGGCAGAGCTTCGACGCGCGTTCTACGCCCGGAGGAGGCTTCGCTGTCACCATCGAAATGCCCCTCGTGACGGAAGAACAAACGAAAGTGGCCGCATGACCATCAGAACGATCCTCGTGGATGACGAGAACCTTGCCATCCAGGGGTTGAAGCTGCGCCTTGAAGCGCATGAAGACGTCGACATCATCGACACCTGTCAGAACGGGCGGGAGGCCATCCGGTCCATCAAGACCCACAAGCCCGACCTCGTCTTCCTCGACATCCAGATGCCGGGGTTCGACGGCTTTTCCGTCGTGCAGGGCATGATGGAGATCGAGCCGCCGCTGTTCATCTTCGTCACCGCCTATTCCGACCATGCGATCCGCGCGTTCGAGGCGCAGGCGGTGGACTATCTGATGAAGCCGGTGGACGAGGACCGGCTGGCCGACGCGCTGGATCGGGTGCGTCAGCGGCTGGCCGAAAAGAAGCAGGTGCAGGAAGCCGAACGGCTGCGTGAAGTGCTGGCCGAGGTCGCGCCACAGGCGATGAGCGACTTCGCCTCCTCCAGCGAGGGCGATACCCATGTCGCCAGCCGCTATGAAAAGCTCATCAACATCAAGGATCGCGGGCAGATTTTCCGCGTGGACGTCGATTCGATCGAGCGGATCGACGCGGCGGGCGACTATATGTGCATCTACACCGCCGACAATTCGCTGATCCTGCGCGAGACGATGAAGGATCTGGAAAAGCGGCTGGACCCGCGCAACTTCCAGCGCGTGCATCGCTCGACCATCGTCAACCTCTCCCAGGTGCGGCAGGTGAAGCCGCATACCAATGGCGAATGCTTCCTAGTGCTGGAATCGGGCGCGCAGGTGAAGGTGAGCCGCAGCTATCGCGACGTGGTGGCCCGCTTCGTGCATTGATCGGGGAGGGAGACGGAGCCTGCCCCAACCGCCGCCGTGCTCCTGCGAAGGCAGGAGCCCAGAGTGGCGACGCGCAATCCGGCCCTGGGCTCCTGCCTTCGCAGGAGCACGGCGGGTGTTATCGGAACGCCTTTACCGGAACACCCATTGCCGGTTCAGCACGAACACCAGCGCGGGCGTCACGAACATCATGGCCGGGATGGGCGTCCATTCCGGCCATTTCAGGACCGAGACGGTAAGCCACACCCACAGCGCGTTGAGCGCCAGGCTGACCAGCGACACCAGGAAGAAGCGCACGCCGCGCGCCGCATGATTGTCGCGCTCGCCATGGCCGCGAAAGGTGAAGGCGCCATGCAGCACATAGCCAAGCAGCACCGCCGCGAGATAGCCCGCGCCGTTCGCAACCTGCGGATGCACATGGGCCAGCGCGGCAAGGCACCAGTAGATCGCGGCCTGCACCGCCGTCACGAAGCCGCCCGTCAGGCCATAGCGCGCCACCTGCCACAGCAGCGCCTGGCGTTCCGGCGAGAGCCAGCGATCGAAATTCATGTCAGCCCCCGTTGCGCTTTGCGCCGGCTGCTCTAATCCCCACGAGCTATGATGGAAAGCGCGAAGGGCCGCTGGAGCGGATGGGGCGGATGGAACAGGCGGCTGGTGGCCGGCGGCGCGGAAACGCTGCGCTGGGCTGACGCCAACTGGAAATTCCTGACCTTTGCCTTCTGGGTCGGCATCTGCACCTATTATCTCATCGTCCGCTGGAACCAGATCCACTGGCTGGGGTTGGGCGATACCGACGATAATATCCGCTATGTGCAGGTGAAGGACTGGCTGGCGGGGCAGGGCTGGTTCGACCTGCGGCAATATCGGCTCGATCCGCCGGGTGGCGCGAACATCCACTGGTCGCGGCTGGTGGACCTGCCGCTGGCCGGGCTGATGCTGCTGTTCCGCGCCTTCATGGATCAGGGGCTGGCCGATCGGCTGGCCTGCGGCATCGCGCCGCTGCTGCCGCTGCTGCCGCTGATGATCGCGCTGGGCTTCATCGTGCGGCGGCTGGCGCCCGGGCCGGCATGGATCGTGGCGGTGTTCCTGCCGCTTGCTGCGCAGATGGGCCTGGGCATGTTCATGCCGATGCGGATCGACCATCATGGCTGGCAGCTGGCGCTGACGGTGACGATGCTGGCGGGGATGGTGGATCGCGACTGGCTGCGCGGCGGCATCGTCGCGGGGCTTTCCAGCGCGCTTTCCATCGCCATCGGCATGGAGATGATCGCCTATCTGGCCGGCGCCGGCGCGATCATCGCGCTGCGCTGGGTGTTCAAGGAGGGCGCGGCGCGGCGGATGATCCCCTATGCGCTCAGCCTTGGCGGCGGCACCTCCATCCTGTTCGTGCTGTTCGCCAGCTATGCCAATCGCCAGCCCATGTGCGATGCGATCTCGCCGGTCTGGGTCGCCATCCTCGGCGCGGCGTCGGGCCTGATGGTCGTGCTGGCGCTGCTGCCGCTCAGGAGCTGGCCGCAGCGGCTGGCGGCGGGGATGGTCGCGGGCGTGCTGCTGGGCGCCTTTGCCTGGGCGAACTGGCCGCAATGCCTGAGCAGCGCCTATCAGATCTCGCCCGAGCTGCAGAAGCTGTGGCTCGCCAACATCCGCGAGGCCAAGCCGATCACCGCGCAGGCGCGCAATGTCGCCATACCGATGCTGGCGCTGCCGGTGATCGGCCTGTTCGCCGCGCTGGCGGCCTGCTGGGCGTCGCGCCGCAATGTCGAGCGGCTGTGGGCCTGGGCCACGGTGACGCTGATGACGCTGTTCGCGCTGGGCCTGCTGTGCTGGCAGATCCGCGCGGGGCCGGCGGCGCAGCTCCTGGCCTTGCCGGCGATCGCCTGGGCCGGCTGGGTCGCGGTGGAGGCGGTGTTGCGCGGCAGCCGCCTGAAACGCACGCTGGGCATCGCTGCCGGCCTGCTCGTGGTCAGCGGTGTTTGGGTCTATCAGCTCTATCCTGAAGCCAACATGCTGGTCGCGCGGCTGACCGGCGACAATACCGCGCAGGCCAAGCCGCCGAGCAAGGCAGTGCTGGCGCGGCGGGAGGCGGTCCGCAAGGCGGGCGGGCGGTGCCGGGCCCTGCCGGCGCTGCAGGTGCTGGACCAGTTACCGCCCGCGCTGATCTTCACGCTGGTGGACCTGGGGCCGCGCCTGATCGCGACCACGCATCACAGCGCCATTGCCGGCCCCTATCACCGCAACGGCCCGGCGATCCTCGACATCCA
The DNA here is from genome assembly GCF_037154135.1 of Sphingobium aquiterrae. NCBI lineage: Bacteria > Pseudomonadati > Pseudomonadota > Alphaproteobacteria > Sphingomonadales > Sphingobiaceae > Sphingobium > Sphingobium aquiterrae. The sequence goes on from NZ_JBANFL010000001.1 coordinate 407,578, forward strand.
CCATGCGATGGACGGGCAGCCGGCCGATTTCCTGAAGATTGCGGCGCGCCACCACGCCACCTATTTCCTCGTCTGCCCGAATTTCCCCGAAGGCACCGTCTATCAGGCGCGCAGCCCCAGGGGCTTCTATGCGCAGCTGATGCGGGGGCAGGTGCCGGCATGGCTGAGGCCGGTGGACCTGAAGACGGCGCTGACGCTGCCCTATGCCCTCTATCGCATCGACTATGCGGCGGGGGAGAAGGCGGTGGCCGCCGCGCCTTCAGCGCCGCCCGGCAAAAAAACCGCGCAATAGGCCGGCGGCTTCCGCTTCGCCCAGCCCGCCATAGACTTCCGGCCGGTGCAGGCATTGCGGCTGGGCAAAGACGCGCGCGCCCTGTTCCACGGCGCCGCCCTTGGGATCGGCGGCGGCATAATAGACGCGGGCGATGCGCGCATGGGATATGGCGCCCGCGCACATGGCGCAGGGCTCCAGCGTCACCCACAGGTCGCAGTCCGTCAGCCGGAAATCGCCCAGCGCCGTCGCGGCCGCGCGCAGGGCGACGATTTCGGCATGGGCCGTGGGATCATTGTCCCGTCGGTTGCGATTCTCGCCTTCGCCCACGATCCGCCCGTCATGGGTGACGACGGCACCGACCGGCACCTCGCCGGCCGCCGCCGCTGCCCGCGCCAGATCCAGCGCGCGGCGCATGGGGGCGGGCAGGGGGAAGAGATCGGCCATGCGAATCGCATAGGCGGGGCGACGATCCGCCGCAACGGGCAGGCGGCGCGCGCGGACGATCGCCATCGCTATTGCGGCTTCGTCACATTCACGGTCGGCACTTCCACCGTCTGGTTGCGGGTGCCGACGTCCACCTTCGCCACGTCCGCCCTGTAGGCGGGCAGGGTGCCAGGCTTCACCGCGACCGAAGGCAGGCTGGCGTTTCGCGTCTGTTCGATCCTGAAAAGGCCGAAGGCATAGGCGGTGCCGATCAATATCACGGCGACAAGCAGCAGTCCGGCCAGAAACCTCATCATGGCAACGCTCCCATTATGCTGCCCATTGTGCAGCACGGAAATATATGCTGTTGGGAACGCTCAGGCAGGCTGGTGGTTGCTCTTCCGCCACGATGTCTGTGCAAATTGCCGTTGGCGCGGGTTGACGGGAAAGACGTTTGCAGCTATCCGCGCCGCTTTCCCGGCCTAGGGCCGAACCAGAAAAATCGAACGATAGGGCTGATTCTTATGTCGCGCATTTGCGAGCTGACCGGCAAGGGCCGTCAGGTGGGTCACAATGTGTCCCATGCGAACAACAAGACCAAGCGGGTGTTCCTGCCGAACCTGCAGAACGTCACGCTGATCTCCGAATCGCTGGAAAAGAGCGTGAAGCTGCGCGTTTCGACCAACGGCCTGCGTTCGGTGGAGCATGTCGGCGGCCTCGACAACTGGCTGCTGAAGACCGGCGACGACAAGCTTTCGCTCAAGGCCCGCCGCCTGAAGCGCGAAGTGCAGAAGAAGGTGGTTGTCGCAGCTGCCTGATTCGCTGACGCGAACCGGATCGTGAAGAGGGCGGCCCGCAACGGCCGCCTTTTTTCGTGCCTGCGGTGGCGCGGGTGATTCGGCCAGGCTAGCCGCGATCTTCGCTGCTATCGTCCTGAGGCCCGCCGGAATTACGGAACGGGAACCGCTAAAAGGCCGGCAACGCGAATTTCAGCAGCAGGGTGCGCTCGAAGAACTGGTGATTGTCGTCCGACATTACCCACAGCACCGTCCGCCCATGTTCCTGCGAGAGCGCCAGCGCCTCGAAATTGTCGGCGAGCAGCGGCGGGGCAAGGCGCGCCAGGGGGCGTCCCACAAGCTGCGCGCCTTCCTTGAGCGGCGGCAGCACGACCCGCATCGGCACCGCCGTAAACCCCTCATGCAGCGTCACCCGGCGGTTGAGCACGATCAGGCTGCCATCGGGCAGCTGCACTGCATCGGTCGGGTGATAGCCCTGCGGCGGGTAATAAGCGAGATGCCGGGGGTGCGGCGTCGCCGGATCGGCCGGGTCGCCGGCGAAGAGCAGCACGTCATTGCCGCCATGCGGCCCGAAACCCATTTCGGAAAAGGCAAGGAAGCGCCCGTCCTTCAGGCGCACCATCGCCTCGATGCTGCCGGTTTCGGGCCAGGCCTGCACCTCGGGCCATTCGCGGCACGCCTCCACGCGGGCAAAGCCGGGCGCATAGCGGCAGATGCGCTGGATCAGCTCGAACCCCACCCAATAGCGCCCGGTTTCCGGATCATGCACCATGGATTCGGAATCCCACTTCCAGCTCGGCCAGTCGCGCTCCTCCGGGCGGGTGGGGAGCGGGGCGATGAACTGGCGGCGATTGCCCGGCGTCAGGGAAAAGCCCATCAGCGTGCCGGAATCGTTCAAGCCCAGGATCGACCCGTCGGGCTGCATCAGCATGGAGGAGATGCCGCCGAAATGCGGGTCCTGGCTGTGCAGCACCCAGCCGCCCAGGAATGGCAGCATGCCCGCCCGCCGGACGGCCGGATCGCCGCTGTCCAGCGGCACGGCCCGCGCGCTCACCAGCAGCGCGCCCGCTATGACCGGCGCGGACTTGGTTTCATGGGCGGGGGGCAGCAGCAGGGCGGCGAGCAGCAGGATCATCAGGATGCGGGCCATATCCTCCAGGGGATAGGGGATTTGACGGAGGCGTCCAGCCCGTATCTGTTGCCCGGCGCGCGATGTGCGGCTCCGGCCGCCCTTTTCATGAACAACCGCTGACATCCATGTTCAGCATGGGCTCAAGCCCGGCGATGCAGAAGGGGGGCAGTCGAAAGGAGCACAGCGTCCTTCGATTCGCTGGATTGAGGCATTGGAGCAACGCCATGAAGAAGAGCATTCTGATCAACATAGGCGCGGCGCTCGCCATGGGCGTTGCGTCCTTCGCGGCCACCGCAACCCCGGCCGCCGCGCGCGACGGCTATTATCGCCATTATGACCGGGGCGATTATTATCGCGGGAATCGTGGCTATCGCGGCGACCGCTATTATCGCGGCGGCGGCAATTATAATTATGGCGATCGCGGTTATCGCGGCTACCGGGGCGGCTATCGCTGCCGGGACAGCGGCACGGGCGGCACCATCATCGGTGCGATCGCCGGCGGCCTGCTGGGCAATGAAGTCGGCAAGGGCAGCGGCGGCCGCTATGATCGCCGTGGCGATGGCACCACCGGTGCGATCATCGGCGCCGGCGTCGGCGCGCTGGCCGGTCGGGCCATCGACCGGGATTGCTGAACATCCACCCTGCATGACGGGATGACGGGCGGGGCTGTTCCTTTAAGGGGCAAGCCCCGTTCCTCTTGGCGTGCCCCGTGGGGTTTGGCCGATCATTGTCCCGAAGCGGCCGGGGGCGGGGCCGTCGCACCGTTGCCGGGGGCAGGTGCTGCCCTGTTGTCGGCATCCGGTGCTGCGTCCAGCGCCACCCTGGGGCGGCTGTCGAGCATCTCCGCCGCATCGTTGAGCGCGCGCGCCTCGCTAGCGGTCACGCCGCCCACGCCGTCGCCATTGCCCGAACCGCAACCGGCCGTGGTAAGCAGGCTCGCAAGTGCGCCTGCGAGCCGCAGGGTTGTCATGCATGTCTTCATGCCGGGTGAACGCTCCTTCGCGTCATGGGGGTCAGTGGCCCGAAACCGTCGAGCATGAAAAAGGGGCGCCCCGTTGCCGGCGCGCCCCTGATCTCATCTGTCGTCCCGAACGGGATTACATCGCGTTGGCGGTGTTCGCCACAGCGTTGGATGTCGCGTTCACCGCATTGCCCGTCGCGTTCTCGGCGGCGTTCATGGCGTTTTCCGCAACGTTCATGGCGTTATCGGCCGTGTTGTTGGCGGCATTGGCAACATTGGCGGTCTGGCCACCCGAGCAGGCGGCAAGGCCGAGCGACGCGGCGAGAACGAGCGAAAGAGCAATAGTCTTGGACATGGGCAAACCCCTCTCAGAGATAAAAAACCGCGCAGGTCAGTCTCGGAGAAACAGCTCACCCCCTTGAACCTGCGGCCTTCATTCCTAATGCTTTGCGACTCCCAAGGCAATGCTATTCGTGCAGTGCACCATGACGGCTGTGTGACAGTCGGGCGATGTCGGGCACGGCCCGTCCCGGGCGACATAGCGATTGACCAATATAAAGAAATCTTTATATGCTGTCGCAATGACCGCGATCCTCGACATTTTCCGGGCCCTGGGCGACCCTACCCGGCTGCGGATCTTCCACCTGTTGCGGGCGATGGAGCTTGCCGTGGGGGAGATTGCGCAGGTCGTGGGGCAAAGCCAGCCGCGCGTCTCCCGCCATGTCCGCATCCTAGTGGAGGCGGGGCTGGTGGAGCGGCGCAAGGAAGGCAATTGGGTGTTCCTGCGCATCGGCGGCGATGGCGCGCGCGCGCCGTTGCTGGAGATGTTCGACCGTATCGTGCCGTCCGAAAACGAACTGCTCTGGCAGCGCGCGGACCTCGCGCGGCTTGCCGCCGTGCGCAACGACCGCAGCCGCGCGGCGGAGGATTATTTCGCCCAGCATGCCGAGGAATGGGATGCGATCCGTTCGCTCCACCTGCCGGAGACCGATGTCGAGGCGGCGATGCAGGGCCTGCTGGGCGGCGATACGCTGGGCCGCCTGCTGGATATCGGCACCGGCACCGGCCGCATGATCCAGCTGTTCGGGCCGCAGGCGGAACAGGTGACGGCGGTGGATCGCAGCCCCGACATGCTGCGTCTGGCCCGTGCGAAGCTGCCCGAGGATGGCAGCGGCAAATATGCCGTGCTGATGGGCGATTTCATGGCGCTGCCGCTCGATGCCCACAGCGTCGATACCGTCATCCTGCATCAGGTTCTCCACTATGCACAGGCGCCCGAAGGCGCCATAGCGGAGGCCGCGCGGGTGCTGGACGCCGGCGGCCGGTTGCTGGTCGCCGATTTCGCGCCGCACCAGCGCGAGGAATTGCGGAGCCGCGATCAACATGCGCGGCTGGGCTTTTCGGATGAACAGATATCGCAATGGTTCGCGGCCGCAGGGCTGGGGCTGGACCGGGTGGAAACGCTGCCCGGCGGCGAATTGACGGTGAAATTATGGCTGGGGTGCCGCCACACGGCGCAGATCCTGCCGATCGAAGGACAGTTACGCGCATGAAACCGACCCTTGGCCAGCTTGAAGAGGCCCGCCGCGCGCTTGACGCGCCGCTGTTCGCCGACCTTGCCGGCGACGCCGCCATCAGCTTCGAATTCTTCCCGCCCAAGACGGAGAAGATGGAGGTCCAGCTGTGGTCCGCCATCGAGACGCTGGCGCCGCTGGGGCCGCGCTTCGTCTCCGTCACCTATGGCGCGGGCGGATCGACGCGGGAGCGCACGCACAACACCGTCGCGCGCATCGCGAAGGAAACGAACATCGCCGCCGCCGCGCACCTCACCTGCGTCGCGGCCAGCAAGGCGGAGATCGCCGAGGTGGCGGAGGCCTATTGGGAGGCGGGCGTGCGGCATATCGTGGCGCTGCGCGGCGATCCGCAGGAGGTGGGCGGCAGGTTCGAGCCGCATCCGCAGGGTTACACCGGTGCCGCCGATCTGGTCGCGGGCCTCAAGGCCCTGCACCCTTTCGAGATTTCCGTCGCCGCCTATCCCGAAACGCATCCGGAGGCTGTCAGCGCGCAGAGCGATCTCGACAATCTCAAGCGCAAGATCGACGCCGGCGCGACCCGTGCGATCACGCAATTCTTCTTCTCGCCCGACGCCTTCTTCCGTTTCCGCGACAAAGTGGCCGCCGCCGGTATCGCCACGGAGCTGGTGCCGGGCATCATGCCGGTGTCGAACTTCGCCGCGACCCAGCGCATGTCGGCGATGTGCAACACGCAGGTGCCCAGCTGGATGGCCCGCCTGTTCGAGGGGCTGGATGAACACCCCGCCGCGCGCCAGCTTGTCGCCGCGACCATCGCGGCCGAAATGTGCCGCAAGCTCTATGCCGGCGGCGTGCGCGAATTCCATTTCTACACGCTCAACCGGGCGGAACTGAGTTACGCCATCTGCCATCTGCTGGGGCTGCGGCCCAAGGCGGGGGCCAGGACGGGATCGAGCAATGCGGAGAAGGCAGCATGACCATCAGCGCTGAACAGGCATTTTGCGACCTCGCGAAGCAGAAGATCCTCGTGTTCGATGGCGGCTATGGCACGTCGATCCAGAAATATGGGCTGACCGAGGCCGATTATCGCGGCGACCTGGACCTTGCGAAGGACCAGAAGGGCAATAACGACCTTCTCTGTCTCACCCGCCCGGACATCGTGGAGGCGATCCACACCGCCTATCTCGATGCCGGCGCCGACATGATCGAGACCAACACGTTCAGCAGCACGCAGATTGCGATGGCGGACTATGGCTGCGAGCATCTGGTACGCGAGCTGAACATCGCCGCCGCCCATATCGCGCGCAAGGCTTGCGACGCGGCGACCGCGAGGGATGGCCAGCGCCGCTTCGTTGCGGGCTCCATCGGCCCGACGAACAAGACGCTGTCGATCTCGCCCGACGTCAACGATCCCGCCTATCGCGAGGTCGATTACGATACGCTGAAGGCCCATTATCGCGAGCAGTGCGAGGCGCTGATCGAGGGTGGCGTCGACTTCCTGCTGGTCGAAACCTGCTTCGATACGCTGAACGCCAAGGCTGCGGGCATGGCCGCGCGCGAGGCGGAGGCACTGGCGGGCCGCCCGGTGCCGCTGATGCTCAGCTTCACCATCACCGACATGTCGGGTCGCAACCTGTCGGGCCACACGATCAACGCCTTCTGGTATTCGCTGCGGCATCTGAAGCCGCTGACCATCGGCGTGAACTGCGCCTTTGGCGCGGATTTGCTGCGCCCCTATCTGGCCGAGCTGTCGAAAAATGCCGACACGCTGATCCTCGCCTATCCCAATGCCGGCCTGCCCAATGAGCTTGGCCAATATGACGAGCTGCCCGAAACGACCGCGTCGCTGATCCGCCAGTGGGTGGACGAGGGACTGGTCAATATCGTGGGCGGCTGCTGCGGCACCACGCCCGCGCATATCGGCGCGGTGGCGAAGGCGCTGGCCGGGCATCCGCCGCGCGTCGCGCCGGAACTGCCGGTGGTGACGCGCCTCGCCGGGCTGGAACCGATGCATATCGCGGCGTAATGAAAGAGATCGTCATCCCCGCGCAGGCGGGGACCCATCTCAGGCGCTAAGGCCTGGACGCAAGGTCGGGGAGATGGGTTCCCGCCTTCGCGGGAATGACGCAGCAGAGAAAAAACAGGCCAGATGACCAAGACCACCACCGCCAATTTCGTCAACATCGGCGAGCGCACCAACGTCACGGGTTCCGCCAAGTTCAAGAAGCTGATCATGGCGGGCGACTATGCCACGGCCATCGACGTCGCGCGCGAGCAGGTGGAGAGCGGCGCGCAGATCGTCGACGTGAACATGGACGAGGGCCTGCTCGACGCGGTCGAGGCGATGACCACCTTCCTCAAGCTCATGACCGCCGAGCCCGACATCAGCCGCGTGCCGGTGATGATCGACAGCTCCAAATGGGAAGTGATCGAGGCGGGGCTGAAATGCGTGTCCGGCAAGCCGATCGTCAATTCGATCAGCATGAAGGAAGGCGTGGAGGCTTTCCTCTACCACGCCCGCAAGGTCATGGCCTATGGCGCCGCGGTGGTCGTCATGGCCTTTGACGAGACGGGGCAGGCGGATACGAAGCAGCGCAAGGTCGAAATCTGCGCCCGCGCCTATGATCTGCTGATGGGCATCGGCTTCCCGCCGGAAGACATCATCTTCGATCCCAATATCTTCGCGGTGGCGACGGGTATCGAGGAACATAATAATTACGGCGTCGACTTCATCGAGGCGTGCAAGGAGATCAAGGCGCGCTGCCCGCATGTCCATATCTCCGGCGGCCTGTCGAACTTCAGCTTCTCCTTCCGCGGCAATGAGCCGGTGCGCCGGGCGATGCATTCGGTGTTCCTCTATCATGCGATCCCGGCCGGGCTCGACATGGCGATCGTCAATGCCGGGCAGCTCGACGTCTATGACGCGATCGACCCCGCGCTGCGCACCGCCTGCGAGGACGTGCTGCTGAACCGCGATCCCGAGGCGGGCGAGCGGCTGGTGGCACTGGCCGAGAAATATCGCGGCACCGACGCGGCGGCGGAAAAGGCGGCCGAGGAATGGCGCGGCTGGCCGGTCGCCAAGCGGCTGGAACATGCGCTCGTCAAGGGCATCGACATGTATGTGGTCGAGGATACCGAGGAAGCGCGCCTTGTCGCCGCCCGCCCGATCGAGGTGATCGAAGGCCCGCTGATGGACGGCATGAACGTCGTCGGCGACTTGTTCGGATCGGGCAAGATGTTCCTGCCGCAGGTGGTGAAATCCGCCCGCGTCATGAAGAAGGCGGTCGCCCACCTCCTCCCCTATATCGAGGCCGCCAAGGAGCCCGGCGCCAAGGGCAAGGGCAGGATCATCATGGCGACCGTGAAGGGTGATGTGCATGACATCGGCAAGAACATCGTCGGCGTCGTCCTCCAGTGCAACGGCTTCGAGGTGATCGACCTGGGCGTGATGGTGCCCTGGCAGGACATCATCAAGGCCGCGAACGAGAATGACGCGGACATGATCGGCCTGTCCGGCCTCATCACGCCCTCGCTGGACGAGATGGTGACGGTGGCGCAGGAAATGCAGCGCGCCGCCATGACGATGCCGCTGCTGATCGGTGGCGCCACCACGTCGAAGGTCCACACCGCGCTGCGCATCGACCCGGCCTTCACCGGGCCCGTCGTGCATGTGCTGGACGCCAGCCGGGCCGTGGGCGTCGCCACCGCGCTCGTCTCCGACACGCAGAAGACCGATTTCGTCCAGAAGACCAAGGACGATTATGAACATGTCCGCGTCGCCCGCGCCAACAAGGGCCAGAGCGCGCTCGTGCCGATCGCCGACGCTCGTGACAATGGCTTCGAGATCGACGAGAGCCTGAAGCCGGGGCGTCCGCGCCTGCCCGGTGTCCACGACTTCCCCAACTGGGATCTGGCCGACCTGCGCGATTATATCGACTGGACCCCCTTCTTCCGCGCCTGGGAACTGGCGGGCAATTATCCCGCGATCCTGACCGACAAGGTGGTGGGCGAAAGCGCCTCCAGCCTGTTCGCCGACGCGCAGAAGATGCTGGACAAGGTGGTCGCGGAGAAGTGGCTGACGGCGCGCGGCGTCGCCGGCCTGTGGCCCTGCCGCCGCGAGAGCGACGACATCATCGTCCATGTGCAGGATGAAGAGCATGTCCGCCTGCCGATGCTGCGCCAGCAGATCGCCAAGCGTGAAGGCCGGGCGAATATGTGCCTGGCCGACTTCATCAGCCATGATGGCGACTGGATCGGCGGCTTTGCCGTCGGCATCCACGGCATCGAGCCGCATCTGGCGCGCTTCAAGGCGGCGATCGACGATTATTCGGACATCCTGCTGAAAGCGCTGGCCGACCGCCTGGCCGAAGCCTTTGCCGAGCGGCTGCACCATTATGTCCGCACCGCGCTCTGGGGTTATGCCGAGGGTGAGCAGCTGACCAACGAGGCGCTCATCAAGGAGCAATATCGCGGCATCCGCCCCGCGCCCGGCTATCCCGCCTGCCCGGACCACAGCCTGAAACCGATGCTGTTCAAGATGCTGGACGCCCATCACGCCACCGGCATCACCCTGACGGAAAGCTTCGCGATGCTGCCGACGGCGGCGGTCAGCGGCTTCTATTTCGGCCACCCGCAGGCGGAATATTTCGGCGTGGCGCGCGTCGGCCGCGACCAGCTGGAAGATTATGCGGCGCGGCGCGGCGTCGATCTGGAGACGGCGGAACGCTGGCTGCGGCCGAATCTGGACTGAGGGGCTGTCTTGTAGCGCGACCGAGTGCCGCTATCCTCCCCGCCGCTGCGTGATGCCGTGGCGAAGGATGGGTGAGGGCGGCGCCGTTTCCTGGGCTCTCCTTCCTGAACTTTTGGCGGATTTTGCAAGTTTGGAAGTGGGCTATTTGGATGACATCCGGTTTCGCCAGACAACCCATTGCGAGCATAGCCATGTGCTGGCATGTTCAAAATATACGGCTTATTTTGCTTCTATCGATGGCTTTTATTGTCGCGTTGTTTGCAACGCCGGGTGAAGCACAAGAACGCAGTGAAGATGAATGCTTTCGTCTGCAACCTGACATCGTATCATCGGTGGAGGTCGCGAATTGTACATCCGATATAGCAGGTTCTGGGCGCGAGCTTGCCAAGGCTTTGGCCGAGCTTCGTGCGCGGGTTCCGGTTGATCACCAGAGGGCGCTGACCATTGCGCAACGTGCTTGGGCCGCAAATCGCGATGCACAATGTGCTTGGGAGGCGGGTGGTAATCCTGGTAGCACAGGACATGATGCTGCAATAATTGCATGCACTGCTGACATGAACCGCCAGCGTGCTGAATATCTGAGAGCCGATCTGAAGGATCGTTGGTAGTTGTAGCTCTTCGCCCAAAGCGAACATCCGTCATGCATCGGCGCCAGCCTTAAGCAACGCGCCTGACCCTGTCCCATAGCGGGCCACCGATCCCTTAACCCTCTCTTGGCATTGGCCTTGGTCGTTCTCCCGGCCTATGGCCCTGCCATGCGCATGTTCTCCACGCTCGTCATGCTTTCGGCCGCCATCGCCGCGACCGCTGCCGCGCAGGGCGGGGCGGCGGCCTTTACCGTGGCGGAGACCGGGCGGGGCTATGCGCGCCTGTCCGATGCGGTGGATGCGATCGGCGACGGGCAGGGCACCATCCTGATCGCGCCGGGCACCTATCGGCAATGCGCGGTGCAGGGCGCGGGCGCGATCACCTATCGCGCGCAGGGGCAGGGGACGGCGATCTTCGATGGCGTGACCTGCGAGGGCAAGGCGGCGCTGGTGCTGCGCGGGCGCGGCGCGGTGGTGGATGGCGTGACCTTCCAGAATATGCATGTGCCCGATGGCAATGGTTCCGGCATCCGGCTGGAGCATGGCAATCTGGACGTGGTGAACAGCCTGTTCCGCCGCAGCGAGCAGGGCATCCTGACCGGCGAGGACGATGCCGGCCGCATCCGCATCGACATGACGACCTTTCAGCATCTGGGCCGCTGCGACCGCGACCTGGATTGCGCGCACAGCCTCTATGTCGGCCGCTATGGCAGCCTGTCCGTCACCCGCACCCGCTTCGAGGCGGGCGACGGCGGCCATTATCTCAAGAGCCGCGCGAGCCATGTCACGATCAACGCCAACAGTTTCGACGACAGCGCCGGTCACCTGACCAACTACATGATCGACCTGCCCGAGGGCGCCATCGGCGCCGTCACCGGCAACGAAATGGTGCAAGGCAAGGACAAGGACAATTGGAGCGCCTTCATCGCGCTGGGCGCCGAAGGGCTGCGGGTGGATTCGGCCAGGCTGGTGATCGCCAACAACCGCGCCGGCTTCGTGCCGGGGCTGGAGCGGGGCAGCACCTTCGTCGCCACCTTCAACGGCGCGCGCCCGGCAATCGGCGTCAACCGGCTGGCGCCGAGCATGAAGATGAGCGACCAGCGCTGAGCGCCGGCTATCGGGTGGGGCGGTTAAGCGGCGGCTCTCTTGCGGTTCCGGGCGTTGCGGCTGCGGGCCGGCTTTGGCCGCTTGAACCAGAATGTCCAGACCGCAAGCGTTCCCAGCATCGTCAGCGCCAGCCCCGATATCGTCATGACCAGCCGGAAGGGAAGGCCGCCGACCTTCGCCGCGTGGAGCGGGTAGAGCAGGTTATAGCCCTTGACCGCGATCGGCAGCTGCGCGGCATCGCGGGCCATGACCAGCGCGCCGCTGTCCGCCGCGAACCAGAGCGTCGTGCGGCCATTGGGCAGCCATTCCTGCGGCCTGCGCATGCGAAGGGTGATGAGGCCATTATCCTTGCGCGGCAGGCCGATGCTGCGCAGTTCCGCGTCCGGAAAGCGCCGGCGTGCCGTCACGATCATCCGCGACCAGTCCAGCCGGTCGGCCAGCCTGACGTCGCGTGGCGGCGGACCGGCGAGCGAACGGTCGATCTGTGCCGGGGCGCCGGGGCCGAACAGAATGGCCGCCATCGGCCGGAAGACGAGGATGGCGCCGGTCGTGAAGGAGAGCAGCAGCAGCGGTGCGACCACGATCCCCAGGTCCCGGTGATGCCGCACGATGGCCGGCCGGCTCATGCGCGCGGGCAGCAGCCGCCATGCGAAGGTCTTGCGGGTCCGCCACCAGAGCAGCACGCCCGTGATGACGAAGCCCAGGCCGCAGAGCGCCGCGATACCGATCACCACGTCACCCGTATCGCCGAAGAACAGGTGGTGATGCAGGTCGAACAGCCAGATTTCGGGCCGCTCCCACTGGCTTTGCCACTGGGTCACCGTCCCGCCATTCTGGTCGGCATAGGCGCCCGCGCCGCCCTTGTAGCCAAGGCGCAGGAGCCCGAACGTCTCCGACGCATAGGTGATCGATTGCGGCCGCGCCGCCGGATCGGCCATGAGGCGCTGCGTCACCTCGGCCAGGTGGCGGGTGTCCTGCACCTGCACGTCGCCGGCATGGGGCAGCATCACCCATGCATCCTTGTGGACCAGCAATGCGCCGGTAAGGCCAAGGATGGCCAGCAGCAGCCCGATAATGCCACCGGTCCAGCGATGGAGCGTGTCGATCAGCGTCAAAAGCGATAGTCCCAGGAGAGCGTGACATTGCGGCCGCGCCCGGCGAAATAATGGGCATTGTCGTTCGGGCGGACGGTCTGGCTGTAATAGTCGATATAGAATGTGTCGAAGATATTCTGCGCGGACAATGTCAGCGCGCCGAAGCCGGTCTGATAGCGCAGGCTGACGTCGGTCACGTCATAACCGTCCATGCGGTAGAGCCGGTTATAGTCGCCCGGCGCCCGCTCGAAATTGCGCGACAGGAAGAATTGCGTCTGGATGCGCGCGGACAACGGCCCGTGGACATAGCTGGCCGCGATGTTCAGCCGGTCCGGCGAGATGTTCGCGCCGTCAAGGTCGCGGTCCACCCTGTCGATATCGTCGTCGGAACCATCGGTGCGGCCGATCAGATGGGCATAGCCGGTCGACAGGGTCAGCCCCGGCACCGGCGTCCTGGCCGACAGGTTGAGTTCCAGCCCCTGGATCTCGACCCGCTGGCGCTGGACCTCGAACACGCCGCCGGTCTGGACCAGCAGCGATCCGTTCTTGCTGGTCGACCAGAAATAGGCCGCGCTCATGTCGATCGGCCCGCGCTTCACCTCCATGCCGACCTCGCGGTTGTTGGAGACGATCGGGCTGATATTGACATAATTGTCGATATCGACCCCCGCCCGGCCGACGGCTCGCGCGATGCGGCCGACATCGGGCACGGTATAGCCCTCGGCATAGCTGGCATAGGCGCGGAGGCCGGGCACGGGCTCCAGGATGATGCCGCCGTTGAACAGCGTGTCGCTGAAGCGGGGCGTGCCGCCCGACACGGCAAAGCCGCCATAGCTTGCCAGCGTGGTGTAATCGTCGATGCTGACGCGCACATCCTCATGGCGCACGCCGCCCGCGATCCGCAGTTTCTTGTCGAACAGCGCCAGGTTGAGCTGGGCGAAGGGGGCGATGCTGCGATAGTCGGTCGGCGGCACCCAACTGCGGCCGGTGGCGATCAGCCGCTGTTCGGTAAGGTCGTACAGCGCGTCCACGCCCAGTGTTGCCGTCAGCGCCTCGAACCCCGGCATGGCTCGCTCATAGCTGAGCTTGCCGCCATATTTGCGGCTGCGGTTCTGCGACTGGTCGAACAGCGTGCCGTTCGGCGCGATCGTGGGGTCCTGGAAGGACGCGATCGGTGCGATCTCGCCGCCATAGGTGTCGCGCGAGCGGTTGAAGAAGATCTGGGCGATCAGGTTGCCGCCCATCAGGTTCGTGTCGCTCAGGGTCAGCGCCGCGCTCTCGGTGCGGTTGGTCGCCGGCACGCCGGGCGGATCGCCCCGAACGGAGGTGGTGGGCAGGTCGATCCTGTAATTGCCGTCGGCCGCGACATAGTCGCCATCGCCCTTCAGCTCGAACCGGCTCATCGTCAGGTCGATCCGCGCGGTCTCGCTCAGGGCATAGCCGAAGCGGCCGAAGAGCGACCAGCTCTTGCTGTCCTGCGTCTCGCCCTGGGTCAGGTCGGTGCCGACCCGGTTGCCATGACCGTCGTAAAAGGCGCCGCGCTTCTCGAAGGCCGCGCCGACCATCGCGTCCCACCGGCCGCCGCGCCAGGCGAGCAGCCCCGCGACCTTGCCGCCAAGGCCATCGCCATGGAAGCCGGTGTCGGCATTGCCCTGCACCAGGACGCGGCCGGACAGGCCGTCATTCTTCGGCGGGGCAACCGTGACCTGATTGACGATGCCGCCGGTGCCGCCAATCCCCTGCAATGCGTTGGAGCCATAGATCACTTCGACCCGGTCGATGAAGAAGGGATCGATCGTGAAGCCGTCGCGGGCGCCATCGCGCAGCGGCGCGGTCTGCGGGATGCCGTTGATGGCATAGAGCGGCGAACGGCCACGCAGCGTTTCGCCCGCGCCGGAGAGCTTCTGGCGCGTGGGGGAGAAGGACGGGGTCAGCGCCGACACCGCATCCACCACCGATCCGCCGATCGACACCTGCTGCGTGAGGGTCGCATTGTCGATGACGTCGACCGTCAGCGGCAGGGCATTGGCGGGCAGGATCGTGCGGGCCGCCGTGACGACGACATTCTCCGTCGTCTCCGCATCGGCCTGCGCCGGCGATTGGGCGAGGGCCGGGACGGTGCCCAGCGCGAGGGCGGAGGTGGCGAGCAGGCAGGATGAGAATGTAGGCATGGATTTCCCCAGACAGATGCTGGGCCGCTAGCCAAGATAGTCCGCTGTTGCAAGTCATTAGCATAATCGGGAGGCGATATTTGCTCGGCATGGCGCGGAATCGCCGCCTGCGGGGCGATTATGGGGCGGCCCTGATGATGGGCTCAAGCCGTGCGGATGGGGAAGGCGGCCCGGCGCTGTTCGGCACGATCGGCCCTGGGCGAGCGCTGGTCCCGATGGCTGGCGCGCATCGCGGCGCGCTCCGGCCGGTCCTGCCCTGGCGTCCTCAGGCCGAGGCGCCGCCGCGCAGGTTCGCGCGCAGGCCGACAAGGGCGCGCTGCATGTCGCCCAGTTGCGCGCGGGTCATGCCGGTCGTTTCGAGGATCTGTTCGGGCACGCAGGCCGCGTCCTTGGCGACCGCTCGTCCCTTGTCGGTCAGGCTCACGCGCACGACCCGTTCGTCTGCGCTGTCGCGCTTGCGCGTCACCATGCCGGCGGCTTCGAGCCGCTTGATGAGCGGGGTGAGCGTGTTGCTTTCCAGGAACAGCTGCTCGCCCAGTTCGCTCACCGCTTGCCCGTCACGATGGTCGAGCGCCAGGATGACCAGATATTGGACATAGGTGAGCCCCAGCCGGTCGAGCAGCGGTTTATAGACCCGATTGAACGCAAGACCGGTGGAATAGACGGCGAAACACAGCAGGCCATCGAACGCATCGGGCTTCGGATCGGGCGTCGCGGCGCCGGGGGCATCTTCGATCTTGCTCATGGCGACGGTATAAATCGCGTGCGATAGAATCGCAAGCATTGACAATCGCAATTGGTGCTCATAAATAGATCGTACACGATGTAATCGTGCAAGATTCAATATGACGACCGAAAGGAAAGACCCATGTCCCAGAAGATTCTCTACAGCACCAGCGCCGCCGCCACGGGTGGCCGCGACGGCAAGGCCCGCACCACCGACGGCAGCTTCGAAGTCACGCTCGGCACGCCCAGGGAACTGGGCGGCAATGGCCAGGGCAATAATCCCGAACAGCTTTTCGCCTCGGGCTATGCCGCCTGCTTCCTTGGCGCGATGAAGTTCGCCGCCGCGCAGGACAAGGATTTGCCCCGCGTGCCGGCCGATACCATCGTGACCGCGACCGTCGGCATCGGTCCGCGCGCCGACAAGGGCTTTGGCCTTGCGGTCGCGCTGGAGATCAGCCTGCCCGGCGTCGATCGTGCCGCGGCCGAAGCGCTGGTCGCCGAAGCCGACACCATCTGCCCCTATTCCCACGCCACCCGCGGGAATATCGAGGTGACGCTGCGCGTCACCTGAGCGATCAGCGGGAGATGGACGCGATCGCTTCGATCTCCACCAGATAGCCATGGTGCAGGGCCGGCACGGGCACGATCGCCCGGGCCGGCTTTGCCGCGCCCAGCATCTGGGCATAGATGGCGTTGAATGCCGCCCAATGTTCGACCCCGACCAGATAGACCGTGACCTTGAGCAGGTCGCCCGCTGTGCCGCCCGCTTCGCGCAATATCGCGAGCAGGGCGGCAATCGCCTGTCGCGCCTGATCGGCAAATACCGATCCCGCCTCTGCTTCGCTGCCCTGGCCGGGCAGCTGGCCCGAGATGAACAGCAGGTCTCCTGCAAGCAGGCCGGGGACATAATGGCCCTGCGGGGGCGGCAGGGACGCCGGCATGATCGGCTGTATCGGGCGTGGCATCGGGTGGTTCCTCCATCGGCGCAATCTGTATAGACAGGCTGAATCCGGCCTGTCTATACAGGTGGCCGTTGACGGGGAGTGTGCCGCATGTCCGATTTGCCTGCCGTGGTTCTTGCCGATATTCTGGATGCCGCGCGGGTGATCGCGCCGGCCGCCGTCCGCACGCCGCTGATCGAGAATGAGGTGCTGAACGCGCGTTGCGGGCGCCGGGTGCTCATCAAGTTCGAGGGTGCGCAGCGCACCGGCTCCTTCAAGTTCCGCGGCGCCTATAACCGGCTTGCCCGACTGGATGGCGCCGCCCGCGCGGCCGGTGTCGTCGCCTGGTCCTCGGGCAATCATGCGCAAGGGATCGCGGCGGCCGCGCGCCTGCTCGGCATCCCGGCAACCATCGTGATGCCCGCCGATGCGCCCGCGATCAAGCTTGCCAACACCCGTGCTCTGGGGGCGGAGATCGTCACCTATGACCGGCATCGCGAAAGCCGGGAGGAGATCGGGGCCGCGCTGTCGCAAAGCCGGGGCGCGACGCTGGTGCCGTCCTATGACGATCCCTTCGTCATAGCGGGGCAGGGGACGGCGGGCCTCGAAATCCTCGATCAGGCGGCAGAGGCTGGGGCGCTGGTCGGCCAGATCCTCGTCTGTTGCGGCGGCGGCGGGCTCACCGCGGGAATCGCGACGGCGGTCAAGGGGCGGTCGCCCGACACCCGCATCTATGCCGTCGAGCCGGCAGCCTTTGACGACACCGCCCGTTCGCTCGCCAGCGGCCATCGCGAGCAGGTGTCGCCGGACGCACGCTCGATCTGCGATGCGCTGATGGCGCCCAGCCCCGGAGCGCTGACCTTCCCGATCAACAAGGCGCTGCTGTCTGGCGGCCTTGTCGTCACCGACGATCAGGTGCGCGAAGCCGTCCGCTTCGCCTTCACCACGCTGAAACTGGTGGTGGAGCCGGGCGGCGCGGTGGCGCTGGCGGCGATGTTGCACGGCCTTGCACCCGATGCCGGGGGTGCGAGCGTTGTCGTCATCTCCGGCAGCAATGTCGATCCGGACATCTACGCCGCCATCCTTGGACATGGGCGGTGAGCGGGGAGGGCGGTGGTCTGCGCGCGCGGATCACCGGCCATGTGATCCGGCAGATCCTCTCCGGCGCATGGGCGAGCAGGGAACAGGTGCCGTCGGAAAGCCGGTTCATGGCGCAATTCGGCGCGAGCCGCATGACCGTCCATCACGCGCTGCGCGACCTGACGATCCGTGGCTATCTGGTGCGACGCAAGGGCGCGGGCACCTATGTCGGGTCGCCGCAATCCTATGTCAGCCGATATCCCAACCAGGACATTGCGCAGGCCATCGGCGCGCGCGGCGGGCAGCATTCCGCCCGCGTCGTCCGGCAGGAGCAGGTGACGGCGGATGCGGGCATGGCCGGGGCCTTTGGCTGCGCGGCGGGGGACGCGCTCTTCCACGCCATGATCGTCCATTGCGAGGATGACCGCCCGGTCGAGCTGGAGGACAGGCTGGTCAGCCCCGCCGTCCTGCCCGAATTCCTGAACCTCGATTTGTCGAGGACGACGCTGTTTTCCTCGCTGATGCTCTCCCGCCCCTGTCGCGAAGGCAGCGAGAGCATCTGCCCGGTCCGATGCACGGTGCAGGAGCAGACCATGCTGGCGTGCGACGCCGGGGAACCCGCGCTCGCCATCGTCCGCAGGACAGGGTCGCCCGATGGGCCGGTGACATGGGTGCGGCTGTTGCGCATCGGCGCCCATGCCCGGCTGGAGGGCAGCATCGCCTGCACTATTGTCGAGGCGGCGGGGTGAGCCGCATGGCCTCCAGAGGGCGAAAGCCGGATCGTCGGGCTGTGCGCGGGCGCCGCGCCGGCCTGGCCATCGCGAACCCAGATTTCGGGATCGTCCGCTGATCGCCGCATGTCCGGCCCCGGATCCTTCGGAGCGCAGGGCCGGACTGCCATGCAATATGCGCGCGCGGCGGCGCTCAGTGATTGTGGCGCGGGGTCTTGCGGGCAAGGCCGCGATATTTCACTGCCATTTCCAGCACCGCGCCGGTCGCCATCTGGCCGGTCTTTTCCCGGAACAGCTCTTCCCAGGGGGTGTTGCTGACCGGGATCGGCGGCGGCGCTTCCTGGCGGCGGCGCGCGATTTCCGCTTCGTCGACCAGCGCGTCGCACTGGCCCTTGTTGACGTCGATACGCAGCATGTCGCCGGTGCGCAGCCAAGACAGCCCGCCGCCCGCCGCGCTTTCAGGCGAGACGTTGAGGATGGAGGGGCTGTCCGACGTGCCCGATTGCCGCCCGTCGCCCAGGGTCGGCAGCCACTGGATGCCGCGCTGGATGAGCGCATCCGGCGGTTGCATGTTGACGACCTCGGCGGAGCCCGGCCAGCCCAGCGGCCCGGCGCCGCGCATCACCAGGATGCAGTTCTCGTCGATCTCCAGCGAAGGATCGTTGATCCGGTGGTGATAATCCTCGCCGCCCTCGAACACGATCGCGCGCGCCTCGAACAGGCCCTCGGCGCCCGGTTGCGAGAGGTAGCGCTTGCGGAATTCCTCGCTGATGACCGAGGTCTTCATGATGCCGAAATCGAACAGGTTGCCCGACAGCACGAGGAAGCCGGCATTCTTGCGCAGCGGCTCGGCAAAGGGCCGGATGACTTCGCGGTCGCGCGCCTCGCGGCCCTCCAGATTGTCGCGCAGCGTGCGGCCCGTCACGGTCAGGCAATCGGCGGCGAGCTTGTCCGCCTGCATCAGCTCCCACATGACGGAGGGGACACCGCCGGCACGATGGAACCGCTCGCCCAGAAAGCGCCCGGCCGGCTGCATGTCCAGCAGCAGCGGCAGGTCATAGCCATGCTCGGTCCAGTCGCTGGGGTGGATTTCTACCCCGGCATGGCGCGCCATCGCCATCACATGCGGCTGCGCATTGCTGGAGCCACCGAGTGCGCTGACGACGCGGATCGCGTTGAGGAAGCTGTCGCGGGTGAGCAACTGCGAGGGGCGCAGCTCTTCATAGGCCATCTCTACGATGCGCTTGCCGGTCTCATAGGCCATCTGCCCGCGCTCGCGATAGGGCGCGGGAATGGCGGCGCATCCGGGCAGCGAAAGCCCCAGCGCCTCGGCGACCGCATTCATGGTCGATGCCGTGCCCATGGTGTTGCAATGGCCGGCGGACGGCGCGCTGTCGCAGGCGCGCTGCAGGAATTCCTCCTCGTCGATCTCGCCCGCGGCGAGCTTGCGGCGGCTGCGCCAGATCACCGTGCCGGAGCCGACCAGCTCGCCTTCATGCCAGCCGTCCAGCATCGGCCCGCCCGACAGCACGATGGCGGGAATGTCCACCGTGCTCGCGGCCATGATGCCCGAAGGCGTCGTCTTGTCGCAGCCGGTGGTCAGCACCACCGCGTCGATCGGATAGCCGTAGAGGATCTCGACCAGGCCCAGATAGGCCAGGTTCCGGTCCAGCGCGGCGGTCGGCCGCCGGCAATTCTCGAAGATCGGGTGGACCGGAAATTCCATGGCAATGCCGCCCGCGTCCCGGATGCCGTCGCGCACCCGCTTGGCGAGGTCGAGATGGATGCGGTTGCAGGGGCTGAGATCGCTGCCGGTCTGGGCGATCCCGATGATCGGGCGCCCGGACCGCAGCTCCGCCGGGGTGATGCCATAGTTCATGAAGCGCTCAAGATAGAGCGCTACCATGTCCGACCGGGCGGGGTCGGCAAACCAGTCCTGCGACCGAAAGCGCGGGGTGCCGGAAGTTGTCATTTATGTCTCCTGGAGCGCGTCTTGGGTGTCAGGCGGGCAGCGTCAATACGCCGTCGATGCGCTGTGCTACACCCCAGGGATTGCCGTCCGCAAGGCCGCCGGGGATCAAGGATGCCGGCAGATTCTGGTAGCAGACCGGGCGCAGATAACGGTCGATGGCGAGCGTGCCGACCGATGTGGTGCGGCCGTCGGAAGTGGAGGGGAAGGGGCCGCCATGGACCATCGCGTGGCACACCTCCACGCCGGTCGGCCAGCCGTTCACGAGGATGCGGCCGACCTTGCGTTCCAGCAGCGGCATCAGCGGGGCGGCCAGCGGCTCGTCCGCCGCGTCGAGGATCAGCGTGGCGGTGAGCTGGCCTTCCAGCGCGGTGATGACGCTGGCGGCCTCTGCCATGTCGGCGACGGTGACGACGATCGAGGATGATCCGAACACCTCGTGCGAAAGCGCCACGTCCGACAGGAACTGGGCGGCGGTGGTGCGGAACAGGGCGCCGCGCGCCTGGTTCACGCCTTCGCCCACGCAGCCGCGCGCGACGGACGTCACCGCCTCATGCGAAGCCAGCGCGTCGACACCGCTTTCGAAGCTGGCATGGATGCCGGGTGTCAGCATCTGCTGCGGCTGGCTGCCGGCCATGGCTTCGCCGGCGGCGGCCAGGAACGCGTCGAGATCCGGCCCGTCGATGGCGATCACGAGGCCGGGATTGGTGCAGAACTGGCCCGCGCCCATGGTGAGCGACTGGATGAAGGCCGGCGCCAGATCGGCCCCGCGTGCCTTGAGCGCGTGCGGGAACAGGATGACCGGATTGATCGAACTCATCTCGGCATAGACCGGGATCGGCTCGGCGCGCGCGGCGGCGATCCGCAGCAGGGCAAGGCCGCCGGCGCGCGATCCGGTGAAGCCCACCGCCTTGATCCGCGGATCGGCGACCAGCGCGCCGCCCAGTTCATTGCTGACGCCGGGCAGGAAGGAGAAGACACCCTCGGGCAGGCCGCAGGCCGCGACCGCCTTCTGGATGGCGCGGGCGACCAGTTCGCCGATGCCGGGATGGGCGGGGTGGCCCTTCACCACCACCGGGCACCCGGCGGCGAGCGCGGAGGCGGTGTCGCCGCCGGCTACCGAGAAAGCGAGCGGGAAGTTGCTGGCGCCGAACACTGCGACCGGGCCGACCGCGATATGGCGGCGGCGCAGGTCGGGGCGGGGCAGCGGCTGGCGATCGGGCAGGGCCGGGTCGATGGTCAGCTGCGCCCAGCTGCCTTCGCGCAGGATGCTGGCGAACAGCTTCAACTGGCCGGTGGTGCGGCCCCGCTCGCCTTCGAGCCGGGCGCGGGGCAGGCCGGTTTCCTCCATGGCGCGGCTGATCAGCAGGTCGCCGATCTCCACGATCTCGTCGGCGATCGTCTCCAGGAAGGTCGCGCGATCGGTGGGCGCCAGGTCGGCAAAGGGGATGGCGGCGGCGTCGGCAAGGGCGCAGGCGCGCGCGACTTCGGCCGGGCCGGCATTGCCGAACGGCGGCTCCAGCATCTGCCCGGTTGCCGGATTGACGGCCAGGAAGGTCGTTTCGCCGGTTTCTTCGGCAGCACCGATGAGCATCGTTCCGTGGATCATGTCGTCACCTTTATTGATCGAATGGGAAATGGGGGAACCGTCAGCGCCGGACGTCGAAATGGCCCTGCCGGAAAGTCGCGATATCGGCGGCGCTGGCCACGCTGGCATCGCCGCTGGTGAAATGTTTGAGACAGGCGAGCGCTAACCCATTTCGGGCGGCGTCTTCCACATCCTTGTCCAGCGCGGCGAGCACGCCGGCGGCAAAGGCGTCGCCCGTGCCGATCCTGTCGATGACCGCGTTGAGCGGCACCGCCTCCGTCTGGAACGCGGCGCCGCGCCCGTCGACGCGGGCGGACAGGCGGTAATGATCCGCGTCCAGCGTCTCGCGTGCCGTGGAGGCGATATGGGTGATATTGGGGAAGGCTTCCAGCAGCGCTTCGGCCGCCGCGCGGCGACGATCGGCGCCCTCGCCGTCGAAATGGCTGCCCAGAAGCAGGCCGATGTCGCGATGGTTGCCGATGAACAGGTCGGCGAGCGCCACATAGTCGCTCAGGATGGCGCGCGGATCGCAATCCCACTGTTCCCACAGCGTCGCGCGATAATTGCCGTCGAACGACACGCGCACGCCCAATGCCCTGGCGGCTTGCGCTGCCGCAAGCCCCAGCCGGGCGCTGTCGGCGCCAAGCGCGGGGGTGATGCCGGACAGATGCAGCCAGTCCGCCCCGTCCAGCAGGCGGGGCCAGTCGAACGCATCGGCATGGGCATGGGCAAAGGTGGAGCCGGCCCGGTCGTAGAGGATAGAGGAGGGACGGATGCCGGCGCCGGGGCTCAGATAATAGAGGCCGAGTCGGCCGGAAGCGCGCGCGATGTGGGACACATCCACGCCATGGCGACGCAGATGCTCGATCGCGCCGTCCCCCGCCACGCCTTCCGGCAGCACGGTCGCCATCCGGCTGTCCAGGCCAAGATGCGCCAGCGTGATCGCGACATTGGCCTCCGCCCCGCCGAAATGCGCTTGAAGCGACGCGGATTCGAACAGGCGGCCGTCTTTGCCGCCCGACAGGCGAAGCAACATTTCGCCCAGGCAGACGATTGTGCCCTTGCGCGCATTGGCCATGATTGTCCTTGCATCCTCCATTATCGGCGTAGATGATCTTTTGCCGAACCCCCTTGACACTTGGGGCGTATCCATGTTGGTAGCGCTATCAATTACAAGTGTCGAGTGGGAGTTGATGATGCCAGAGGATTTTTCCCTGCGCGACAATCTGCCGGTGGATTGGCGATCGGGGCAGTTTGTTGGCCGTGTCATGACGAAGGACGGGCCGAGCCCCGTGCTGGTCAGCAACGGCATGGCCTATGACATGGCCCGTGTGGCGCCCACGGTGTCGCACCTGATCGACAGCCTGCCTGTCGATCCGGCCGATGGTCTGGCGCTTGGCGCGCTCGATGCTCTCGACCTGCCGCTGCTCAGCCCGGTGGACCTTCAGTGCGTGAAGGCTTGCGGCGTCACCTTCGCCCTTTCGGCGATCGAGCGCGTGATCGAAGAGCGCGCGCGCGGCGACGCCGCTGCCGCCGCCGGTATTCGCACACGGCTGGAAGAGCGCGTGGGCGGCTCGATCCGGGCCGTTGTGCCCGGCTCTCCCGAAGCCGCGGCGCTCAAGCAGGCGCTGATCGAGGATGGCCTGTGGTCGCAATATCTGGAGGTCGCGATCGGCCCGGATGCGGAGGTGTTCACAAAGTCGCCGCTGCTCTCGACCGTCGGCGCGGGCGCCGACATCGGCGTGCGCTCCGATTCGACCTGGAACAATCCAGAGCCGGAGATCGTGCTGATCGTCGATTCGCGCGGCAACCCCGTCGGCGCGACCCTGGGCAATGACGTCAACCTGCGCGATTTCGAAGGGCGCTCGGCGCTGCTGCTGGGCAAGGCGAAGGACAACAACGCCTCCTGCGCGCTGGGGCCGCTGATCCGCCTGTTCGGCGACGGTTTCACCATGGACGACGTGCGCGCCGCCGATGTCGCGCTGACCATCGACGGGCCGGAAGGCTATCGTCTGGAAGGCGTCAGCAACATGACGCAGATCAGCCGCGATCCGCTCGACCTCGTCCGCCAGACGCTGAGCGAGCATCAATATCCCGACGGCTTCGCCCTGTTCCTGGGCACGCTGTTCGCGCCCGTCCAGGACCGTGACGAGCCCGGCCGCGGCTTCACCCACAAGGTCGGCGATGTGGTGGCGATCTCGACCCCGAAGCTGGGCCGTCTGGTCAACCGGGTGGTGACGTCGAAGGCGGCGACGCCCTGGACCTTCGGTGTCGGCGCATTGATGGCCAACCTTGCCGCGCGTGGTCTGCTCGCCGCGCGTGCGGAGGAAATGACCGCATGAGCATGCGCGCAATCTACCCCAGCCTTGCCGGTAAAAAGATTTTCATCACCGGCGGCGGGAGCGGTATTGGCGAAGGGCTGGTCGAAGGCTTTGTGGCGCAGGGCGCCCGGGTTGCCTTCTGCGACATCCTTGAGGAGGGTAGCCGCGCCCTTGTGGAGCGCCTGGCCGGTGCGCCGGTGGCGCCCGTCTTCCATGCCTGCGACCTGCGCGACATCCCGGCGCTCCAGACGGTCCTCGCCAGCGTGGAAGCGGATTTCGGCGGCATCGATATCCTGATCAACAATGCCGCGAGCGACGATCGCCACACGATCGAACAGGTGACGACGGACTATTGGGACGAACGCATGGCGGTGAACCTGCGCCATCAGTTCTTCGCCGCACAGGCGGTCGCGCCGGCCATGCGCCGGGCGGGCGGCGGCGTCATCGTCAATTTCGGGTCGATCAGCTGGCATCTGGCCCTGCCCGATCTCGTCCTTTATCAGACGGCGAAGGCCGCGATCGAGGGGCTGACGCGCAGCCTCGCGCGCGATCTGGGGCGAGAGAATATTCGCGTGAACACCATCGTGCCGGGCAATGTGCGGACGCCGCGCCAGCTGAAATGGTACACGCCCGAAGGCGAGGCGGAGATCGTCGCGGCGCAATGCCTGGACGGGCGGATCGAGCCGGTGGATGTCGCCGCGCTCACGATGTTCCTGGCCTCGGACGATGCGCGCATGTGTACCGGGCACGACTATTTCGTCGACGCCGGCTGGCGCTAAGCCCGTGGACATCCGGCCGGAAGATGTCCTGGGTGTCGGCGCCATGCTGGGCGAAGGCCCGTTGTGGGTGATGCGCGATGCGGCGCTGTGGTTCGTCGATATCAAGGCGCACAAGATCCACCGCTTCGATCCTGCCCTGGGCGTGGCGAAAAGCTGGACCGCGCCGGCGCAGGTGGGCTGGGTCGTCCCGACCGACGACGGGCTGTTCGCTGTCGGTCTGCAGACCGGGGTTCACCGTTTCGATCCCGATCGCGGGCTCTTCACGCTGTTGCAGGCGCCCGAAGCGCATCTGCCGGGCAACCGGCTGAACGATGCGACCGTCGATGCGCGGGGCCGGCTGTGGTTCGGCTCGATGGACGACGCCGAGAGGGAAGACAGCGGCCGCATCTATCGCCTGTTCCACGGGCACTGTGTCGATGCCGGGCTTGCGCCCGTGCCGATCACCAATGGTCCGGCCGTGTCGCCCGATGGCGGCACCCTCTATCATCACGACACGCTTGGGCGCCGCATCTGGCGCAGCCGGCTGGAGGGCGACGGGCAGGTGGTGGAGACCAGGCTGTTCGCGCAGATCGAGGACGGCGCGGGCTATCCCGATGGGCCGACCGTCGACGCGGAAGGCTGCCTGTGGGTCGGCCTGTTCGCGGGCTGGGGCGTGCGCCGCTATGATCCCGACGGCGCGCTGATGGGCAAGGTCGCCTTTCCGGTGGCCAATGTCACCAAGATCGCCTTTGGCGGGGACGATCTGTCGACGGCTTATGCGACGACCGCGCGCAAGGGGTTGAGCGAGGCGGCGTTGAAGGCGCAGCCGCTTGCGGGCGATCTTTTTGCATTTGATCCCGGCGTGCGGGGCGTTCCAGGAACGGTCGCCGCCATAGGGGCGAAAACCGAATAATCGGGCGAATAATCGGGCAGAGAGAGGACAAGCAATGACAGATGCCTCCCCAGAGCGGGTGAACATGCGGTTCATTGCCGCGATCGTCGTGGTGGCGACGATCGGCGGTTTCATGTTCGGTTATGATTCCGGCGTCATCAACGGCACGCAGAAGGGGCTGGAAAGCGCCTTTGCCCTTGGCAAGCTGGGTATCGGCATCAATGTCGGCGCCATTCTCGTGGGCTCGTCCATGGGGGCCTTCATGGCCGGGCGGCTGGCCGACCGGATCGGCCGGCGCAGCGTGATGATGCTCGCGGCCGTCCTTTTCCTCGGCAGCGCCCTGCTGGCCGGCGCGGCGGGCTCTTCCGCCATCTTCATCTTTGCGCGCATCGTCGGCGGCCTGGGTGTGGGCGCGGCCAGCGTGATCTCGCCCGTCTATATTTCCGAAGTGACGCCCGCGGCCGTGCGCGGACGGCTCGCCAGCATCCAGCAGGTGATGATCATCTCCGGCCTCACCGGCGCCTTCGTCGCCAATTTCGCGCTTGCCCGCTATGCCGGCGGCTCGACGGCGGAATTCTGGCTGGGCTTTCCGGCATGGCGCTGGATGTTCTGGCTGCAGGCGATCCCGGCGTCCGTCTATTTCCTCGCCCTGCTCGTGATTCCCGAAAGCCCCCGCTACCTCGTCGCGCGTGGCCGCGATGCCGATGCGAAGGTCGTGCTGACCCGGCTGTTCGGGCCGCAAGAGGCCAGCCGCAAGGTCGCGGAAATCCGCGACAGCCTTGCCGCCGACCATCATCGCCCCAAATTGTCCGATCTGCTGGACAAGGCCAGCGGCCGCATCCGCCCGATTGTCTGGACGGGGATCGGGCTTGCCGTCTTCCAGCAGCTCGTCGGCATCAATGTGGTCTTCTATTATGGCGCGACCCTGTGGGAAGCCGTCGGCTTTTCGGAGGATTATGCGCTGCAGACGAACATCCTGTCGGGGGTGCTGTCGATCGGCGCCTGCCTTGCCACCATCCTGCTGGTCGACCGCATCGGCCGCAAGCCGTTGCTGCTGATCGGATCGGCGGGCATGGCCGTGACGCTCGCCACCGTCGCCTATGCCTTCTCGACCGCGATCACCGGCGCGGACGGCGCCGTCAGCCTGCCGGGCAGCAATGGCCTGATCGCGCTGATCGCCGCCAATCTCTATGTGGTCTTCTTCAACCTCTCCTGGGGGCCGATCATGTGGGTGATGCTGGGCGAGATGTTCCCGAACCAGATCCGCGGATCGGGCCTTGCGGTATCGGGCTTTGCGCAATGGATCGCCAATGCGGCGATCTCGGTCAGCTTTCCGGCGCTGGCCGTGTCGCCTGGCCTGGCCATCACCTACACCGGCTACGCCCTGTTCGCGGCGATCTCCTTCTTCTTCGTCCGCGTCATGGTGCGGGAGACCAAGGGCCGCGAGCTTGAGGCCATGGTCGGCTGAACCTGTTCTCCTGAAGATCGAACGGCGCCCGCGACCATCATCGCCGGGCGCCGTTTTTTCATGCAGCCGGGGCGATGACGGGCCGCATCCCGAACCGGGTCGGGACGCTTAGAGCCTGTCCCCGGACGTGATCCGGCGCCAAGCGCTCTTCGGCGCCGCGGACGACCGTAGGAAAAGATGCGATGTCCGCGCATCAAGGCACAGGGCCGGACCATCGACTGTCCCGCAGCATTTCTCAGCCGGATGGCATCATCCGATGGCTCGGAAAATGCGTCACATCGAAAGCATAAGGCGGCCGATCCGATGCCATCGGATCGCACACCGCTCTAGGGCGGATCGACATTCAGAAGAGGGCAGGTTGGTTACAGCCAGGACCATCGTCATCCTGAACGTGTTTCAGCATCCATTCCTCCACATGCGCGATGGCTTCAGGAGGTGCGATAGATCCTGAAACACGTTCAGCATGACGAATTGGAATAAACATAGCTCAATCATTCAAGAGAGTTGAATGACGATCCGCCCTAACGCGCAGCCTCTTCCGAGCGATTGCGGGGACGCCGGCGTGGCGCCGCGTCCGATTGTCGCCGGATCAGGGTGTAGTCCAGCAGGATATGGCTGGCGCTGCCAAGTTTGTGCGCCTTGCGTGCCCTGATTTCCCGCACGAGCAGGTCGACGGCCGCGCGCGACATATCGCTGATGGGTTGCCTTATCGTGGTCAGCTCGGGCCAGATCGTCGTGGCGAGCGGCGTGTCGTCGAAGCCGCAGACCGTCAGGTCGCCGGGCACGTCCAGCCCGCGCCGGTGCGCAATGGCGACAGCCGCCGCCGCCATATCGTCGTTGCTGGCAAAGATCGCCGTCGGCGGCAAGGGCAGGTCCAGGATATGGTCGGCCGCATCGAGGCCCGAACGATAGGTGAAGAAGCCCTGCGCGACCAGCGTGTCGTCCAGCGGGATGCCGGCCTCGTTCAGCGCTTGCCGATAGCCTTCGAACCTTCGGCTGCTTGCGCTCTGGTTGGGATTGCCCTTGATGAAGCCGATCCGGCTATGGCCCAGTGCAATCAGGTGACGGGTCATTTCATATGCTGCATGAAGATCGTCGATGCTGACGGCGGCCATGTCCTTGGGCATGCGCCCCGTGGCGACGGCGACGGCGGGGATTTTCGCCGCTGCCAGCGCCGCGATCATCTCGGCTGAATCGCACAGCGGCGGCGGCAGGATGATGCCGTCGATCCGGCCGCGCAGCAGATGATCGACCACGGTCTGCACGGCGATGTCGTCGTCGCATTTCTCGACCACCAGATGCACGTTGGTCCGGCTCGCCTGGTCGAGGCTGCCGACCAGAAATTCGCTGAGATAGGAGGAGGACGGGTTGCTGTAGAGCAGCCCGATCCGTATTTCCTCGCCCCCGGCAAGGCTGCGCGCCGCGGCGCTCGGCGCATAGTTGAGCGCCGCGATGGCGGCCTCCACCTTCTCCTTGGTGGCGGGCCGCACGATCTGCTCGCCGTTGATGACCCGCGAAACCGTCATCGGCGAAACGCCGGCCTGTCGGGCCACATCGTTGATGGTCGGCACATTGCGTTGCCGGCGGGATGTTCTGGCTTCCGTCATTGGACCGCACCGACAGTCGCGATCGTCAGGTCATGTTTCATCACCGAAATGGTAACGACAACGTCCACGAACACTAGAGAAAAAAGAGCGAGGCACTGATTTTCGGGCATTTCCGGTCGCTCCTTCTCATGGGTGGCCGGGGGCGTAGGGAAAGCGCAGCGTCTTGTACCAGTCCAGCGGATGCTCGGGCGCGCGCGATCCGGCGGGCAGGGGGCGTTTCGTGATCGACTGGAAATAGGCGATGCAGCAGGCGGAGAGATAGACGCGGATGCCATAGGGGCGGAACACGTCCGCCAGCGCCGCCGCCTTGGCGATATAGGGCGCGGTCAGGCTGTCGGCCTTGGCGTTCACATTGTTGAGGACGGTGCCGTTGATGCCGATGGAGGCGTTGGCGCGGGCATAGTCGGTATAGCGCGGGCCCTTCCAGTCGGCCCCGCGCCACCAGTCCCAGATGGACTGCCCGGCATAGCCGCGCTCCACCGATCCATCCAGATTGTCCCAATGGTTGAGCATGCGCAGGCCGGTGCGCGGCGCGCTGCGGATGTCGAGCGTGTCGAGGGAGGAGGCCGTCTGCGCCAGCCGCAGGAAGTGGAACGCGCCGTAGAGCAGCCCCTGGTCGCTGTTCGCGGCGATGACCGTCACCGCCTTGCCGCCCAGCTGCAGGCTGCGGATCGCATAGCCTTCCTGCCCCAGCGCGCCGAGGTCCAGCGGCAGCTTTGCCAGTTCGGGTGATTCGGCGGGCGTCGCGAGCCAGAGCGTGCCATCCTGCGGCGTGGTAACAGCCGCGGGCGTGCGGCCGGTCATGCCCAGAAGTCCGCGCGCCAGCTCGGCACGGGCTACCGTAGCGGTCGGGGACGTGCCGGGGGCCAGGATGGTGCCGGCATGCTGCGAAAATGCGGAAAGCCGGGTGCCCTCGGCCTTGGGATAATGCAGCCAGAGGGCATAGCCGTCATCGGCCCGTGCATGTGGCGACAGGGTCAGAAAGACCATGGCAATGATGCAGCAAAACAGGCGCGTGAGCATTTCCGTCCTCTCCCTCGTGATGTCGTCGCCGCTTTGGGAAGGCATTGACAACCTCATCTTCTCTGCGCAATGTTAACGCTATCAATTGAGCGGCAGCAACTGAAAAGTCGCCTGGCACCAAGAGGGGGTTCCTGTTTTGCCATCTCGTCACATTCTCGGCGCGGTTTCGATCCTGGCACTGCTGGTTGCGGGCGCGCCGGCAATGGCGGCGCCGCGCACGGCGACCGCCAGCGCGCAGCCGATCTACAAGGATGCCTCCCAGCCGATCGAGGCGCGCGTCGAAGACCTCCTCTCGCGCATGACGCTGGAGGAAAAGATCGCGCAGATCACCACGGTCTGGGAAGGCAAGGTCGCGATCTTCGACGACAGGCTGCAGCTCGATCCCGCCAAGCTGAAGGCGAAATTCCCCGATGGCCTTGGCCATTTCGCTCGTCCGTCCGACGCCAAAGGCGCGGTCAGTCCTCGGGTCGCACCGGGACGCAATCCCCAACAGACCGTCGCCCTCGTCAACGCGCTGCAGCGCTGGGCGACCACGCAGACGCGGCTGGGCATTCCCATCCTGTTCCATGAAGAGGGGCTGCACGGCTATGCCGCCGTCGGCGCCACCAGCTTCCCGCAGGCGATCGCCATGGCGTCGTCCTTCGATCCCGACATGCTGCGGGAGGTGAACATGGTCATCGCGCGGGAAATCCGCTCGCGCGGCGTCAGCCTCGCCCTGTCGCCGGTGGTCGACATCGCGCGCGACCCGCGCTGGGGCCGGATCGAGGAGACCTTTGGCGAAGACCCCTATCTGGTCGGCGAAATGGGCGTCGCGGCGGTCGAGGGGCTGCAGGGCAAGGGGCGCAGCCGGCTGCTGACGCCCGGCCATGTGTTTGCGACGCTCAAGCATCTGACCGGCCATGGCCAGCCCGAAAGCGGCACCAATGTCGGCCCCGCGCCCGTCTCCGAACGCGAACTGCGCGAGAATTTCTTCCCGCCCTTCGAACAGGTGGTGA
The DNA here is from genome assembly GCF_037154135.1 of Sphingobium aquiterrae. Taxonomy (NCBI): domain Bacteria; kingdom Pseudomonadati; phylum Pseudomonadota; class Alphaproteobacteria; order Sphingomonadales; family Sphingobiaceae; genus Sphingobium; species Sphingobium aquiterrae. Next base: position 438,505 of record NZ_JBANFL010000001.1, read on the forward strand.
AGCGCACCGGCATCGAGGCGGTGATGGCCAGCTATAATGAGATCGACGGCGTGCCGAGCCACGCCAATCGCTGGCTGCTGGACCATGTGCTGCGCGGCGAATGGGGCTTCCGTGGCGCGGTCGTCAGCGATTATTCGGCCGTCGACCAGTTGATGAGCATCCACCATATCGCCGGCGACCTGGAAGGCGCGGCGGTGCGCGCGCTGGATGCGGGCGTGGACGCGGACCTGCCCGACGGCCTTTCCTATGCGACGCTGACCAAGGCGGTGCGTGAGGGCCGGGTCGCGCAGGCGAAGGTCGACCTGGCGGTGCGCCGGATGCTCGAACTCAAGTTCCGCGCCGGCCTGTTCGAAAATCCCTATGCCGACGCAGCGGCCTCCGAAGCGATCACCAACAATGCGGAGGCGCGCGCGCTGGCGCTGAAAGCCGCGCAACGCTCCATCACCCTGCTCAAGAATGACGGCATGCTGCCGCTCAAGCCCGAGGGCACGATCGCGGTGATCGGCCCCAGCGCGGCGGTCGCGCGGCTGGGCGGCTATTATGGCCAGCCGCCGCACACGGTCTCCATCCTCGACGGCATCAAGGCGAAGGTCGGCAACCGCGCCAGCATCGTCTTCGCCCAGGGCGTCAAGATCACCGAGAATGACGACTGGTGGGAAGACAAGGTGGTGAAGGCCGACCCGGCGGAGAACCGCAGGCTGATCGCGCAGGCGGTGGAGGCTGCGAAGGGCGTGGATCGCATCGTCCTGACCCTGGGCGATACCGAGCAGTCGAGCCGCGAGGGCTGGGCGAACAATCATCTTGGCGACCGGCCGAGCCTGGATCTGGTCGGCGAGCAGCAGGAGCTGTTCGATGCGCTCAAGGCATTGGGCAAGCCGATCACCGTTGTCCTCATCAACGGCCGCCCGGCCTCCACGGTCAGGATTTCCGAACAGGCCGATGCGCTGGTCGAAGGCTGGTATCTGGGCGAGCAGGGCGGCAACGCCATGGCGGACGTGCTGTTCGGCGACGTCAATCCGGGCGGCAAGCTGCCCGTCACCATCCCGCGCTCGGTCGGCCAGCTGCCGATGTTCTACAATATGAAGCCCAGCGCGCGGCGCGGCTATCTGTTCGACACCGCGGCGCCGCTTTATCCCTTCGGCTATGGCCTGAGCTACACCAGCTTCGATCTGGGCGCGCCGCGCCTGTCGGCCGCGAAGATCGGCACGGGCGGCAGCGTCACAGTGTCGGTCGATGTGCGCAATACCGGCCAGCGCGCGGGCGACGAGACGGTACAGCTCTACATCCACGACAAGGTGAGTTCCGTCACCCGGCCGATCAAGGAGTTGAAGGGGTTTCAGCGGATCAGCCTGAAACCGGGAGAGCGCCGCACGGTGCAGTTCGCCGTCGGCCCGGAAAGCCTGCAGATGTGGAATGACCATATGGAACGCGTGGTCGAGCCGGGCGATTTCGAGATCATGACCGGGCCGGACTCGGTCGACCTCAAATCCGTCACGCTGACGGTGTCGCAATGACCGGCCCCCGCTTTGCGCGGCGGCAGGCGCTCGGCCTGTTCGCCTCAACGTCGCTGGCGGCGACGACGCCGGCGTTCGCGAAGGCCGGCGGCCCGCTCTACAAGGATGCGACCGCGCCGATTGACCTGCGCGTGCGCGACCTTCTCGGCCGCATGACGCTGGAGGAAAAGGTCGGGCAGATCATCGCGCTCTGGTCGACCAAGGCGGAGATCATGGACGACCTGACCTTCTCGGCCGCCAAGGCGAGCAAGGCCTATCCCAATAGTTTCGGCCAGATCACCCGCCCGTCCGACCGGCGCGGCGCGCCCAACGGATCGACCCAGGCGGGCGGCGTGGGCGCGCGCTGGCGCACCCCGGCCGATACCGTGGCCTTCATCGCCGCCGTCCAGACATGGGCGGTGAACGAGACGCGCCTTGGCATTCCCGTGCTGTTCCACGAGGAATCGCTGCACGGCTATATGGCGACCGACGCCACCATGTTCCCGATGGCGATCGGCCTTGCCGGCAGTTTCGACCGGGCGCTGATGCAGGAGGTGCAATCCGTCATCGCCCGCGAAGTGCGCGCGCGCGGCGTGCATCTCGCGCTCTCCCCGGTGGTCGACATCGCGCGCGATCCGCGCTGGGGCCGGATCGAGGAGACCTTTGGCGAAGACCCCTATCTGTGCGGCGAGATGGGCGTTGCGGCGGTGCATGGCCTGCAGGGCGAGGGCAAGACGCTGGCGCCCGGCCATGTCTTTGCGACGCTCAAGCACATGACCGGCCACGGCCAGCCGCAGAGCGGCGAGAATATCGGCCCCGCGCCCATTTCCGAACGCGAACTGCGCGAGAATTTCTTCCCGCCCTTCCGCGCCGTGGTGAAGCGCACCGGCATCGGCGCGGTGATGCCCTCCTATAATGAGATCGACGGCGTTCCCAGCCATATGAACCGCTGGCTGCTGGGCGACGTGCTGCGCGGCGAATGGGGTTTCGATGGCGCCATCGTCAGCGATTATGGCGCGGTCAACGAACTCGACACCATCCATCATGTCCAGCCCGACCTGCAGGCCGCCGGCCGCGCCGCGCTGCGCGCCGGCGTGGATTGCGAGCTGCCCGATGGCCTTGCCTATCGGACGCTCGTCGAACAGGTCCGCGCGGGCACGGTCCCGATCGAGGCCGTCGACACCGCCTGCACGCGGATGCTGACGCTGAAGTTCCGCGCGGGCCTGTTCGAAAATCCGTGGCCGCAAAAGGATTATGACCGGCTGACCGGCAATGTGGAGGCGCGCGCGCTGGCGCTGAAGGCCGCGCACAGATCCATTGCGCTGCTCGGCAATGACGGCGTCCTGCCGCTGAAGCCGGGTGCCCATGCCAGGGTCGCGGTGATCGGCCCCAATGCGGCGATCGCGCGGCTGGGCGGCTATTCCAGCATCCCGCGGCAGGACGTGTCGCTGCTTGAGGGCATCCAGGCGAAGCTTGCCGGCAAGGCGCAGGTGCTGCACGCGCAGGGCGTGTTCATCACCCGGAGCGAGGACCGCTCCGTCGATGAGGTGCTGCTCGCCGATCCCGCCAGGAACCGCCAGCTGATCGCCGAGGCGGTGGAGGTCGCGAAGGGGGCGGATGTCATCATCCTCGCCATCGGCGATACCGAGCAGACCAGCCGCGAAGGCTTTGCCGCCAACCATCTGGGCGACCGCACCAGCCTGGACCTGGTCGGCGAGCAGAATGACCTGTTCCTGGCCATGAAGGCGACGGGCAAGCCGGTGGTCGTCTGCGCGATCAACGGCCGTCCGCCCAGCTATGTCACGGTCGCGGCACAGGCCAATGCGCTGCTGGAATGCTGGTATCCGGGGCAGGAGGGCGGCACGGCGATGGCCGACATCCTGTTCGGTGATGTCAATCCGGGCGCGAAGCTGCCCGTGACGGTGGCGCGCGATGCTGGGCAGATCCCGGTCTTCTACAACCGCAAGCCCAGTGCCCGGCGCGGTTATGTGTTCGAGGAGATCGAGCCGCTTTTCCCCTTCGGCTATGGCCTCAGCTACACCCGGTTCGAGATGGGCGCGCCGCGCCTGTCCGCGCCGAAGATCGGTGTCGGCGGCGACGTGACCGTGGAGGTGGACGTCCGCAATGTCGGCGACAGGGCTGGGGACGAGGTCGTCCAGCTCTATGTCCACGATCAAGTCGCGTCCGTCACCCGGCCGATCAAGGAGCTGAAGGGTTTCGAGCGCGTGACGCTCGCGCCGGGGGAGAGCCGCACGGTGCGCATCGCCCTCGGCCCGGACGCCTTCACGCTGTGGAACCTCGACATGGAGGAAGTGGTCGAACCGGGCCTGTTCGACATCATGGCCGGGCCCAACAGCCGCGACCTTAAATCCGTCACGCTCGAAATCATCTAGAAACAGGATCTGCCCATGCCCAGGATCACCGGCGCCAAGGTTATCGTCACCTGCCCTGGCCGCAATTTCATCACGCTGAAGATAGAGACCGATGAGGGTGTGTACGGCCTTGGCGACGCGACCCTCAACGGCCGGGAACTGTCCGTGGCGAGCTATCTCCAGGACCATGTCATCCCCTGCCTGATCGGGCGGGACGCGCATCGGATCGAGGATATCTGGCAGTATCTCTACAAGGGCGCCTATTGGCGGCGTGGTCCGGTGACGATGACGGCCATCGCCGCGGTCGACATGGCGCTGTGGGACATCAAGGGCAAGATCGCCGGCCTGCCGCTCTATCAGCTGCTGGGCGGCGCCAGCCGCGAGGGCGTGATGGTCTATGGCCATGCCAATGGCACGACCATCGAGGACACGATCGAGGCCGCGCTCGACTATCAGAAACAGGGTTACAAGGCGATCCGCATCCAGTGCGGCGTGCCCGGCATGGCATCGACCTATGGCGTGTCGAAGGACCGCTATTTCTACGAGCCGGCCGACGCCGACCTGCCGACCGAGAATGTCTGGAACACGCCCAAATATATGCGCATCGTGCCGGAGCTGTTCAGGGCCGCGCGCGAGGCGCTGGGCTGGGACGTGCATCTGCTGCACGACATCCACCATCGCCTGACACCGATCGAGGCCGGGCGGCTGGGCAAGGATCTGGAACCCTATCGCCCCTTCTGGCTGGAGGATGCGACCCCGGCCGAGAACCAGGCGAATTTCCGCCTCATCCGCCAGCACACCACCGCGCCGCTGGCCGTGGGGGAGATCTTCAATTCGCTGTGGGACGCCAAGCAGCTGATCGAAGAGCAGCTGATCGACTATATCCGCGCGACCGTGGTCCATGCCGGCGGCATCACCCATCTGCGGCGGCTGGCCTCCTTTGCCGACATCCACAATGTCCGCACCGGCTGCCATGGCGCCACCGATCTTTCGCCCGTGTCCATGGCGGCGGCGCTGCATTTCGACCTCAGCCTGCCCAATTTCGGCATCCAGGAATATATGCGCCACACGCCGGAGACGGATGCGGTCTTCCCCCATGCCTACAGCTTTGCGGACGGCATGATGCATCCGGGCGATGCGCCGGGCCTTGGCGTCGACATCGATGAAGCACTCGCCGCGACATATGACTATAAACGCGCCTTCCTGCCGGTGAACCGGCTGGAAGACGGCACCATGTTCAACTGGTGAGCCCTGTGGAGGTCGCAGCACCCGGCAAGCCCTCGGGGCCCAAAAAACCTGCGGGACGCGTCCGCTGGATCGTCTGCGGCCTGCTGTTCGCGGCGGTGGTGCTCAGCTATATCGACCGGCTGGTGCTGCCCACATTGAAGCCCGATCTCCAGGCGCGCTACGGTTGGAGCGAGAGCGGCTATGCCAGCCTCGCCATCTGGTTCCAGGCGGGCTATGGCATCGCCTATGTCGTCTTCGGCCGGATCATCGACCGGGTCGGCGCGCGGGCGGGCTATGCGCTGGCCGTCGCCCTGTGGACGATCGGGCATATCGCCCATATCGCCTTCACTTCCACGGCGGGCATGCTGCTGGCCCGCATCCCGCTGGCGATCGGCGAGGCGGGCACCTTTCCCGCCGCGATCGCCGCGACCAACGAATGGTTCCCCAAGCGGGAGCGGGCGCTGGCCATCGGCATCTTCAACGCCGGGTCGAATGTCGGCGCCATCGTCACGCCGCTGGTCGTGCCGATCATCGCCGTGACCCTGGGGTGGCGCTGGGCGTTCATCCTCACGGGCCTGCTCACCGTCGTCTGGCTGGCGGCATGGCTCGGCTTCTATCGCAGCCCGCGCCAGAAAAGCACGGTTACGGCGGAAGAACTGACCTGGATCGAGGCCGATCCGGTCGAACCGCAGCGCCCGGTCAAATGGGCGACGCTGTTCCGCTATCGCCAGACATGGGCCTATATGCTGGGGCGCTTCCTGATCGATCCGGTCTGGTGGACCTTCCTGTTCTGGCTGCCGGATTTCTTCAACAAGCAATATGGCGTGAAGATGCTGGATTTCGGCCCGCCGCTGGTTGCCGTCTACCTGCTTGCCGACATCGGGTCGGTCACGGGCGGGTGGACGTCTTCGCGCCTGATGGGGCGCGGCTGGAGCGTCAATCGCGCGCGCAAGACGGCGATGCTGCTGTCCGCACTCTGCGCCGTGCCGATCGCCTTTGCGATCCATGCGCCCAGCATGTGGATCGCGGTTGGCCTCATCGGCCTTGCCTGCGCCGGGCATCAGGGCTTTTCCGCCAATCTCTATGCCCTGCCGGGCGACGTGTTCCCGCGCTGGATGGCGGGATCGGTCGTCGGCCTGGGGGGCTTGTCCGGTGCGCTGGGCGGCATGCTGATGGCGAAATTTGCCGGCACCATATTGGAGACGGTGGGCAGCTATGGCCCGATCTTCGCTGTGGCCGCCTGTGCCTATCTGGTCGCGCTGATGACTATTCATCTCATCCTGCCGCGTTATGAAGGCGTTGATACCGGTATCAATGGGAATCAGTCATGACATATCCTCTGCACCTTCACCCTGACCGCCTGTTTCCTTCCGATCCGCGTACACGGGACGTTGCCCGCGCGCTTTATGCGACGGTCAAGGACCTGCCGATCGTCAGCCCGCACGGCCACACCGATCCCGCCTGGTTCGCCTATGACCAGCCTTTCGCCAATCCGGCCGAATTGCTCATCATCCCGGATCATTATGTCTTCCGCATGCTGATGAGCCAGGGCGTGACCCTGGACCGGCTGGGCATCCCCACGGTGGACGGCAGTGCAACGGAGCAGGACCCGCGCAAGATCTGGCACCTGTTCGCCGCGCATTATTATCTGCTGCGCGGCACGCCGTCGCGCATGTGGCTGGACTGGGTCTTCGCCGAGGTGTTCGGGCTGGACGTGCGGCTGGAGCCGGCGACTGCCGACCATTATTACGATGTGATCGACGCGGCGCTGAAGACCCCCGCCTTCCGTCCGCGCGCCCTTTACGAGCGCTTCAACATCGAGCTGCTGGCGACCACCGAGGGGCCGCTCGATCCGCTCGACCATCATCGCGCCATCCGGGCCAGCGGCTGGCAGGGCAGGGTGGTCACGGCCTATCGGCCCGATCCCGTGATGGACCCCGAAGCGGCGGGCTTTGCCGACAATGTCCGGCGCTTTGGCGAAATGACGGGTGAGGATGTGTCCAGCTTCGCGGGCTATCTGCGCGCGCATGAAAAGCGCCGGGCGGATTTCCGGGAGGCGGGCGCGACCTCGACCGACCATGGCCACCCTTCCGCCTTTACCGCATGGCTGGAGCCGGCGGAGATCGAGGCGCTGTACCGGAAGGTCTTGTCCGCGCCGGCGACGCCGGAGGATGCCGAGCTGTTCCGCGGCCATATGCTTGTCGAAATGGCGCGCATGTCGATCGAGGACGGGATGGTGCTGCAACTGCATCCCGGCGTCCATCGCAGCCACAATGCCGCCGTGCTCGCCCGCTTCGGCCGGGACAAGGGCGGCGACATCCCGACCCCCGGCGAATTCGTGCGGTGCCTCAAGCCCCTGCTCGACCGCCATGGCAATGATCCGCGCCTGACGCTGATCCTCTTCACCCTGGACGAGGATGTCTATTCGCGCGAGTTGGCGCCGCTGGCCGGCCATTATCCGGCGCTGCGCCTTGGCCCGCCCTGGTGGTTCCACGACAGCCCGGAGGGGATGCGCCGTTTCCGCGAGCGCGTGACGGAGACGGGCGGCTTCTACAATACCGTCGGCTTCAACGACGACACCCGCGCCTTCCTGTCCATCCCCGCCCGGCACGATGTGGCGCGGCGCATGGACTGCGCCTTCCTCGCCCGCCTGGTCGCCGAGCACCGGCTGGAGGAGGATGAAGCCTTCGCGGTCGCAAAGGCGCTTTCCTATGATCTGGTGAAGCAGGCGTATAAGCTGTGAGCCGCTTGTCCGCCGCCACATCGGGCCAGTTGCCCGCCGCTGTCGAACAGCCGCTTTACGATCGCGCCGCCATGACCTGCGGTGTCGTGCATCTTGGCATCGGCGCCTTTCACCGCGCGCATCAGGCCGTCATCTTCGACGATGTGCTGAACCGGGGCGACCCGCGCTGGGGCATCGTCGCCGCATCGCTGCGCTCGCCCACGGTCCGCGAGCAGATGGTGCCGCAGGATGGCCTCTACAGCGTGCTCGTGCGCGATGGGCAGAGCGAGAGCTGCCGCATCGTCGGCGCGGTGCGCGACGTGCTGGTGGCGCCCGAGCAGCCGCAGGCGCTGCTCGCCGCACTGGCCCATCCCGACACGCATATCGTGACGCTGACCATCACCGAAAAGGGCTACAAGCTCGATCCGGCGACCGGCGCGCTGATCGAGGACGATCCGCAGATGGCGGCCGACCTCGCCGGCCTTGCCGTGCCGCAGACGGCGCCCGGTTTTCTGGTGGCGGCGCTGGCCATGCGCCGGGCGGCCGGCGTGCCGCCGTTCACGGCGATTTCCTGCGACAACCTGCCGCATAACGGTTCGCGCCTGCGCGCGGCGGTGATCGCCCTTGCGCGGCGGCATGACGCCGCGCTTGCGGACTGGATCGCCTCATGGGGCAGTTTTCCCGAAACCATGGTGGACAGGATCGTCCCCGCGACGACCCAGGCGGACATTGCCGCCATGGCGCAAAGCCTGGGTGTCGAAGACCGGGCGATGGTGAAGACCGAACCCTTCTGCCAATGGGTGATCGAAGACAGCTTCTGCGGTCCCCGGCCCGATTTCGGCGATGCCGTGCAGATCACCCGATCGGTCGCGCCATGGGAAGAAGCCAAGCTGCGCCTGCTCAACGGCGCGCATAGCGGCATAGCCTATCTGGGCGGGCTCGCCGCGATCGACTATGTGCATGAGGTGCTGGCGCTGCCCGCCGCGCGGGCCTTTGTGGAGCAGCTTTGGGACGAGGCGCAGGCGACGCTGTCTCCGCCCCCGGAACTGGATGTCGCCGCCTATCGCCGCGCGCTGATGGCGCGGTTCGACAATCCGGCATTGCAGCACGGGACGCGGCAGATCGCCATGGATGGATCGCAGAAGCTGCCCCAGCGGCTGCTCGCGCCGATTGCGGCGCGGTTGCAGGCCGGCGGCAGCATCGACGCGCTGTCGCTTGCCGTCGCTGCCTGGGTCCGCTGGCAGGGCGCGCGCGACGATCGGGGCGAAGCCTATGTGGTGGACGATCCGCTTGCCGGCGCGATTGCGGCGCGGCTTGAGGGGCTGTCCGATGCCGCAGCGCGGGTGGACGCCATCATGGGACTTGAGGCGGTGTTCCCCGTCGCGCTTCGGGACGATGAAAGGCTGCGCCAGTCGCTGACGCGCTGGCTGCGCATCTTGGACGAAAAGGGTGCGCAGGGCGCGCTAGAGACATTCGCTTCGGAGAAATGATGAGAGCTTCAGCCAAGTCGGCCGGCCTGCTTGGGGCGGCGCTGACGCTCCTTGCCGCCGTCCCCGCCGTTGCAGAGGCGCCGCGCCTCGTGAAGCAGGGCACGGCGATGCAATTGCAGGTGCAGGGCAAGCCGATGCTGCTGATCGCCGGCGAGCTTGGTCCCAGCTTCTCGAAGATACTGCTGAACGGTTCGCAGATCCAGGTCGCTTCCGATGGCGGCACCAACGGCGGCAGTTCCAACCGCGAGGTCGATCTCGATTTCTTCCCGTCGGCGCTGTTCACCCGGCTCGATCTGGCAAAGACGCCCGTCCCCTCGACAGTGGAGGGCGGCATCGCCGGCACGGTCAACCTGCGCAACGCCCGCCCGTTCGACAAGCCCGGCACGCACATCATGGCGGTGGCCCAGGGCCAGTATACCGACAGCAATGAAAGGGTGAGCCCGCGCGGCGCCATTGTCGCCAGCCATATCTTCGGCATTCCGGCCTCCCTGCATCGAAAGTCCCAGCGATGAAGCGCCATATGCGGATTGCCTGCTGCTCCCTTCTTCTTCCCCTTCTGTCGGGTATCGCCATGCCCGCCTCGGCGCGCGTCTGTTCGCCGGCCTGGGTGCCCGCATGGGCCTCGTCCCAGATGCTGCCGACGGGCGAGAATGCGCTGCCGGACGGAACGCTGGGCGGCACGACTTTGCGGCAGGTGGTGCGCGCGTCGCTGGCCGGAACGCGGGTGCGGGTGCGCCTGTCCAACCTTGCCGGCACGCAGCCGCTGCATATCGCCGGCGTGACGATTGCCCGCGCGCCCGATCCCGCATCCTCCGCGATCGACAAGGCGACGTTGCAGCCGGTGCGCTTCGACGGGCAGGCGGATGTCATCGTGCCGGCGGGTGCGGACTATCTGTCCGATCCCGTCGCGCTGGGCATGCAGGCCATGGGCAGCCTTTCCATCAGCATCCATTATGACGAGGAACCGTCCCGGCAGACGTCGCATCCCGGCGCCCGCGCGACATCCTATCTGCTGCCGGGCGATCATCTGGATGACGCGAGCATGGCCGGGGCCACCCGCTTCGATCACTGGTTCACCCTTGCCGCGATGGACGTGGAGACATGCACGTCGGCCGGCGTGGTGGTCGCGCTGGGTGATTCCATCACCGATGGACGCGGCGCCACGACCAATGGCAATGATCGTTGGACCGACCGGCTGATCGAGCGGTTCCAGGCGGGCGGGGCATATCGCCGTCTCGCGGTCCTCAATCAGGGGATCGGCGGCAACCGGCTGCTGAACGACGGGCTCGGCCCCAATGCGCTGGCGCGGTTGGACCGCGATGTCCTGGCCCAGCCGGGCGTCCGCACTCTGATCCTGCTGGAAGGCATCAACGACATCGGCACGCTGACCCGCGAAGCGCCGGCGACGGATGCCGCGCACCGGCAACTGGTGGCGCGGATCATCGGCGCCTATCGCCAGATCGTCGCGCGGGCACGGGCGCGGGGCGTCAAGGCCATCGGCGCCACGATCCTGCCGTTCATGGGCAATGATTATTACCATCCGGACGCGAAGAATGAAGCGGACCGGCAGGCCGTGAATCGCTGGATTCGGGAGAAGGGCAATTTCGACGCGATTGTCGATTTCGACAAGGCGGTGCGCGATCCGGCAAAACCGGACCGGCTGCTGCCCGCCTATGTTCGGGCGACGCGTTGCACCCCTCCTCGGCAGGCTATCGGGCGATGGCGGACAGCATTCCCCTGACATTGTTCGATTGATTCCGCGCCGGCGAGGGTGAGTCGATCAATCCCGACCGCCTGGAAATCGCGCGGGACGTCTATGACACCTCGGGCGCAGGCCCCGTGCTCCCCCGCACGATCAGCGCATGCGCCAGCATCAGGTGCGAGTCGGGGCTGGCAATGTCCTTGCGGACATGCGGGTTCACCAGGATGTCGACGGCCGCCGCCGCCATTTCCGATTTGGGCTGGCGGATGGTCGTCAGTTGCGGCCAGGCGGCGCGGGAGGATGCGGCGTCGTCGAAGCCGCAGATCGAAAGCTGCTCGGGCACCGCAATGCCCAGCTTCATCGCCGTGATCAGCACGCCCAGCGCCATGTCGTCATTGCTCGCGAAGATCGCGGTCGGCCGGTCCGGCCGGCGGAGCATCCGTTCCCCCTGTTCCAGGCCGGTGCGGAAGGAAAAGTCGCCCCGTGTCAGCGCCTGCGCATCGACCACGATATGGGTTTGCGCCATCGCTTCGAGAAAACCCTCTTCGCGCCGCGCCGATGCGCTGTGCGCCAGCGGCCCCCGCACGAAGCCGATATGGCGATGGCCAAGGGCGATGAGATATTCCGTCATCTCCCGCGCCGCCCGGTGGTCGTCCATCCGCACGGAGCCCCATATGTCGCCCGCGATGTCGCGGGGCGTGCTGGGCGCGACCAGCACCGTCGGCAGCGCCGCTTCGGCGAACAGATCGGTCAGCGCCTTTTCGTCGCAGATCGGCGGCGCGACGATCGCGCCGTCAAACCGCAGCGCCGCAATGCTGTCCCGCACCTGTTGCGCCCATTTCGGGCTGCTGAGGTCCACCGGCTCAACGACAAGATGGTAGCTGCGTTCACGGCAGCGCAAGAGCGCGCCATGCTGCAGGTCCGCGGCATAGCCGGAAACCGGATCGTCGATGAAGAGCCCGAGCAGATAGGAACGCGAACCCGACAGGCTGCGCGCAAAGGCATTGGGGCGGTAGTTCAGTTCCGCGACCACCTTTTCCACGGCATCGCGGACTTCCGGGCGCACATGATCCTCGCCGTTGATCACGCGCGACACGGTCTTGGGCGATACGCCCGCGCGCGCCGCCACATCCTTGATCGTGACCGCCTTCATGCCTGTGCCCCCCGCTGCGTGCCGCATGTCCTGGCAAACAGCGCGATGCCGGCATAGCACAGCGCCGGCAGCAGCAAGGAGGGCAGCAGCCCGATGGCATCGGCGGCCGCGCCCGTCATCATCGGCACGATGGCGCCGCCGACCACCGCCATGCACAGCCACATGGATGCCAAAGGCGCCAGCCGGGCATCCCGCGGCATCGCGAGGGCGTAGATGGTCGGGTACATGATGGCGTTGCACAGACCGATGGCGATCAGTGCGCATGCCCCCGCCGGTCCCGGCAGGACGATCGCCGCGCCCGTCAGGATGACGGCCGCCAGCGAGACATGGAACAGCAGCCGGGTTTCGGGCACATGGCGGATCGCCCATGCCCCGGCGAAGCGGCCGATCATCGCGCCGGCCCAATACAGGCTGACCAGTCGCCCGGCCGTGACCGGCGTGACCGCCAGCCTTTCCGGCAGCATCAGGATGTTCGTCATCAAGGTTCCGATGGTGACTTCCGCACCCACATAGACGAATATGGCGGCGGTGCCCCAGAGCAGGCGCCGATCCTCGATCACCGCGAAGATCCTGGTGGTCAAGACCGGCCCGTCGTCGCGGTCCTCGCCCCCGTTCAGCATGGCGCGCTGGGTGAAATAGGCGATCGAGAGGGCGGACAGGATGGCGCCCGATGCCATGAAGGGCAGCGATGCCGTGACCGAAGCCCTGTCGCCCGGCGCGATATCGGCAAGCAGGAACGGCGCGCTCAGCAATGGTCCCAGCACCGTGCCCAGGGAGTTGAACCCCTGGAGCAGCGTCAGGCGCGCCGCCGCCCCGCGCGAGGGGCCGATGACGGTGACGACCGTGTTCGATGCGATCTGCAGCACCGTCTGGCCCGCCGAGAGCAACAGCAGCGCACACAGCACGACAAGGAAATCGCGCATGCCCTGCGCCACCGCCAGCGCGATGCAGCCGGCGGCCATCACGCAAAGCCCGGCGGTGATCGCGCGCATATAGCCGGCCCTGACGACCGCCAGCGCGGCGGGCAGGGCGAAGAGCAGATAGCTTGAATGGAAGGCGAGCTGGATCAGCAGCGCGCCCTTGTAGTCGAGCGACAGCATCGCCTTGAGCTGCGGCACCAGCAGGCTGACGCTGGAGGTAAGGAATCCGCCGATGAAGAACACCCCGATCGACAGCCAGAACAGCCGCCTTGCCAGGGTTTCGCCCTTGCTGGAAAGGCCCGGTGACGCGGGGGAAATCACGGAAGCGGACATTGCCGACAGGCTATAGCCTCTTACCGGTCAGGAAAACAGCCGCGAAACCAGAGTCTGACAACGATGTCAAATTCGTGTTGACATCGTTGTCAGACTCTGGTCATAAACGCGACACAAGCAACAAATCTTCCGGGAGGATGATGATGACGAGGCACGCACTCGTCGCGAGCACAGCGCTCGCGGCCTGCCTATTTTCCGTTTCCGTGGCCCATGCGCAGGACGCCGCCGTCCCGCAATCGGCCGAATCCGCGCAAAGCGATCCGGGCGACATCGTCGTCACCGCGACGCGGCGGGAAACCAGCCTGCAATCCACGCCGATCGCCGTTTCGGCCTTCAGCCAGGATACGCTGAACAAGAATCAGGTGAAGGACGTGACCGACCTTGCCCGGTTCGTGCCGTCGCTCCAGTTCAACCAGCAGGGCGACCAGTCGGCCGTGCTGCTGACGCTGCGCGGCATCGGCAATGACAGCGCCTATACCGAGGTCGCCGACCCCGAGGTCGCGATCTACATCGACGGCATCTATTCGCCGCGCTCGCAGGGCGCCTCGGTGCTGATGTACGACATGGAGCGTGTCGAGGTGCTGCGCGGGCCGCAGGGCACGCTGTTCGGCCGCAACGCAACCGTGGGCGCGCTGAGCCTCATCTCCGCCAAGCCGAAGCTGGGCGTGTTCAGCGGCAATGTCGAGGTGACGGCCGGCAATTACGATCGCCTGGGCGTGCGCGGCGCGATCAACATTCCCGTCACCGACACGCTGGCCTTCCGCGTGGCCTTCGTCTCGGACCGGCATGACGGCTATGCCAGCTACCAGCCGGCGCCCGATATCGCGGGCATCAACAAATCGGCCTTCGTCACCACCGGCAAGAAATATTATGCCGCCGACCAGCAGTCGGGCCGCGTTTCCATGCTGTGGGAACCCAGCGACCGGTTCAGCTGGAACCTGTCGGCCGAGGGTTTCCTGGACAATGGCGCGCCGGTGATCGGCCTGCTCCAGACGCCGCGCGCCGGCACCAAGCGCTGGTCGACGCTCAGCGATACCGCGCCCGATACCGACCGCTACTCGGTCGCGGTGCGCAGCACGATGAACTATGATATCACCGACGGCATCCAGCTGAGCTACATCGCCGGCTGGTCGCGCATCGGCGGCAGCACCCAGACGGATGCCGACGCGGGCGCGCTGCCGCCGACCGGCCAGGTCGACGCCAACGGCAACGACCTGCCGCTGGGCGCGTTCGGCGAGAACCGCACCTTGTCGTCGCGCTATGATTTCCAGAGCCATGAAATCCAGCTGAAATCGACCGGCGACCAGGCGGTCGACTGGATTCTGGGCGCCTATTACAGCCATGAGAAGAACCGCATCCGCTTCGATATCGACCAGCGCAACGGCTATCGCGACGGCACGTTCAGCTGGGCGGGCAGCTTCATCCAGGCGAACCGCCAGATCGACAGCCGGGCGGTGTTCGGCCAGGCCGTGTGGCACGCCACCGACTGGCTGCGCGTGACCGGCGGCCTGCGCTACACATCCGACAAGAAGGAGGATATCGGCGGCCGCAACGTCACCTTCGACCACTGCCCCGCCACCTTGCCCGCCGACGCCTGCCAGGGCGGCATCTTCGGCGCCTATCCGGGCGCCACGGCCGAGGAACTGGTGGCGCTGCTGCCGGGTTTCGCGATCTCCAACAACGACGTGAAGGGCAAGTGGGACAAGCTGACCTATCTCGCCCGCGTCGATGCGGACATCGCGCCCGACACCTTGGCCTATGCCAGCCTGTCGACCGGCTTCAAGTCGGGCAATATCCAGGACAATGCGGGCCTGACCGATCCGGAAACGCTGACCAACTATGAAGTGGGCCTCAAGACCCGCTTCCTCGACCGCCGTGTGACCTTGAACCTCGCCGCCTATTATTCCGACTTCAAGGGCTATCAGGTCAACCAGGCCGTCACCTTCCGCGACGACCAGGGCAATGTCGTGCGCAGCCAGATCGTGACCCAGAATGCCAAGGGCGCGAAGGCTTACGGCCTGGAGGCGGAACTGAACGCCAACATCACCGACAGCGACCGGCTGCAATTCTCCGCTACCGTCCAGAAGACCAAGCTGGACGATCTGGAGAGCGTGGACGGCCGCCTTTATGACGGGGGCAAGGCATCCTCGATCGCGCAGCTCCAGGGCAATGAACTGGCGCACGCGCCGCGCTTTTCCGCCACGGCCAGCTATGAGCATGATTTCGAGCTGGCCAGTGGGGCGAAGATCACCCCGCGCGTCACCACCCATTATGAGACGAAGAGCTGGCTGAGCTATTTCAACGGCGATGCCAACCCGTTCGTGAACGTCAACGACCCGGCCGACAATATGCCCGATCGCGGCACCAACGGCACGGCCTGGGACCAGCAGAAGGCCTATTTCCGGTCGGATGCGTCGATCCGCTTCACACCGGCGGATGAGAAATATTCGGTCGAGGCTTTCGTCCAGAATATCGAGAACGGGCATATCCGCACGGGCGCCGGTGCCTTTGGCGCGCCGCGCTACGATCCGGTGTTCCTCTCCAACCTTCAGCCGCCCCGGACCTGGGGCGTCCGCGCCCGGGCCAATTTCTAGGGCCGGGTTGACAGGAAGAAGACCATGACGACCGACGCCCTCCCCCCCGGTCGTGTCGTCATCCCTGGCGGCGGCACGGCCGGATGGCTGGCCGCCGCCTATCTCTCCCGCATGTCGATGCTGCCGTCGGTGACGCTGGCCGAATCCGGTGAGATCGGCATCGTCGGCGTGGGGGAGGGAGCTTTCCCGCCCATCCGCTCGCTCCTTGCCGATCCGGGTATCGGCGAAGGAGATGTCCTGCCCTTCAACCTGCCGATCGGTGGCGAGGATGAGGGGCCGGTGCGCCCGTCATGGGCCGCCGCCGTGACTGCCAAGGAGCAGGTGCGCTACCCCGGAGCGCATGTGGCAAGGGATGGCTTCGCCAACCTGCCCGGTCGTCGTGCGCCGCTGACCCATTGCCGCGCTGCGGCGGCATCCCCATCCCTGTCCACGAAGGTCAACTGATGACTCCCATGATCAAGCGCCTGTTGCTCTCCAGCCTGATGATGGGTGTCTGCCTGCCGACCGTGACGGTGGCGCAGGATGTAGCGCCGCAGGCCGCGGTCAGGCCGGCGGCGAGCGATCGCGCCTTGTCGGTGGAGGCGCGCGCCGCCGCGCTGGTGTCCGCGATGACGCTTCAGGAAAAGCTCGCGATCATCCACGCCTATTTCCCGCCGCTGGCGAAACCGGCGGAGCCGATCGCGATGCTCCCTTCGGCGGGGCATCTCCCCGGCATTCCGCGCCTTGGCATCCCGACCCTGCGGGAAAGCGACGCCAGCCTGGGCGTGGCCAACCAGGTCGAGCAGCGCAAGGGCGACGTCGCCACCGCGCTGCCCGCCAGCCTTGCCACCGCCGCGACCTTCAATCCGCGCATCGCCTATGAAGGCGGGGCGATGATCGGGGCGGAGGCGCGGTCGAAGACCTTCAACATCCTGCTGGCCGGCGGCGTCAACCTGACCCGCGATCCCTGGAACGGCCGCAATTTCGAATATCTGGGCGAAGACCCGCTGCTGGCCGGCGTGATGGCGGGCGAGCATATCCGCGGCGTCCAGAGCAACCACATCGTCTCCACGATCAAGCATTTCGCCCTCAACGCGCAGGAAACGGGGCGCAATGTGCTCGATGCCCGCATCGACAAGGCGGCCCTGCGGGAAAGCGATCTGCTCGCCTTCGAGATCGCGACCGAAATCGGCCAGCCCGCCTCCGTCATGTGCGCCTATAACAAGGTCAATGGCGATTATGCCTGCGAGAATGACTGGCTGCTCAACAGCGTCCTCAAGCAGGACTGGGGCTATAAGGGCTGGGTCATGTCCGATTGGGGCGCGGTCCATTCGACGGAAAAGGCGGCGATCAACGGCCTCGACCAGGAATCCGGGCAGGAGTTGGACGACGCCATCTATTTCGGCACGCCGTTCGCGGATGCGATCAAGGCCGGCCGCATTCCCATGGCGCGGCTCGACGACATGGTGCGCCGCATCCTGCATGGCGTGATCGCCAGCGGCCTGATGGACGATCCGGTGCCGGACGCGGCTGCGTCCATCGATTATGCCGCGCATGCCGATGTCGCCCAGCGCGCGGCGGAAGAGGGCATCGTCCTGCTCAAGAACAAGGGCGACCTGCTGCCGCTGGCGAAGACGGCACGCAAGATCCTGCTGATCGGTGGCCATGCCGATGTCGGTGTGTTGTCAGGCGGCGGCTCGTCCCAGGTCCGTTCGGTCGGCGGCGCGCCGGTCGAAATCCCGCTGACAAAGGGCGCGGCCGCATCCTTCGCCCGGATGACATGGCATGCTTCTTCGCCGTTGCAGGCGATCCGCGCGCTCGCCCCCGATGCGCAAGTGACCTATGTCGACGGCAGCGATCCGAAGGCGGCGGCGGCCGCCGCGCGCAATGCCGACATCGCTATCCTGTTCGCCTGGCAGTGGCAGACCGAGGCGCAGGACCCCGAAACCATGGCGCTGCCCGACAATCAGGACGGGCTGATCGCGGCGGTGGCGCGGGCGAATGCCAGGACGGTCCTAGTGCTGGAGACTGGCGGCCCCGTGCTGATGCCATGGCTGGAGAAGGTGCCGGCCGTGCTGCAGGCATGGTATCCCGGCCAGCGTGGGGGCGAGGCTATTGCGCGTATCCTTTTCGGCGATGTCGCGCCGTCCGGCCGCCTTCCCATCACCTTTCCCGCGAGCGCCGCACAGGCGCCTCGTCCGGAGCCGGTGGGCCTCGACAGACTGCACGCTGCCGAGGCCCGCCGGGATGCGGGCGACAAGACCAATTACGGGATGAGCGGCGGCGTCGCGTCGTTCCCCGTCGATTATCCCGAGGGCGCGGAGGTCGGTTATCGCTGGTATGCCGGCCGGAAAGTGCAGCCGCTTTTCCCCTTCGGCCACGGCCTGACCTACACCAGTTTCCGCTACGCCAACCTGTCGATCAGCGGCGGCGCGGGGCTGAGGGTCAGTTTCGATGTCACCAACAGCGGCGCGCGCGCCGGGGCCGATGTGCCGCAGGTCTATGTGCAGGCGAAGAGCGCTGCCGGCACCCGCGCCTATCGGCTCGCCGGTTTCGACAAGGTGCAGTTGGCGCCCGGCGAGACCCGCCGCGTCTCCATCACCGTCGATCCGCGTATCATTGCCCGTTTTGAGGATGCCGCCCCGGACCGGGCCGCATCGGGCTGGAAGGTCGACGCGGGCGCCTATCCGATTGTCGTGGGCCGCTTTGCCGGCGATACCGTGCTCAGCGGCACCGCCACGCTCGACGCACTGTCGATAAGGCCGTGATCGGAAACATTCAGCGGAGTTCATGGCATGGCATTGGCACCCGGCGCTAACGGCGCGACATCCTCTTCCGGCGGCAGTCAGGCGGGCGGCGGCCTCACCGGCTTCGTCTTTGCGCTCTTCTTCGTCTTTGGCGGCATCACCAGCCTGAACGATGTGCTGATCCCCAAGCTCAAGGATCTCTTCATCCTGTCGAATGCGCAGGTGCTGCTGGTTCAGTCTGCCTTCTTCGCGGCCTATTTCCTCATCTCCATTCCGGCCTCCGCCATCGTCCACCGGCTTGGCTACATGCGCAGCGCCGTGGTCGGCTTGCTGACGATGACGGCGGGCTGCCTGCTGTTCATCCCGGCGGCCGCGTCCAGCCTGTTCGGGGCCTTCCTGTTCGCGCTGTTCGTGCTGGCCAGCGGCATCACCATCGTGCAGGTCGTCGCCAATCCGCTGATCTCGATGCTGGGCAGGCCGGAAACGGCCTCCAGCCGGCTCACCTTCGCGCAGGCGTTCAATTCGCTCGGCACGACGATCTTTCCCTATGTCGGGTCGATGCTGATCCTGGGCGCGCTGGCGAAGGTCGATCCGTCGACGCTGTCCGGCGCGGCGCTGGATGCGTTCCGGGCCACGGAATCGCGCGTCGTCGTCCACACCTATATCGGCCTGGCCATCGCGCTGGTCATCGTCGCGCTGGTTGTCTGGTCGCAACGCAACAAGCTGAAGGAAGCCCCGACCGAAGCGATGAACGTCGCGGCGGCCTTCGGCCTGCTCAGGCGCGCCCGTTTCGGTTTCGGCACGCTCGGCATCTTCCTGTATGTCGGGGCGGAAGTGACCATCGGCAGCCTGATGGTGCTGTATCTGGTGCAGCCGGACACGCTGGGCATCAGCCAGGAGGCCGCGGGCAAGCTGGTCGCCTATTATTGGGGCGGCGCGATGGTCGGCCGGTTCATCGGCTCGGCGGTGCTGCGCATGTTCGCGCCGGGCAAGGTGCTGGCGGTCGTGGCGGGAACGGCGATCGCGCTGCTCACCCTGTCCGCCAGCACCCATGGCGCGCTGTCCGGCTGGTCGCTGATCGCCATCGGCCTGTTCAACTCGATCATGTTCCCGACGATCTTCACGCTGGCGAGCGAGGGCCTTGGCCGCCGCGCGGCCGATGGCTCGGGCGTCATCTGCATGGCGATCGTCGGTGGCGCCATCCTTCCGCCGCTTGCCGGCTGGATATCGGACCTGACGTCGCTGCGGGCCGCGTTGATCGTGCCCGCCATCGCCTATGCCCTGATCCTGCTATTCGGCCTGTTCGCCACGAAGCCGGTCGCCAGCGTGGACGCGGCGTCGGGCAGCGAGGCGGCCCCCGCCATGCTGTGATCCGCGCATGACCGCGCCTTCCCTTCGGGTGGTCATGACCGGGGCGTCGGCGCGGCCCCTCTCGCATCCGTTCGCCGTCAGGCCATCAAGCGCGCCCGGGCACAGGCCCTCACGCGCAAGGGAGAAGACATGAAGATCATCCTGTCGCGCGTCTCGATCGCCGCTATCGTCACGCTGATGGCCGGGCCGCTCGGCGCCCAGTCCCAGCCCCAGTCGCGGCCGGAACCTCAGCCCCTTTCGGCGGTCGCCCATCCGGCGCTCTGGCCGCAGGTGAAGGCGCAGCCGGGGCGCGACCCGGCGGTGGAGCGGCGCATCGATGCGCTGATGCGGGCCATGTCGCTTGAGGACAAGGTGGGCCAGATCATCCAGGTGGATATCGGCTCCATTACGCCGGCCGACGTCGTCACCTACAAGATCGGATCGGTGCTCAATGGCGGCAATTCCGGCCCCTATGACGATGAATATGCGTCCCCGGCGAAGTGGCTCAAGCTGGCCGACGAATATTATGACGCATCGATGCGCCGTGCCGACAACGGGCCGAAAATCCCGATCATCTGGGGCACGGATTCGGTGCATGGCAACAACAACATCGTCGGCGCCACGCTGTTTCCGCACAATATCGGCCTGGGCGCGGCGCACGACCGCGACCTCATCCGCAAGATCGGCGAAGTGACCGCGCTGGAAACCGCCGCCGCCGGCCTCGACTGGACCTTCGCGCCGACGCTGGCCGTGGTGCAGGACGACCGCTGGGGGCGGACCTATGAAAGCTATGGCGAAGAGCCGCAGATCGCCGCCGAATATGCCGGCGCGATGATCGAGGGCGTGCAGGGCAGGGTCGGGACCGGGGATTTCCTGGCGCCCGCCCATCTGATCGCGACGACCAAGCATTTCCTTGGCGACGGCGGCACCGGCGGCCGCGACCAGGGCGATACGCACCTGTCCGAAGAACTGCTGCGCGACGTGCATCTGGGCGGCTATCCGGCCGCGATCGAGGCCGGCACGCAATCGGTCATGGCCAGCTTCTCCAGCTGGAATGGCGAGAAGATGAGCGGCAACAAAAGCCTGCTGACCGATGTGCTGAAGGATCGCATGGGCTTTGACGGCTTCGTCATCGGCGACTGGAACAGTCACGGCCAGGTGAAGGGCTGTTCCAACGAGGATTGCCCGCAGGCGATCAATGCCGGGCTGGATATGTTCATGTATTCCGGGCCGGGCTGGAAGCAGCTCTATGCCAACACGCTGGCCGAGGCGAAATCGGGTGTCATCCCCATGGCGCGGCTGGACGATGCGGTTCGCCGCATCCTGCGCGTCAAGCTGCGGGCCGGCACCTTCGATCGGGGGCGTCCGTCGTCGCGCGCCTTTGCCGGCAAGTTCGATGTCATCGCCTCGCCCGCGCACCGGGCGATCGCCCGTCAGGCCGTGCGGGAATCGCTGGTGCTTCTCAAAAACCAGGGCGTGCTGCCGCTCAAACCCGATGCGCATATCCTGGTCGCGGGATCGGCCGCCGACAGCATCGGCCAGCAGGCGGGCGGCTGGTCGATCACATGGCAGGGCGCCGACCTGCCCAACAGCGCCTTCCCCAATGCCCAGTCGATCTGGAAGGGGATAGAGGAAACCGTGAAGGCGGGCGGGGGCACCGCGACCTATGCGCCCGATGGCACGTTCACGACCCGGCCCGATGCCGCCATCGTCGTGTTCGGCGAAAAGCCCTATGCCGAATTCAAGGGCGACATCCCCAATCTGGACTATAGTCCCGGCGACAAGAGCGATCTGGCGATGCTCAGGGCATTGAAGGCGGCGGGCATCCCGGTGGTCGCGATATTCCTGTCCGGCCGTCCGCTCTGGGTGAATGCGGAGCTGAACGCATCGGACGCCTTCGTCGCCGCCTTCCTGCCGGGGAGCGAGGGCGGCGGCATTGCCGACGTGCTGTTCGCCAGGGCCGACGGTTCGGTCGATCATGATTTCCGCGGCAGGCTGAGCTTCTCATGGCCCCGCCGCCCGGACCAATATGTGCTCAATCGCCGCGATCCGGGCTATGATCCGCTGTTCGCCTTCGGCTATGGCCTGAGCTATGCCGCGCCTGGCACGGTCGGCACGCTGGACGAGAGCCGTCCGGCAGGCATGGCGGAGGTCACGCCGGGCATCTTCTACGGGCAGGGCAGGGTGCCGCCGGGCTGGTCGATCGATACCGAGCTGGTCAGGCAGTCGGGCGTCGACCGGCGGGCGCAGGAAGATTCGCGCCGCTTCACATGGTCCGGCGGCGGTGTTGGCCACGTCGCCATCGCGGCGCCCAAAGCCATCGACCTTTCCCGTGAGAGCAATGGCGAAATCAGCCTGGTGATCGAATATCGGGTAGCCGCGCCGGTCACGGGCACTGTCACCGCCGGCATCGAAAGCGCGGGCAGGATGGCGACGGTGCCCATTGGCGGCGTGCTGGCGCGCGCACCGCAGGGGCAGTGGACGAAGCTCGCCATCCCGCTCCAATGCTTTGCCGCGCGCGGTGCGGATATGCGGGCGATCACGGCGCCGCTGGTGATCGAAACGGCGGGCAGCCTCGATCTCGCCATTTCCGATGTGAAGCTGGACTATGTCAGCATGCCCATGACGACGTGCGGCGGCTGACGAGACGCCCGCGCCTGAACGCGTCGGGAACCATCCGGGGGGAGGGCGATGATGGCGACCGCACCATCATCGCCCTGCCGACTATCGCGGGTCTTGTTCCGTGCTGGTCCACAGCGGCGTGAAGCGTTCGCCCTCCATCAGCAGGACGGACGCGGGATGGCCGGCCTCGACCGCCTGCCTAGCCGTGTCCGTCGCCATGGCGACGGCGGCCTCCTGCGTTGCGAAGGGGCCGAAATAGCGGTTGTCGAGGTTGATCTTCCACTCGCCGCCATGATGGATGACGATGTAGCGGGCAGGGGCTTTGGTGGTCATGATATGAAGTCCTCCGGCGCGCCCCTCAGAGCGGCATTTTCGCGTTGTAATGGTGCCATGCCATGATCGCCGCCGCGCCGCGATGCGGGCGCCATGGATCGGCGATGGCGCGGACGGTCTTCTCGTCCGGGCGATCGGACAGGCCCATGATCCGTCCGACCTCGATCTGCACGGCCAGGTCGCCGGCGGGCCAGATATCCGGCCGCCCCTCGGCGAACAGCAGGTAGATCTCCGCCGACCAGCGCCCGATGCCTTTCACCCTGACCAGATGGGCGATGGCGTCCTCGTCATCGGCGGGCAGGGCATGCAGGTCGAGTTCGCCGGAGATCACCAGTTCGGCGAGGCTGCGGGCATAGCCCTGTTTCTGGCGGGACAGGCCACAGGCCCGCAACGCATCGAAATCCTGCGCCAGCAACGCACCGGGCGCGCAGCCCGCGCCCAGCAGCGCCTCCAGCTTCGCCCAGACCGAAGCGGCCGCCGCGATGCTGACCTGTTGCCCCACGATCGTCCGCAGCAATGTCTCATAGCCCGGCTGGCGCACGCGCGGGCCGGGATAGCCGACCCGGCCGATCGCATCGGCAAAGCGCGGTTCCATCGCCGCCAGTGCATCCAGGCTTGCGCGCAGGGCCGCCGCCGTTGCTACCACCGCATTGCCTCATATCCTTGCATTTTCGCGTCGCCCGGCTATGTCCGGCCGCGATAGAGGGAGAGTTGCTATATGCCGAAGCTGATCGTGGTCAACCGTGCGGGTGCGGAAACGACCGTCGACGCTGAAAACGGGCTGTCGGTGATGGAGGCCATCCGCGACAGCGGTTTCGACGAATTGCTGGCACTCTGTGGCGGTTGCTGCTCCTGCGCGACCTGTCATGTCTATGTCGACGCGGATTTTGCGGGCACGCTGCCGGCGATCGGCGAGGATGAGAACGACCTGCTCGACAGTTCCGATCATCGGAATGAACGCAGCCGCCTGTCGTGCCAACTGGTGATGAGCGATGCGCTGGACGGCCTGAAGGTCGAGATCGCACCGGAAGACTGAGCGCCGGGAAGGCGCCCGATCGCGCCTGCCCTTTTCATGGCACGTGTGTTCCATGGCATGGCCCACATGCCGGCGGGACATCCCTTGCCTGCCGGCTGGAGCGGTTTGCGATCCGATCGCATCGGATCAGCCGCTCCATGCTTTTGATGTGACGCATTTTCCGGGCCGTCGGGTGAGCCCAGCTGACTGGCAAATGCCCTATTGCCCGAAACGGATGACCGCCATCGGCGCGTCCGTGGTCAGGTTGTTCACCTTCCAGACGATCTGTCGCCGGCCATCGGGCAGCGTCCTGGCGCCGTCTTCCTGATTCTGGCTGACGATCGGCGCGGCGCTGGTCAGCGTGAAGATGCCGTCCAGCTGGGCGGCCGCGTCCGGCGCCTTGCCCATGCCGGCCATCGCGCCTTGGCTCTTGTTCGCTTCATTGGCATAGCCGGGCGCCTTCACCCTTATCCTGTCATCGCCGCGCAGTTCGATCGCGATGAACGGGAAGACCAGCTGCGCGTCGATATTGAACGGAAAGACGAAGCCGTGGTCGAGCGTGCCGGTGATGGCATAGTCGATCTCGAACTTGTGGTTGCCAAGATAGCGGGCGAGCTTGAACCCCTTTTCCTTCGAAAGCGCCGTGGCGATGGCGTTCATCTTGGTCGTTTCGTCCTGCATGTCGGAGAAATCGGCGTCGCTATCGGCGGGGGCATTGGCGGCGGCCTGATCCGATCCGCCCTTGGGTTCCGGCTTGCCTTGCCCGCCTTTGCTCTCCTGCGCGCCGGCAAGGGCGATGGGTTGCATGAGCGCGCTGGGCATGTCCTTCGCCCCTGCGTCATTGCCTAGGTCCGGGCCCGCGTCCGGCGCATCGCCGCCCTTCATCGCCTTGTCCATGTCGAGCGCGATCACCTCCCCCTTATAGGTGAAGGTGAAGCTGCGGTCGGCGCGGATATCCAGCGTGGAGGCGAACTTGCCGGGGGTGACGAGGCAGCCCGCCAGCAGCAGAACTGCGCCCAGGGCCAGTGCGATGCGCCCGATGCCAGCTTTCGTCATTCTTCCCCCCCCCCTTTGCGCCGCACCCCTGCGGCTGTTCGCGGATCAGGCCCTGTTTGTCTTTTGCGTTCCGCCCTGCTGTTTTCCCCTGTCCGGGCCGCCCGATAAAGGCGCCCGGCCGGAAAATATCCTAACGGCAGGCCGCCGCATAAAGCGCGATCGCCGCCGCGTTGGAGACGTTGAGCGATTCCATGCGCGCGCTGATCGGCAATTTGGCCAGGATGTCGCAATGCGCCATGCTGTTGTGGCGCAGCCCTTCGCCCTCCGCGCCCAGCACCAACGCGACGCGGGCGGTGCCCATCGCCGCGGCCAGCGTCTGGTCCGCCTCGCCATCCAGGCCGATGCGCCAATATCCCGCCTCGGCGATCTCGTCGAGCGCGCGGGCCAGGTTCACCACCCGCACCCAGGGCACGATTTCCAGCGCGCCGGAGGCGGCACGGGCAAGCACGCCCGATTCGGGTGGGGCGTGCCTGTCCTGCGTGACGATGGCGAGCGCATCGAAGGCGGCGGCGGACCGGAGGATCGCGCCGACATTATGCGGGTCCGTCACCTGATCGAGGACCAGGATCGGGCGCTGGTCGTCGCGTCCCTCCTCCAGCACGTCGTCCAGCCAGATGTCGTCCAATGGCTCGACCTCCGCCACGATGCCCTGATGCGGCGCGTCACCGGGCACCATGCGGCCCAGATCCGCGCCATCGGCATAGACGATCGGCAAAACGGGCGGCAGATCGAGCGCCCCCAATGCCTCACGTGTGCCCCAGATCTTGCGCACGACCCGGTCGGGGTTGGCGAGCGCGGCGGTAACGGCATGCCGCCCATAGAAGCGGGGAAACCCGCCCTTGGGCTTGCCGGTGCGATGACCTCTTTTCATGAGGACGCTCTTTTCACGGGAAGCATTGACAGGCAAGCCTCCTTTCGTCATTGAGCCCCCCTCCGGCGCTGACCTTGTCCTTCGGGACGGCGGCGGCGGACGTGGACAGGTGGCCGAGTGGTTAAAGGCAGCAGACTGTAAATCTGCCCGGGTTTCCCGTACGCTGGTTCGAATCCAGCCCTGTCCACCATCATGTAGCAACCTATTGGGAATGCTACGAAATGCTGGAATTATAGGCTTTTTCACCCGTGTTTGCTACACAAGTAGCAAGGACAAGGGCCATGTGTACCTATCTCATAAAACGCGGATCAACCTACGCATTCCGCCGTCGCGTACCGGCAAAACTGGTGCCGTTCGTCGGCGTGACCGAGTTCACCTATTCGCTTGAGACGAAGGATCGGGACGAAGCTAGCGAACTACACCACGCGGCGGTTATGACGATTTGCGACCAGACGTTCTGCACCAGGACGCGGGTCTGAGCCTTCCTGTCCGGCGACTTTCCAGAATGAACCGCCCAATCGGGAGCGTTGCGATTCCGGACTAGTCTCCCTTGCCAGTTTCGGCGGCCCGTGCTCGTGGATATCCTGTGCTCGGGTGCGGACTTGGGGTGGTCATACCGGACGATGATAGAGGATGCGCGCAGGTCTGCCGAAAGGGACGCCCTGGATGTGGACATCTGCGTCATCGGCGCGGGTGCGGCCGGAATCACGATTGCCCGCCATTTCACGGGATCGCGTCACCGCCTGCTGCTGATCGAAAGCGGCGGGCTGCATTTCGAATATGGATCACAACGCCTGTCGCGTGGGGTGATCGCCGGGGAAGCCTATGATCCTCTCGATCTGTCGCGGGTCCGGCAATTCGGGGGCAGCACTGGAAAGGCCGGCTGGGGCGGATGGTGCAAGCCCCTGTCCACCGGAGACTTTGAACCGCGCCCCTGGGTGCCCCTGAGCGGTTGGCCGCTCACGCCCGCCGCATTGGCGCCTTATTATGACAAGGCCCGGCAAAGCCTTGCTCTGGATGACGGAATAGATTGGGAGAGCGAAGCGCTGCATGGGGAGGCAGAAAGTTTGCGGCTTGAGCCGTGCGCTCTTTCGCCCGCGCCCGATCTTGGCCGCAACGCCCTGCCGTCCTTGAGCGCCAGCCCGAATATTCATGTGCTGCACCACGCCACCGTTGCGCGACTGATCCGCGTGCCAGGTTCAGCAAGGATCGACAGTGCAGAGGTCGTTACGGGAAATCGGCAGCGCCGCCGCGTTCGCGCCCGCATTTTCATCCTGGCAGCGGGTGGGCTTGAAAATCCACGACTGCTTTTGCTGTCCGATATCGGCAATGGCCATGACCTGGTCGGACGCTATTTCATGGAACATCCGCGCATTCGATGGGGTCGACTGACCGCCGACGCACCGCTCGACCGGCTGCACCGCCTCGTCCCCAATGGCCAAGTACAACAGAACGCGCCCGCGACCGCCAATTTCGCCGGACTGACCGTTGATGCAGCGCTCGAAGAACGGCTGCACCTGCTCAAATCGCGCAGCTGGCTGAAGCGGACCCCCGCGATCGGTCATGGCGAAGGCGCGCGGGCGCTCAACGATCTGAGTTTCTGGCTTAGAAAGGGCCGCCGCCCGCCGCACATCCGGCGCGACATCCGCGTTCTGCTGCGCCATGCTCCCGAAGCCGCCACCACGCTCTTCGATCGCCTCAAGCGTGGCCGGCACGGCCCCGTCAGCTATTCCTTCGACACCATCATGGAGCAGGAACCCGATTACAACAGCCGTGTCCGGCTGGATGAGCAGCATGATTTTCATGGGCTGCCGATGATCCGACTGGAATGGCGGCTCAGTTCGCTGGTCCATGACAGTTTTGCCAAGACGCGCCAACTCATCATGCAGGACCTGCGACGGCTGGGCTATGCGTGCGACGACGCCGCCCCGTCAGGCCCCATCCGGTGGGTGCGTCATCATATGGGGACGACCCGGATGGCGCAAAATGCGCGCCAGGGTGTCGTGGACAGCGACTGTCGCCTCTTCGACGCTCCCAATGTGTTCGTGGCGGGAAGTTCCGTCTTCCCCTGTGGCGGCAACGATATGCCGACCATGACGATCGTCGCGCTGGCCCATCGGATTGCAGAACGCGTGGAGCAAGAGGTGGCGCAATATTAGAGCGGATCGACACTCATCATAGCCCGCTGGCGGCCGATCCGCCCCCACCGAACGGGTCAGTTGTTGTGTGAGTGGATTATGCTCGCCGTCGCGATATTCGGGCGGAAGTGGGCAGCGACAAGTCCCGCATGCCGATGGCCACCATCTGGCTCGCCGACAAGGCCGTCGATGACCGGGATGCTCCCAATAGATATCCCGGCGACATCGGTCATCGTCCAGTATGGCTTCAGGATGCGCCCTCGAACAGTTGCGCGAACTTCACGTCGATGCGCAGGCCGAGCACCAGGGCGCTGGGGACGTTGGTCTTGCGCTGGGGAACGTAAATCGGGTCCGGATTGATCACCCACTGGATGTTGGGGAGGATGCGGACCCCCGGCATGGCGGCAAAGCCATAGTTGATCTCGCCGACGATCTCATCCGCCTTTGGTGAGCCTGTGCCGCCTGCCTTGGCGCGCAGGTCTCGCAAATAGCCCAGTTGCTGGTCGCTCAAATGGGTGTCCGTGATCAGGAAGCCGATCGTGTCGTCGTCCCGGCCCTTGAAGGTGCCCGTCTTCACGAACCCGCCCGAGGCGAACCAGTCGAGCTGGGCGGCATTGCCGGTGTTGACGAAGAGACGACCGAAAAGCGCAAGATTGCGGCGGCTGTTGCCGGGCGCGCGCTGGATCGTCTGGTCCACCATCGCGTACAGGCCGGTCCGGTCGCCATCCTGCATGATCCGGGGAAGCCCGGTGAGGGCCGCGGAGTCGCCGTTGCGATCGTAGAACAGGCTCTGCCCGCCATCTGTGTTGAGGTAGAAGCCCAGCTTGTACCGACGCGGCAACCGCTCCTGGGCGAAGGTCGTCTGATAGCCGATTTCACCGGCGACGAGCGCGCCCGTTCCCTTGCCGAGCGAGAAGTCGAGCCCGCCTTTCCCCTTCAGGTTGAGATCGTTGTTATATTCGAACAGGCCGGCCTGCACATACCAGCGATCGCTGGGCGCATAGCGCACCTTGGCGGTCCAGGAGGAGTTCGGATAGGCCGTGACGCCGATGTTGCTGATGCCGCCATAGGCGGTCAGGCAGCTGGTATTGCTCATGAAAACGCAGTTGAAGGGGGAGCTGTTGAAATAGCTGTTCATGGCCGCCCGGCCAACCATCACGTTCACGCGGCCGAAATCATGTTCGATGTTCAATTGCGTGAGGCGCGGCCCGGAGACCGGGCGCCAGGTCTGCTGGAAGCTGATCGAGTTGCCGATCGACTCGCGGCCCAGATTGGTGCCGGTGAACCAGGCAGCCTGGACATGGACCTTCGTATCGGCAAGGCCGACAAGCTTTTCCAGATCGAGGTCGGCCGCGCCCATGACCCAGTGGGATTCCGCGCTGCCCTGGCGCGCGCCGCCGACCGGATTGGCGGCGATGTTGCTGACCACGTCCAGGGCCAGATCGACCCCGCCCCGCTTCAATTGCCGCAGCACCTTGCCGACGGCGTTGTCGCGCTGGAACCGTGCGATCGCACCCGGTGCTGTTGCGCCCTCCTGCTGGCCGGGGCCTGTCGGCCCATGCGCTGGCGGCGAAGCGGCAGGGGTGCTCCCGCTGCCGTCCGCCGATAATCTGGCGGCGTCCGTGGCGGCTTCGACGCCACCTTCCAACGGCCGCACGGCCGATCCGGCCGGTGGTTGCGGCTGTTGCAGGGGCGCCGGGCTCGGGGTCTGGGCCGTGAACAGCATCAGGGAACTGGCAAGGGTGGTGGCGGCAGACATGAAGATCTCCTCTCCGGCCGCGTGCGCGCGCGGCCGGTCTTATGCTTTGGGATGTGGCGGCGGTCAGGCGGGCAAAAGGACCTGATGCTTGGCGCGGACGCGGGCATTGCCCACCACCTGCGCCATCAGCTTCTCGTCCAGCTTGCCTTCCCACTTCGCGATGACGAACGTCGCGAGTGCATTGCCGATCAGGTTCACGAAGGTCAGGCCCTCGGCCAGGATACGATGGATGCCCAGGATCAGCGCGATGCTCGCGACCGGTATCGTGCCGGTGGCGTTGAGTGTCGCTGCGAGCACGACAAAGGCCGCGCCCGCAACGCCGGCCGCCCCCTTGGATGTGAGCAGCAGCACGGCAATCAGGCCAAGTTCGTGCCAGACCGTCAGATGCGTGTTCGTCGCCTGGGCCAGGAACACCGTGACGGTGGTGAGATACAGGCATGTCCCGTCAAGGTTGAACGAATAGCCCGCCGGGATGACGAAGCCGACCACGCTTTCCTCGCAGCCTGCCTTGCACATCTTCTGGATGAGGCGCGGAAGGACCGTTTCCGTGGATGTCGTGGCGGCAACGATGACGATCTCGTCCCACAGATAGCCCAGCAGACGCCACAGGCTGACCCCGCACCAATGGGCAACACCGCCCAGCACGATGGCCGTGAATACGGCGCAGACGACGAAGAATTCGATGACCAGCTCGCCCAGCGACAGGAGCGAGGCCGTGCCGAACTGCCCGACGGTGAAGGCGATCGCGCCGAAGGCACCCAGCGGGGCGAAATACATGATGTAGCCGATGATCCGGAAAAAGCCCTGCGACGCGCTTTCGATCACCTCCACCACCGGGCGGCCGCGCGGGCCGATCGCCGCGATGGCGATGCCGAACAGCACGGCGATGAACAGCACCTGCAGGACGGGTCCCTGGGTCAATGCGCTGCCGAACGTGTCCGGAATGATGTTGAGGAAATAGCCGGAGATCGACTGGTCGTGGGCCGTGGCGACATAGGTCTCGATGGATGACGTGTCGATGGCCGAGGCGTCGATGTTCATGCCCACGCCCGGCTGCCACAGGTCGACCGCGACCAGCCCGAAGATCAGCGCAAGAATCGTGATGATTTCGAAATAGACGATCGACTTCAGGGCGACACGGCCGACGCTCTTCATGTCGCTCATGCCGGCGATGCCATGCACGACGGTCACGAAGACGACCGGGCCGATCATCATGCGGATCAGCTTGATGAACGCGTCGCCAAGCGGCTTCATCGCTACCGCTGTCGACGGCGCGAAGTGGCCGAGCAGGATGCCGATCAGCGTTCCTGCCAGCACCTGGAACCAGAGCTGCCCAAGGATGCCGAACCGGCCCGTGCGCGCGCGCTTTTCTCCTAGATCGGTCATTTTTTATCTTTCATTGTGGCGGCCCGACCGGCCGTCAGCCAAACAAGGTCCCGTCGAACAATTTGCGTGCAGTGCGCAGCATGGCCGCGCCTGCGATCGCCCCTTGTTCGTCCAGGTCGATCACGCAGCCGGTGGTGCCGCTGGGATGTTCCACGCCGAGCATCAGGGAACGTCCTTCGGGCACGACAGCCAGTGCCTGCGCAGGCGAGCCCTGGACGAGGCAGGCGCTGGCGACGCTGATGGCGCCCAGCACGCCGACCGAGGCGTGGCACCGGTGCGGGATGAAGGAACGGACGCTGATCGCGCCGCCATTTCTGGGCGCGGCGATCAGCATCATCTTGGGCACCGATTGGCCGGCCACGTCGCCCAGGTTCATCATCGGCCCGGCCTTGAGGCGGATCGCCTCGATCCGGGTCTTCAAGGCGTCGTCGGCGTCGAGCGTCTCGCGATCCTCATAGCCGCTGATCCCGACATCGCGGGCACGCAGCACCACGCAGGGCATGCCATTGTCGATCAGCGTCGTCTCGATGCCTTCGATGATGTCCACCGCATTGCCGGTGGGCAGCAGCGCCCCGGTGCTCGATCCCGCAATGTCCGCAAAGGCGAGCGGGATCGCGGCCGCGCTGCCCGGCACGCCATCGATCCGCGCGTCGCCTTCATAAGTCACCGCGCCACCGGGCGTCGCAACGGTCGCCGTCGCCATCTTGCCGGTGTTGACCATGAATATGGTGACGCGGGTTTCGCCATCCTGCGCTGCAACCAATCCTCTTTCGATCGCGAAAGGCCCCACGCCGGCCAGCATATTGCCGCAATTCTGGGCGTCCGTCACGATCGCCCGGTCGACGAAGACCTGAAGGAACAGATAGTCGACATCCGCGCCTTCATGGGCGGAGCGGGAGACGATGGCGACCTTGGACGTCAGCGGGTCGCCGCCGCCCATCCCGTCGATCTGGCGGATGTCGGGCGAACCGAACGCGCGGAGCAGGAAGGCATCGCGCGCGGCGGTGTCGGCGGGCACATCGTCCGCCAGGAAGAACCCGCCCTTCGACGTCCCCCCGCGCATCCACATGGCGCGCACGGCATCAGGCCCGACATCAGGCATAATGCAGCCCCTTGGCCGCCAGGCGCTCACGCATGGCATAGATGTCGAGGCCCAGTTCGCCCTTGGCCAACCGCGCGCGCTTCTCGGCTTCCCGTGCTTCGCGCGCCTGCGCTTCGACCAGGATGCGCGCGGCATCCGCCCGGCGGACCACGCACACGCCATCGTCGTCGGCGACGACGACGTCCCCGGCCTGGATCAGTTCGCCCGCGCACACGATCGGGACGTTCACCGATCCCAGCGTTTCCTTCACCGTTCCCTGCGCGGAGATCGCCCTCGACCAGACCGGGAAGCCCATGGCCGTCAGGTCGCGCACGTCGCGCACGCCGGCATCGATGACCAGGCCGGGACAGCCGCGCGCCATCGCCGAGGTTGCGAGCAGATCGCCGAAATAGCCATCTTCGCACGGCGATGTCGGTGCCACCACCAGGATGTCGCCATCTTGCAATTGTTCAATGGCGACATGCATCATCCAGTTGTCGCCCGGCGGGACCGATACCGTCACTGCGGTGCCGGCGATGCGGGCGCCGGCATAGATCGGCCGGAGCCGGCTGCCGAGCAGGCCGATCCGCCCCTGCGCTTCATGGATGGTGGCGACGCCCGCCTGCGCCAGCCCCGCGATGGTGGCGGCGTCCGCGCGTTCGATATGCGTGATGACGCTATGCATCCTTCAATCCTTGATCCTGTCCTTTTGCTGCGCCTTCCTAGGGCCGAGGGGGGCGGGCAAGGCAAGGTGGATTTGCGCACGGGCCATAAGCTGTGCTGAAGTGTCGATCATGAATCAGATTCGCGAACTCAATCTCCGCCATCTCGATGCGGTCGCGACCGCCGGCCGTGTGGGCAGCATCAGCGGCGCATCGCAGGCCATGAACCTCTCCCAGCCCGCACTGACCCAGGCCGTGGCGAAGGTGGAGGCGCAGCTGGGCCATAAGCTGTTCGATCGCCAGCCCGGCGGCGTCGCGCCGACGGAGGCCGGGCTGTTGATGACGGCGCGGATCGATCGCGCGCTGGCCTATGTCGCGCGCGGCGGGCAGGGGGTGCGGCGCGGCGCCCGTTTGCCGCCCCTCCCGCATATCGAACGCCGCATCACCCTGGGGCAGTTGCGGGCATTGATGGCGGTCGACCATGCCGGGAGCTTTGCGCTCGCCTCCCGGCAAACCGGCCTTTCGGAACCCGCGCTGCACCGGGCCACGCGCGATCTTGAGCAGTTGCTCGGCCTTGCGCTGCTGACGCGCCAGGGGCGCACCGTGCAACCCACGCCAGCGGCGACCCGGTTGCTGCGCTTCGCCCGCCTGGCCTATGCGGAATTGCAGGCCGGGCTGGATGAGCTTGAGGCGCTGCGCAACGAAGGGGCGGGGCGGCTGACCGTCGGCACCATGCCGCTGGCGCGGGCGATCCTGCTGCCCCAGGCCCTGGCCCGCTTTGCCCGCATGCATCCTGGCGCGTCGGTCAATGTGGTCGAGGGGCCGTATATGGAATTGCTCGCCAGCCTGCGGGAAGGGGAGCTGGACCTGCTGGTCGGCGCCATGCGCGATCCGCTTCCGGTCAGGGATGTCGCGCAGGAACCGCTGTTCTTCGATGACCCGGTGATCGTAGGGCGCGCGGGCCACCCCTTGCTGGACGAGCCCGGCTTTCCCTTTGTGCGGCTATTGGAATTTCCATGGGTTATCGCGGCGACCGGGGCGCCGGTGCGACGCCGCTGGGAACAGATGTTCGAGGAGCATGGGCTATTGCCGCCGCGGCTGCGGATCGAATGCGGATCGGTCCTTGTCGTCCGCGGGCTCATGCTCGAGGATGATTGGCTGACGCTGATGTCACGCGACCAGTTCCTCTTCGAACAGCGTGCCGGCCTGCTCGCCGAGATCGCCGACGCCGGCGCTTCCCTGCGGCGCCAGATCGGGCTCACGATGCGCGACGACTGGCGGCCGACGCAGCTGCAGGCGGCATTCGTGGCGACGTTCCGTTCCGTATGCGCGGATTGGACTTCAGGAAAAGCAATGGAGCGTGAACCGTTCCGATATGCGTGATCGGCAAGCCGTCACTAGCTGGAACGCATGACATCTTGCCCCATATTGTCGTTCATCGGTTTCGGAGAGGCGGCGCAGGCCTTTTGCGAAGGATGGGGCGCCACGCCGCCTGCTGCCATAAAGGCTTATGACGTGAAGACGGAGTCGGAGGCCAGTGCCGACGCCAAACGCGCCGACTATCGGCGTCATGGAGTTGCGGGCTGCGACTCGCTTCGGGCGGCCATCCAGGACGCAGGCGCCGTCATCAGTGTCGTGACCGCCGATCAGGCGGTCGTGGCGGCGCAATCGGCGGCGGCGGTCATGGCGCCCGGCGCCTTCTTCTTCGATTGCAACAGCGTCGCCCCCGTCACCAAGCAGGTCGCGGCCGAAGCCATCGCCGCTGCCGGCGGAAGATATGTCGATGTCGCGGTGATGGCCCCGGTCAGGCCGGCGCTGCTGGCCGTCCCGTTATTGCTGGCAGGACCATCTGCTGGCGAGGGCCTCGCGCTTCTGGCGCGACTTGGCTTTGGCGGCCGGATCGTCGCGGGTGGCATCGGTGCCGCCAGCGCGATCAAGATGATCCGCTCGATCATGATCAAGGGGCTGGAGGCGCTGACCGCCGAATGCCTGCTCTCCGCACGCGCGGCCGGTGTCGATGATGAGGTGATCGCTTCGCTGGACGCCAGCTTCCCCGGCTGGAACTGGCGTGCGCGCGGGAATTATAATCTCGACCGCATGCTCGTCCATGGCCAGCGCCGTGCCGCGGAGATGCGCGAATCCGCCATCACCGCCGCCAGCCTGGGCCAGACCGGTGCGATGGCGAGCGCCACCGCCGACTGGCAGCAGCGCCTCGGGGCGCTCGGCCTTTCTCCTCCTCCCGATGGCCTGGCCGCCAAGGCCGACACAATCCTTGCCATTGCAGAAAGTTCACGCCCATGATTATCGATTGCCACGGCCATTATACCACAGCCCCCGCCCCCCACAGCGCATGGCGCGAGCAGCAGGTCGCGGCTTTCAAGGCTGGCGGCGATGTCGATCCGCACTACCCCGCCATTTCCGACGACGACATCCGCGAGACGATCGAGGCGAACCAGCTGCGCCTGTTGCGCGAGCGGGGCGCGGACATGACGATCTTTTCGCCCCGCGCCTCCGCCATGGCGCCGCATATCGGCGACGAAGCGGTCGCGCAGGTGTGGGCCCGCCGCTCCAACGATCTCATCAAGCGGGTGATCGACCTTTATCCCGAAAGCTTCGCCGGCGTGTGCCAGCTCCCGCAATCGCCCGGCATCGTGATCGCCCATGCGATCGGCGAGCTGGAGCGCTGCGTCACCGAGCTGGGCTTTATCGGTTGCAACCTCAATCCGGACCCGTCGGGCGGCAGGTTCGATTCCCCGCCGCTGACCGATCGTGCCTGGTATCCCTTCTTCGAGAAGATGGTGGAGCTGGACGTTCCGGCGATGATCCACGTCTCGGGGAGCTGCAACCCGGCGATGCATGCGACCGGCGCCTATTATCTCGCGGCCGACACGATCGCCTTCATGCAGTTCATCGAAGGCGACCTGTTCCGCGACTTTCCGACATTGCGTTTCATCATCCCCCATGGCGGTGGCGCGGTGCCCTATCATTGGGGCCGGTATCGCGGCCTGTCCGACATGTTGAAGCGGCCGCCGCTGGCCGAGCATGTGATGAAGAATGTGTTCTTCGACACCTGCGTCTATCATCAGCCGGGCATCGACCTGCTGTTCGAGGTGATCGACGTGGACAACATCCTCTTCGGATCGGAAATGGTCGGCGCGGTGCGCGGCATCGACCCGGAAACGGGCCAGTATTTCGATGACACCAAACGCTATGTCGACGCGCTCGCAATCCCCGAGGCGGACAAGCGCAAGGTGTTCGAAGGCAATGCCCGCCGCGTCTATCCGCGCCTTGATGCGCAATTGAAGGCACGGGGCCTGTGATGACGGACTTTCAGATGGATGCCGACTGGCTCTGCTATCATCCCGCCCCGACCAGGCCGGGCTTCACACTGCCGGCGGGCGCTGTGGATGCGCATTGCCATGTCTTCGGGCCCGGCGATGTTTTCCCCTATGCCCCCGAACGCAAATATACCCCGTGCGATGCCGGCAAGGCGCAGCTGTTCTCATTGCGCGACTTCCTGGGCTTCGAACGCAATGTCATCGTCCAGGCGACCTGCCACGGCGCCGACAATCGGGCGCTGCTCGATGCGCTGCGCGCCGCCGGGGACCGCGCCCGCGGGATCGCGACGGTGCGCGACACGGTGACGGACGAGGCATTGGCCGAACTCGACGCGGCCGGGGTGCGGGGGGTGCGCTTCAACTTCGTCCGCCGCCTGGTCGACCCCAGGCCGGACGCCTATTACCGCGCAATCATCGATCGCATCGCGCCGCTGGGCTGGCAGGTCGTGGTCTATTTCGAAGCTGCCGACCTGGAAGAGCGCTGGGATTTCTTCACCTCGCTCCCGACGACAGTGGTGGTCGATCATATGGGGCGCCCCGATGTCACCCGGCCGGTCGACGGCCCCGAATTCGGTCGGTTCATCCAGCTCATGACCGAGCATGAGAATATCGTCAGCAAGGTGAGCTGCCCGGAGCGTCTCTCCCGGTCGGGCCCGCCGGACTATCGCGATGTCATCCCCTTCGCCCGCACTCTGGTGGAGCGCTTTCCCGACCGCGTCCTGTGGGGCACGGACTGGCCGCACCCGAACATGAAAACCCACATGCCCGATGACGGCACCCTCGTGGACATCATCCCGCACATCGCACCGACGTCGGAACTGCAGCGCAAGCTGCTCGTGGACAACCCGATGCGTCTTTATTGGGCATAGTGTTTCCGGGACATGCGACCATGCCGGAAATGTGCGACGGGGCGGGTCTGCCTCTGAGATCGTGACGGTGCCTCTTTGTCGATGCGCATCCAGTCCGGTTTCGGGTGATGGGCATGGCCATGGCTGCCGCGACAGCGATCCGTTCCGGCTCGATCCGCGCTGCGGGATCGCAGCCAGCTATGGCATCATCAGCGAGATGGGCGGCATGTTGACGGCGGCCAATGTTTCGGACGGCGCGCTCATGTCCTTTTCTCTGCCGCTGGTGCTTGCATGAATGGCTTCCGGCAACGCTCAAGTGGCCTGCCGCCCGTTCCCAAGATACCGTTTGCCGCGCGGGATTTCCGGCATCCTCGCGCGCAAGACGCGGCTGCGCCGCTGTCGAGGAGCAGTAACGGGCACTTCACTCTCCTGACTGTCAATCGGCGTGCAAACGGGACCCCTTATCGGCGCGCAAAAGGGACCCCCTGTCAGGATGGCGGAACGTTGATGT